>PFHB01000051.1 GCA_002783585.1 Candidatus Omnitrophica bacterium CG_4_8_14_3_um_filter_43_15
TAACAGAATTTTTTTCCTGGCCGCCTTTTATATGTTCGATATAGGTTTGTTTTATCCTTGTTGTTTCTATATTTGCCTTTGGCACAGCCATTTCATTTATCAGCATAACCGCAAGCGATACGGAAATCCCAACCACTAGAAACGGCATTACAATCTTGATTATACTTACGCCTGCTGATTTCATGGCGGTTATTTCATTATGTTTGTTCATATCGCTGAAAACATATATCGTGGCAAGAAGTATTACAACCGGTATGACCTGGACAAATATTATAGGAAGCAGGAGATAGTAATATTGGGCAAGTATGCCGGCAGCTACCTTGTTTCTGAGTATTTCATCCAAGTGCCCGAAAAGGTCTATTATCATGTACATGAAAATAAATGATACCAGGCAGTAAATTGCCGGAGGCATGAAATTTTTTATGGAATATTTATCAAGTATGCGCATAATTTTTTAACTTTCCGCTGACCTGCATATGAGGAATATGCCTGATAAAAAAAGTATCAGATTAGGAAGCCACATTGCAACAGCCGCAGGCATATTCCCTTTTAATGAGGCGCCTTCAAACCCGACGCTCAACAGATAATATAGTATTATCACGCCAAGGCTTATGCCGAAACCGACTGATTTTTCAGACCTTTTTGTGGTTATGCCAAGAGGGACGCCTATAATTACAAACACAAGCGCTGAAAACGCCAGCGACATTTTTTTGTACATCTCAACTTTAAGTGAATTTAAATCCTCTATATTGCTTGATTTCAGTTTTATTATTTCTTGTTTTATTTCGGCGATAGTCATATCTTTGGGTTTCTTGTCTATCTTGGGCATGTAGTCCTTAAGGTTAAGCGATACCTCGTATACCTTAAAATTAAGCTTGTAGAATCTTGCCGGGTTGTCGAAATCAGGTTCGTCGCTGGAGCCGTTATAAAGCCGCAGTTTCAGCACCTGTTTCTCAGGCACCACGTTAAATTCGCCGCTTTTTGCGATTATTGTGCGCACAGGCCTGTCTTTTTGCGGCTGGTATATCCTTATGCCGTTTAGTTTATTTCCCTTGATGTTATATATGAATATGATATAGTCCTTGAAATTTTTTATAAATGTCCCTGACTCAAGGAATGCCGTAGGTTTTTTTATCCCTATTTCAGCCAGGGCGCGCCTTGACTGGTAGTGCGCGTTGGGAAGTATCTTGTCGTTTATCCAGAAAAGCCCAAGGCTTAAGGCAAGGCCTATTATTATTACGGGAAAAGACATTTTATAAAGGCTTACGCCGCTTGCGCGCATGGCGATTATTTCATTGTCAGAAGAGAGCCTGCCGAAACATAAAAGTGTGGCTGTCAGTATTGACATCGGCACTGAAAAACTTAACAGGTACGGGGTAAGATAGGCGAATAATTTCACCACGTAGATAAGGTCAACGCCTTTAGCTATAACCATTTCCGCCAGCTTGACTATGTTGCCCATAACAAGCACAAACGTAAATACAGCCAGCGATATGAAAAATGCGCCTAAAAGCTCGTTCATTATGTAACTGCGTAATATCTTCATTAAATTCCTTTAGCCAGCACAAGCGCTTTTACGGATTTTGCGCCTGATTTTAACAGTACCTTTGCTGCTTCATTTATTGTGCTGCCTGTTGTGCAGACGTCATCCACAAGCAGTATATCTTTGCCGTAGATAACATCGCTATCAGTTATTTTAAACGTTCCCCTTAAATTTGTAAACCTTTTTGTTTTAGAAAGCCCTGCCTGCGATATGGTTGCTTTCGTTTTTTTTAAGGCATTTACGCAAACAGGGGCGTTTATTGACTTTGCCATATTTTTTGCCAGGAGTTCTGCCTGATTAAAACCGCGTTCACGCATTTTTGATCTGTGAAGCGGTATAGGTATTATCAGGTCGAATTTTTCACCAAACGGATTTTTGTTTGCTAAATCCGACATTAAACCGGCAAGAGGCCCGGAAAGCCTTTGCCTGTTGTTATATTTAAAAAGATGTATACAATTTTTTGCTATGCCTTTATATTCGCAGGCAGCCCATACTTTGATATTGCTGTATTGCGTGCCTGGTTGGGGTTTAAGCGTTTTTAATTTGGCAAGGCAATTTTTACATAAAGCTCCGGCGTTTGATTCTGTGTCTATTTTTTCCTGGCAGGTTTCGCACAGAGCAGGGTAGAGCAGGTTTACAATGCCGGAAAATAAGTCGCGCAATAGGCCGATCATTTTAAAAGTGTGTTATTTCTTTTATTAAGGCGATGCGCTATTTCGTCGTCGCGGCTATTTTCGTGTTTGCGCCATGAATCAAGCACAAGTATCATTGTGCGTATATTTTCACTTTCGGCTATCCACTTGATACCTAATAATATTGTTGCAACCAAACACTGTAAGAAATATCTGGGAAATATAAAAGAGGTTATAAACGCTATAATAGTAGCTGCCAGCCACAGGTTTTTATTTTTTCCGTGTTTTGATACAGGCCTGATTTGCTTGGATAGCATTTCTTTTGTCTTTTCGGTTATGGCTGGTTCAGCAGCAGGCAGCTTGTTTTCGTTATAAAGCGTGCCTATTTTTAGCGCAGAGGATACCTTTTCCAGGCACGCCTTGCAGTCGGATAGATGTTTTTCTATATCTTTTTTGTTTGCAGGATTACCTGCTATATAATCAGCCAGTATATTATCATTTGGGCATTTGTCCATAATTTGTCTCCCACTATATATGACAGGTTCAGTTGCGATTTTTATGCATATTTTTTTTGATTTTTTTTCTTGCCCTGGCAACCAGGCTTGCTACGCTGCCTTGGCGCATATTCAAAAATGAGGCTATTTCTTTTATAGTATTGTTATTTGCATAGTACAGGTTTATAATAATTTTTTCCCTGGGCTTAAGGCAATTAATTGCGCCTGCTATAATTGCCTCGCGTTCAGCTTGGTCGATTATTTCAACAGGTGACAGAGTTTTATCCTCCAATATATCAGGCAATGGTACTGATTTTTCAGATATCTTGCCGCCTTTTATGTGTTTAATTTTATTCATGGCGATGTTGCCTGCAACAACGCTAAGCCACGGCGCTATTTTTGAGTGGTCTTTTAAGGCCGCGAGTTTGTTTTCCTTATATATACAGAGAAAGACCTCCTGATGGATATCCTGGAGGTCATAGTTGTTAAAAGTATAGCCAGATTTAGAAAGGCGATCCTTGATACACCACATTGCAAGGCCTGAGAACCTTTCAACAAATTCATTCCAGGCGTTTTTATCGCCTTTTATGCAGTTGGCTATGATTTTGGCGTCTTTTGTGGACATTTTTATAGTAGTATGTTATCATAATAAACATGTTTCAGCAATAAAAATTTTTATAATGGTATTAAGAAAGCAAAAAAGTTAGAAAAAATCGGAAATATTTTGACTTTTCAGTTGTTATATATAGTAGCAATGAAGCCAAAAACCATAAATTCAATATTAAGACCGCAAACAGCCAAGCCTGCTAGCGGTCTATTTAATTATTGTAACTATATAAAAAATAAGGAGTTAAAGATGAATACGTTTAAAAGAGTTGTATCTGTTATTACAGTGGTTACATTTATATTTTCCCTCGGCCCTTTGCCCAGCGCCATGGCCCTGCGGCCAAAAAACGCAGAAGGTGAGACCGCCAAAGCCGTAGGCGGCGACATTAAAGCCGCCGCTGCGCCCCTCGCGACTGGACGTGCCAGCGGGTCGCTCGGGACTGCGCCGGCTACGGGCGAGGCGAAGGCAGAGGGCCAGATTAGCGAAGCCGAAATTCAGCGCGTTGTAGATATGTGTGGAACTGATTTTTCTCTCAGCGCTACTGCTAAAGCAGCAATAGAGTCCTATTTAAGAGGAGGTCAGCTTGTGGATAGTGTTGAATTACTATCTAATGAGCAGGCACAGACAATAGTCGATTCAGAGTCACGGGTTATCGGCGATCGCTACGCAAGGATTATATTAATTGCGGCTAAGTTGTCCGCTCAGCACGGCTTTTATGCTCTTGGAAAATCAGGCATAGGTAGCTATCTGGAGGATTCTGAGCAGATTGAATTTCCGGCGCAATGTATACAAATGGACACAGGTGTAGATTCTAGAACTGCATATGCAATTTTAGCAGAAGCAAAGAGTTTATATGATGAAGCCGCCGCTGCGCCGGCTATGGGCGAAGCCTTGCGCGCAAGAGCAAATGAATTATTAAATACTGACCCTGAAAAGGATAAACTTGGCAGGTTGATTTTTGCCGTTTTCCTTGCCTGGAAATCAAGGGCTGACGGAAAGCCGGATGGGGTCGTAGACGGATGGTTTGCTTTATTGGATAATTTAGATACCTCCAATGATCAATTGCCAGTAAAGTTTAGCGAAGTAATGGCCGGTAAACAACCTTATGATAGGTTTTGGGATGATATAAATCTCAACTGGCTTAAGGTAAAATTGACAACCGCATTTAAAGAAGTTTTTACAGATGGTTTCCTAACGAATAATCCTAAGACTGGTCCTGCTAGATTAGCTGAAAAAGATTTATATTTCGAATTAGCTGCTAAGTTGTTTGCCGGAGCCGCCGCTGCGCAGGCGCAAGCGATAGGCGTAATATCCGTAGGGCTTAAGGCAAAAATAGGCACCATTCTGGATGAAACAAGCAGTATAGCTGCACTCAGAAATGTTATGGAGCTACAAGCGATGGTTAATTTACAGGGAGCGGTTGACCGCGCTAAAACTACATTAGGGACATTCAGAGAAGAAAGGCCTGAGACTTCTATCAAAGGAGGTTATGCCGGAAATGTTGAGTTACTTAGAGAGCGTTTGTCAAGCCTTGGAGACAGCGTAACATGGGTGAAAAACATATTGTATCCTTCAGGTAGTTCAACCATTGGCCAGGGAAAGTTTACCGACGTTATATCTGATATTTTAGATGTGCTCAGACAGCTGCCTGAGCCTACTACCGCGCCGGTTGCGGGACGAAATGTACTTCTTCTCGGAGCCGCAGGAGACCTTAGGGCATTTGTTGAGGAGTTCGCTTTTGATAATTCTATTACTGATATACATATAGAGGCGCTTCCCGAAGCCAGTGATGAGGTTATAAAAGGGTATGATTTGGTCGTAAGGGTGGTGGATGGTAAATATCAGCTTGTAGAGTTTGGAACAGTAACTTTTGAAAGCAGTGATATAGCAGAAGTAAGGACGCAAATTAACGCCTGGGTGTAAATAATATTTTTATAAGCATAACTTGGTGGGGACAGGTTCTCTCGGAAAATAATTGTCCGGATGAATCTGTCCCCAAACTTTTTAGCTTATTTTTCCTTGACTTTATTTTTATTTGCAAGTAAAATTATTGCAGCCAAGGAGAAAGCATGAAAAGCTATAGGCCTTTGATATTATGGTTATTGATAATAGGTATAGGGCTTGCTTTTTTAAAAAATAGTTCTGAGAAAACCCCTGAAGTA
>PFHB01000060.1 GCA_002783585.1 Candidatus Omnitrophica bacterium CG_4_8_14_3_um_filter_43_15
AGAGGAATTTCAGGTAAAAAATACACAGGCAAGAAGGGGAAGGCCGAAAAGAGATAATAAACATTCAATATAAATAGAACCGTCCCCTTATTTCTTACATGGATATGGATTATAAGTTTGTTAGTCGCAGTTATTATTTTTTCATATGGATTGGGATATAAAATAGGGGCAAAATAAAAAAGTGACCATTTTTCGCCCCAGAGACGGCGGGACAAGAATGTCCTGCCTATCCAAAAAATGGGGAAATTCTTGAAGCAACAAATTCTTGACTTTACATTTATTAAGGGTATAATAGCTATTGTAACGTAAAAGAAGTTATACTTTTGGGTGAAGGGGGAGGATAATCTGTGAAAAATATAAAAGCAGTTGGCTATAAAATTATATCTAAAGGGGCAATACCATCGGGAGTTGAGGATCTTATGCGAGTTTACAAGCGTTTTCAAGAAGCCAATAATATGACCGAGCGGTATCTCGATATTATCTCGCCAAAAACACACCAATTTACCAGCAATCAATCATTCATAGAGAGTAAATAAGATGCCCACATGGGGAGAAATTCTGCAAGAGCTAAATACGCCACCCAATACGCCTGATGTAATTCGTCGCAAATACCTTCAAGGACTTGCAAAATATACAAATAGGGACGTCATTTTATATTCAACAAAATGGACAGATCCTACTGGTGTCACTCCCGACCTAATCAGTATCACAGAAGAAGATATTCAGGGATTTATGGAAGTTATTCACGGACTTCGGAATACGAATCTAGACCTGATTATTCATAGCCCGGGTGGTTCTCCAGTTGCGACAGAAGCCATCGTTAAATACCTGCATAAGAAATTTAATGATATAAGAGTTATCGTTCCGCAGGCTGCCATGTCTGCGGGAACTATGCTTGCGTGTGCAGGAAGTCGAATTCTTATGGGAAAACATTCGTTTCTCGGTCCAATCGATCCCCAATTCATTTTACCTACCCATATCCCCGGCGCCAGTCGAATGGTTCCAGCTCAAGCCATCCTGGATCAGTTTGAATTAGCTAAAAAAGAATGTAAAAATAGTGAAAATATGGGATCCTGGATACCCATCCTAAATCAATATGGCCCGGGCATATTAGTAGAATGTAAAAACGCCATTGCTTTATCAAGAAGACTGGTTAGAGATTGGTTGGCCAATTATATGTTTAAAGGGATGAAACGAGCTTCTTATAAAGCGGCTTTTGTAGCTAAGCGTTTAGCGGCCCATCAGGATCACAAGAGCCATGCACGACATCTAGATAGAGATGACTGTAAAAATATGGGACTTGTTATCGATGATCTTGAGCAAGATCAGACTTTACAAGATCTAGTTCTTTCCGTTTTTCACGCCTCCACGCTGACGTTTACTGTGACGCCAGCCGTTAAAATCATCGAGAACCAAAACGGAAAAGCTTTCATAAAAATGTCTGGCAGGATAATGATACAGCAACCACAGCCAGGCACTCCGCCTTCTTCTAAAAATCAAAACGCTCCAACAGCATCCCTATACGTTAGTTAAGATGTTTTCCATCCTTTTTTAACCTTTTCCAAAAAAACTGTACCGTTTATAAAAAAGAAAAAGGATCAGAGCCATTTTTTATTCCACATTCCACAATTTTGAACGGTGAAAGCTATGGAGATCCACTGGAAAATTTTGGCGGCGCCCATATAAAAAAATGAAAAATATTTATATCCGCACCTTCGGATGCAAGATGGACACGTTGTTACAAACCGATTTTACAATTTTTAGTAGGCGCGTATAATAAAAGTTAACAGCAAGTAGAATAAAGAGTTACGGAAACCAGCAAAGAGGGAACCGAACGTAAGTTGAATGGCCTGGATGTCGTAATTTCAATAATTATCTTGACTAAAGCAGTCAAATGACTTATTATAGCAGTCAATAAAAGAGGTATCGATTATGCTACAAAAATTGATGGGTTCAAAAACACGAGCGAAGATTCTCACCCTTTTTATTATCAATCCCAAGCGTGAATACTATGCTAGAGAGATAGAGCGGGAGTTAAAGTCAAACTTTGAGGCTATTCGTACAGAACTTATAAATCTGGAAAAACTGAGGATTTTGATAAGCCGCATATCGGGAAAACAGCGATATTATTCTATGAATCTAAAGCATGTTCTATTCCCCGAATTTAAATCCATGATTTTAAAAACGATCGGGCTTGGAGATGTTCTTAAAAACGCTTTTAGAAATACCGGTAAAATAGAGGTGGCTTTTATATACGGATCATATGCAAAAAATAGTGAAGATGCGGAGAGCGATATAGATCTCTTTGTAGTTAGCAGCATATCGATGAAGGATTTGCAGGCAGTAATATCGGGCATTGAAAACAAATTCCAGCGCGAAATAAATCCGACCATATACCCGCGAGCGGAATTGCAGGACAAATACAGGACGAAAAATCATTTTATCCTGTCAGTTTTAAAAGAGCCTAAGATATTTTTGAAAGGAGACGAGCATGGCCTTAGAGAATTGGTTAAAGATAGGTAAAATTGTAAAGCATGAAACGAGCAAGGAAGAAATATCCGCCATCTTCGGCGTGGTTGGCAGATGCTTAAAAGACGCGTCTTTGCCAGGCCTTTCAAGCGACCAGAAATACATTCTTTCATATCAAGCAGCGTTCGAAACCGCTCTCGCTCTGCTTTATAAGAATGGGTATAAGCCGATAAAAACAGGGCACCATTATACCGTCTGGCAGTGCTTAAAGGAAATCTTGGTCAAAGAACAGCATAAGGCGATTCTGCTATTCGAAGCCGCAGCGAAAAAACGAAGTAAATTAAGTTACGACATTGCCGGCCTTGCGTCGCAGCAAGAAGCTAACGAAATGTATCAAGAAGCAGTCAAATTTATAGAGCTTATTAAAGAAAAGATTAAACCATCTTAATCAAATCTTAATCTAATCAATCTAATCAGGGACAGCGGCCATTTTATTTAAAGCGACTAACGAACATAATTTTCTGTCCCGCAAACGTTCGGTTCTGTGGATAACTGAAAAGCAGCATTAGAAATTGATATAACGGTATATGGTAAATAAAGTTATGGCGAAAAAAGTATTCATCCGCACTTTCGGCTGCCAAATGAACATTCGCGATTCGGAGATTGTGGCAGGGTTGTTTCTTGATAAAGGCTACAGGCTTGCCAAATCCCAGGACGAGGCGGATATCATACTTTTTAATACCTGTTCTGTGCGCAAGCATGCCGAGGACAGGGTGCTTGGCAATATAGGCATCCTGCGAAAGCTTAAAGAAAAAAGGCCTGATCTAGTCGTGGGTGTAATTGGATGCATGGCGCAGCATTTTAAGCAGAAACTGTTTGAGGTTTCTAATGTTGTGGATATTGTATGCGGCCCATCCGACGAAGAAAAGCTTCCCAGTCTAATCGGCAAATTTTTAAAAACAAAAAAGAATATTTTAAGCGTAGAAAATATCAATAAACCCCGCAAAGAGGTTTTATCCGGTTACCGCGAAAACAAAGATTCTGCATATGTTGTAATATCCCATGGATGCGATAATTTCTGTTCATATTGTATAGTGCCTTATGTAAGAGGAAGGGAAATTTCAAGAAAAGAAAAAGATATAATAAATGAAATAAAAAAACTGGCGGCTCAGGGCGTAAAAGATATCATGCTCTTGGGCCAAAACGTCAATTCATACAAAGACCGTAAAGACCGCTCCCGGGGCGGTCTGGGGTTTATTCGCCTGCTTGAGAAGATTAATCGCATAGACGGCATAGAGCGCATACGGTTTATGACGTCGCATCCAAAAGACGCGACAGAGGATTTGTTTTGTGCGATGCGCGACCTGGATAAAGTTGTTAAACATTTGCACCTGCCGCTTCAGTCGGGTTCTGATAAGATATTAAAGGCGATGAACAGGGGTTATACTGTTAAAAAATATATTTCTCTTGTAAACAGGCTGCGAGAAATTATTCCGGGATGCCGGCTGACTACAGATGCGATAGTGGGTTTTCCGCATGAGACAAAGAAGGATTTCAGCAAGACATGCAGCCTTATGAAAAAGATAAGGTTTGACGCCGCGTATATATTTAAATATTCGCCGCGTCCCAAAACAGCGTCGAGTAAATTAAAAGATAGCGTTGCCAAGGAAGAAAAAGAAAGGCGTAATCAGGTTTTATTAAAAATGATTAAATCACAGGCGATTTGTATTTTGTTTGTAGTTTGTATTTTTGGATTTGGGCTTCCTCAGTATGCTTTCGCCGATATGGACCAGGCTGAGATAGCGTTTTTAAAAGGAGAGCATGATTTGGCATTGGCAAACTGCGATGCTTCCGGCCGCGGCAATTATTTAAAGGCAAGGATCCTGCTTAAAGAAAATAAAATACAACAGGCGTATGATATTTTTGAAAATATACTTCAGAACGATTCGGATAAAGCTTTGCATGACGCGACCCAGCTCGGGCTTGCGGATACATTTTTTGCCGAGGAGCGCTATGATGATGCTATCGGCGAATACAGAAAAATACAGGAAAAATACGCCGGCAGCCCTTTTTGCGCGTTGGCATTTTATAAGATAGCCAAATGCTACAGAAAATTAGGGCAGATGGAGCAGGCAAGGGTGTATGTGCAGAAGCTGCAGCAGGATTATCCGTTGAGTTTTGAAGCCAAACTTATGGATGAGCTGGATAATTCAGAATTCGTTTACAGCGTGCAGGTTGGCGGATTTTCGAAATATGCGAACGCGGAAAACCTGGTTAATAAGCTTAAAGGAAAAGGACTTGACGCCTATATCAGCGAGAAGGAAGCCTTTCCTGTTGTTTACCGCGTCAGGGTCGGTAAATTTAAGGCAAAATCAGACGCGCTGGTTTGTAAGGCGCTCTTAGAGAAAAAAGGATACAAAACAAAATTATGCCCATGAAGAAGGCAAAAGTTATTTTTCTCGTCGGGCCGACGGGCGCAGGAAAGACCGCTGTATCTGTAAAATTAGCGAAAAAGATTAAAGGTGAAATAATCTGCTGTGATTCCATGCAGATTTATAAAGGTATGGATATTTTGACTGCCCAGCCGTCTAAAAAAGAGAAGGCGGCCATCAGGCATCATCTTTTCTGCATCAGGAAACCGTCAGAGCCATTCAGCGTCGCCGAATACAGAAAACTTGCTTTAAAAAAAATAGACGTTATTCATAGAAATGGCCGGGTTCCGGTTTTTACCGGAGGAACGGGGCTTTACGCGCAGGCAGTGTTGGACGGATTATTTTCATCACCCGTCGAGGATTTGGTTTTAAGAAAGAAGCTTTACGCCTATGCGAAAAAGTACGGCAGCCGCAGGCTGCACGAAAGATTAAAAAAAATAGACCCTGCTGCCAGCCGTAAGATTCATCCTAATGATATTAGAAGAGTGGTAAGGGCCTTTGAGGTTTACAAGACAACAGGCAGCACAATTTCAGATTTAAAAAGCGCTGCTACATCAGGCGGCGTTCGGGCGAAATATAAATGCCGTATCGTATGCCTTTTTTATAAAAACAGGCAGGCGCAGTATAAAAAAATAAATGACAGGGTGGAAGAGATGTTTGAAAGCGGGCTGGTTGATGAAGTTAAAAGGCTATTGAAGGTTAAATTGTCAAAGACAGCTTCATGCGCGCTTGGCATAAAACAGGTAAAAGGCCTGATTAATGGCGTATATTCTTTACATGATACAAAGGAGCTGCTTAAGAGAGATACAAGAAGATATGCCAAGCGGCAAATCTCATGGTTTAAAAGAGATAAGGCTATAAAGCCGGTGGCGATAGACAGTCAAAATATCAAAAAAATCCTTGACAGCGTATTAGCATTGATATAATATAATAACAAGTATATATGGCAATAGTGTCCCTCGCCGCTAAACGAGGTAGCGGGCGGCTCGGGACGATTTTTCAAGACGGGATAGCGGAAAAAATCGGAGGTAGCAAATGAAAAGATTATTGGTTTTTTCAGGGGTGGTATTTTTTTGTTTGTTTATCAGCGCGGTTTCTTTTGCCGAGACAATAGGTAATGTCGCAGATATAAATTATCCTCCGGGTAAAGGTGTCTACAGTTCTCAGATGGCTGATTTTGTAACATTAAATGTAGGCTTTGATACTGAAATGTTAATTGAGAAGAAATTTAAGTGCGATAGCGCTATTACGACTCAGGCGCCTGATTTAAGCGGCCAGTATTATATGGGCAGGATTTCGGTCACGCTTTTTAATAAGATACAGCCGTATGTGAAATTGGGTTATTCTGATCTGGAGATGGAATGGAAAGATAATGCAAACGGCACAGTAAAACTTGATATGAATTATGCGCCTGCATGGGCTGTAGGTGTGAAAGCGTATCTTTGGGAATTTGAAGGCATGGGGCTTAAGGTTTTTTCAGCAGCTTCTTTCAGGTCCACGAAACCTGATAAGGTAGACAGCCTGTCTGTAAACGGCGTGACAGGCGGCGTAACAAATAAAAAATTTCAGATATACGAAAAGCAGGCAGCAATAGGAATAAGCAGGGAATTTAAACCAGGTGATTATAAGGATTTTTCAATTGTGCCTTATGTAGGCGTCGCGTGGTCTGCCACCAACGCAAGAGTGAGTGTGACGCAGAATGCCAACGTGATAAATTCCGGCGCAAAGGAACAGGAAGATAACTGGGGCCTGTTTTTCGGGGCAGATGTCATGATAATGGACAGCCTGTCGTTTAATGTTGAAGGCAGGTTCATAGATCAGAAGGCGGCAAGCGTAGGGCTTTCGGCGTTGTTTTAAAAAAAGATTATAATACAAGAATGGGGCCAGGTTCGAAACCTGACCCCATTCTTATTGGTTAAACCTGGCAAAATTTTTATGAAAAAAGCATTTTTAGTGATACTTAGAGGCGATCCGGATGAACTGCGTGAGCTTGTTAGCTCCTGCGGATTAAAGGCTATGGGTGAAATTTCCTGTAGCAGGCAGCGCGTAACAGCCGATTATTTTGTAGGTTCCGGCAAGGCCGAAGAAATCTCGCTTTTGTCGTATCAGGCAGGCGCAGATGTGGTTGTTTTTGACAGCGAATTAGCTCCCACTCAGCAAAGAAATCTGGAAGAGCTGACATCTTTGAAGATTATAGACCGTACCCAGCTCATACTTGATATATTCGCGCAAAGGGCAAAATCAAAAGAAGGCAAGGTTCAGGTTGAACTTGCCCAGCTAAGTTATCTCTTGCCCCGGCTTTCAGGTAAAGGCCTTTTACTTTCAAGGCTTGGAGGCGGCATAGGTACGCGCGGCCCCGGAGAGCAGAAATTAGAGACAGATAGAAGGCGTATAAAGATAAAGATCGCAAGGCTTAAAAAAGAGCTTGAGTCGTTTACAGGACAAAGAGAATCTTTAAGGGCCTTGCGCAAGAAACACAACCTGCCTTTGGTTGCGCTTGTAGGATATACCAATGCCGGAAAGTCGACATTATTTAATGCCATGACAAATTCGGGCGTAATGGTTATTGACAAATTATTTGCGACGCTTGACCCGGTAATAAGGCGCATGACGCTGCCTGATTCCAGAAAGATACTTCTTGTTGATACCGTCGGATTGATTCATAATCTGCCGCATCATCTTGTGGAGGCGTTTAAGGCAACGCTTGAAGAGATATCCGGCGCCGATATGCTGGTGCATGTCGCGGATATAAGCCATCCTCAGGCCGCGCAGCATCAGGTGGATGTGCTCGATGTTTTAAAACAGCTTGGTTCGGATAAGAAGCCTATTATACTTGCTTTAAACAAAATAGATAATCTTGCTTCAGAAAACGCGGTACAGTTATTTTCAAGGATATCCTGCGAAGGAATCCCAATAAGCGCTTTGCGTAAAAAAGGGCTTAAGACATTAGCAGATGAGATATCAAAGAGATTGCCTAATCCTTATTATAATCCCAAAATAGCATACAATTATTAGTATTTTATCTTGACTAAATAATATATATATAATATAATACTATCATAACATTATTAAAGTATTTTAGTTTCAGCTAACCAAACCCCGATAAATGACTAAAACTGATTTAAAGACAAGAAAAGACAAGGTTCTTGAGTATATAGTTACAGTGTATACAGAATTGGGTATTCCTGTAGGTTCTGTTACTCTGCGTAATTTTTCTAAACTTGATTTAAGCCCAGCCACAATAAGAAATATAATGAAAGATCTTGAAACCGAAGGGTTGATAACCCATCCACATACCTCTGCAGGCAGGTTACCTACCGAGACAGGCTACCGTTATTATCTGGACAACATAATGAAGCCAGAGGCCCTTGTTGAGGATGACAAAAACAGGATAATCTCTGTCTGCGAGTCAAGTATTAATGAGCCGGAAGGCCTGCTCGAAGAGATGTCAAGGCTTTTATCCGACATAAGCAATGAAGTATCAATGGTGTTGCTTCCGAAGGCAAGGCTTGTTTCTTTTGGCTGGTACCATCTTTTCCTTCAGCCGGAGTTTAGAAATATCTCAGGCCCTATTAGGCTGCTTAAGGCCTTTGAGGAAAAAAAAGAGGTGTTGGATTTTGTAGAGGAAAGTGTAAACTCAAGGCAAGTCAAGGTTTTTGTAGGCAGGGAAAACAAGTGCCGCGATATGTCAGATTGCAGTATTGTTATATCAGGTTACGGTACTTGCGATGAAATAACCGGCGCGATAGGTTTAATCGGGCCGACCAGGATGTGTTATAAGCGCGCAGTGCCAATGGTTGATTATATTGCCAGGGAAATAGACGATTTTTTAAATGAGGAATATTGATGCCTGATAAAAAAGATAAAAATAATAATCCCGAGCAATTGCTGCCTGAGGAATTTGTACTTTCTTCTGATGAATATAAAGCGCTTAAAGAAAAAGCGGACCTGGCGGATCAGCATTTTGATAAATTTATCAGGCTGCAGGCCGATGTTGAGAACATGAGAAAAAGGTCGTTGAAGGAAAAAGAGAATTTTGTAAAATTTGCCAGCATGGGCCTTATAAATGAGTTTATAAATATCCTTGACGAATTTGAACTTGCCAAGGAATCGGCTGAGAAAAAACATGATGCCAAGCTATTGTTTGAAGGCGTTAACATGATAACAAAACACCTGCAGGATATTTTAAAAAATCAGGGCCTGACAGTTATTAGCCAGACAGGCGTAGCTTTTGATCATGACAGGCATGAGGCAGTTGAGACTGCTGTCTTAGACGATTGCGATGAAAATACAGTGGTTGAAGTTTTACGAAAAGGATACAGCTTAAACGGCAGGGTCATAAGGCCGGCGATGGTGAAGGTGTCAAGGAAGCCCCTCGCCGCATAATATTACAGCAGGCGGCTCGGGGCAAAATTTCAACCGAAAATATTCTGCTGGAAATTTTGGAGGTAATTTAACATGTCTAAAGTAATAGGTATTGATCTGGGGACTTCAAATTCAGCGGCTGCGCATATGGAGGCGGGAAGGCCTTCAATTATTCCTTCGGCAGAAGGCGCGGGTGTATCAAGCGGCAAGGCGTTTCCTTCTTATGTGGCTTTTACCAAGGATAACCAAAGGCTTGTCGGCGAGCCGGCAAGAAGGCAGGCAGCCATAAATCCGGAGGGCACTGTTTTTGCCACGAAAAGAAAAATGGGCACTGATTACAAATTTAAGGTTTTCAATAAGGATTACACCCCTCAGCAGATATCAGCTTTTATACTGCAAAAAATCAAACAGGACGCAGAGGCATATATCGGCGACACGGTTGAAGAGGTTGTTATAACATGCCCGGCGTATTTTAACGATAATCAGCGCCAGGCAACAAAAGACGCAGGTGAGATAGCCGGGCTTAAGGTGCTACGCATAATCAATGAACCAACCGCAGCATGCCTTGCATACGGCCTTGATAAAGTAGGCAAAGAGCTTAAGGTTATGGTTTTTGATTTAGGCGGCGGCACGCTTGACGTTACCATTATGGATATGTGGTATGACAAGGATCACGGCGCAAGCGGTTTTGAAGTTAAATCAACAAGTGGAGATATGCAGTTAGGCGGCACAGACATGGACAACGTGCTTGTTGATTATATTGCCGATAGTTTTAAAAAAGATACAGGCATTGATTTGCGCAATGACAGGGTTGCCATGCAAAGAGTAAGAGAGGCGGCTGAGCGGGCAAAGGTGGAATTATCAAGCACCCTTAATACAGATTTGAATTTACCGTTTATCACGGCTGATTCAGCGGGCCCGAAACATTTAACTATGTCTTTAAGCAGGGCAAAATTAGAGGATCTTGTTGATCCGATAATTAAAAAATGTAAGCATCCGGTAGAGCAGGCATTGAGCGACGCGGGTTTTAGCGCGTCTGATGTTGACAAGATTATAATGGTGGGCGGGCCTACAAGGATGCCAGTAGTGCAGAGATTCCTGGAAAATTGCGTAGGTAAAAAGATAGAGCGCGGAGTAGACCCTATGGAATGCGTTGCCTTGGGAGCCGCTATACAGGCAGCCATAATAAAAGGCGATGCAAAAGAGGTTTTACTTCTTGATGTCACGCCTCTTTCTTTGGGTATTGAAACATTAGGCGGCGTATTTACAAAATTAATAGAAAGAAATACAACTATTCCCGCTAAAAAGAGCCAGATATTTTCAACCGCAGCCGATAATCAGACCGCAGTGACTGTGCGCGTATTACAGGGCGAGCGGCAGATGGCAAATGATAACGTTGAGCTTGGCAGGTTTGACCTTATCGGCATACCTTCGGCGCCGCGCGGGGTGCCGCAGATAGAAGTAACCTTTGATATTGACAGAGACGGTATCGTGCATGTTTCAGCAAAGGATCTGGGAACAGGCAAGGAGCAGTCCATACGTATTACAGCGCCTAAGAAACTTGACAAGGAAGAGATTGATAAAATGGTTAAAGAGGCTGAGAAATTTTCAGCCGATGACGCAAAGCGCAAAGAAGAGGTTGAGGTGTTAAATCAGGCGGATGCGCTTGTTTACAGCACTGAAAAGTCGCTTAAGGATTTTGGCGATAAAGTTTCAGCCGGCGAGCGGCAGTCAATAGAGGAAAAATTAAACGATCTAAGAGATGCCATAAAACAGAAAAATACAGAACGCGTAAAAAAGTCAACAGATGATTTGACAAAGGCCTCGTATAAACTTGCCGAGGAGATTTATAAGGCAAGCGCGAATAAACAGCAGGCGCCTCCAGGTCCAGAGAATCAGGGGCCGCAGCAGAATGATGACTCTAAGCATCAAGGGCCGGGTTCTAAGCCTGAGGATATAGTTGACGCGGATTACCGTGTAGAGGGTGAAGATAAAAAATAATGTCCACAAAACGCGGTTACTATGAAATATTAGGCGTTGCCAAGCAGGCATCAAAGGATGAGATAAAGCGCGCCTATAGAAGCCTTGCCCTTAAGCATCATCCTGACAGGGTGAGTGTTGATAAAAAGAAAGATGCCGAGGAAAGATTTAAGGAAATATCAGAGGCGTATGCTGTCTTATCTGACGATCATAAGAGGTCTCAGTATGACCAGTATGGCCACGCGGGCATTGATTCGCGTTACAGCTCTGAAGATATTTTCAGGGGCGCTGATTTTTCGAGTATTTTTGAGGATATGGGTTTTGGCGGCAGTATATTCGGCGATATATTCGAGAATTCCGGAATTTTCGGCCAGGGGGGTTCAGGCAGGGGTTCTTCAAAAAGGCCAAGAAGAGGTTCTGACCTTCAGTATGATATACAGATAACATTTGAGGATGCGGCATTCGGCGCTGAAAAATCCATAGCAATACCAAGGCATGAAGTTTGTTCTGAATGCAAAGGTGATGGCGCAAAACCAGGCACTAAAAAACAATCATGCAGCGCATGCAACGGTTCAGGCAAAACAACGCAGCAGCACGCGTTTGGGTTTATAGTTTCATCCGTTTGCCGTAAGTGCAACGGTGAAGGCAAGATTATAAAAACGCCATGTCCTAAGTGTCAGGGTTCAGGCAGGATTACTGCGGAAAGAAAGATGAGCATTAAGATTCCCGCAGGCGTGCAGGACGGTTCGCGTTTACGTTTAAGCGGCGAGGGCGAGGCGGGTTTAAAAGGCGGGCCGCGCGGCGATTTATATATTGTAATCTATGTAAAACCCCATGCCATATTCACCAGGTATGATAATGATATATTATGCGAGATACCGATAAGTTTTGTACAGGCGGCGCTTGGCGCGGAAATAGAAGTGCCAACCCTTGAAAACAAGGTAAGAATGACGGTGCCTGCGGGCACTCAAAGCGGCAAGATCTTTAGATTAAAAGGTAAAGGCATTATAGATTTGTATAACCGCGCAAGAGGCGATGAGCATGTGCGCGTGATAGTGGAGACGCCAATTAATCTTGATTCCCAGCAGAAAAAAATTCTTGTGGAATTCGCCAAGCTAAGCGGCGAAGATATAAATCCGCTGGGGAAGTCGTTTATGGATAAAGTAAAGGAGATGTTTAAATAGATGCCTACGTATGATTACGAATGTAAAAAATGCGGCCATGAATTTGAGGCGCAGCAAAAAATGAGCGATAAACTGCTTGATAAATGCCCTAAGTGTTCGGGCAGCCTAAGGCGTTTAATCGGCAAGGGCAGCGGTATTATTTTTAAGGGCAGCGGTTTTTACGAGACGGATTACAAAAGAAAATCCTGCGAAAAAAAAGATTCTTCGGATAACTGTAAAGGTTGCCCAAAAAAATGATAATTCATCCGTTTCGCGGTATTTTATACAATAAGAAAAAGATAAAAAACCCGGCAGATGTTTTTAGCCCGCCGTATGACATAATTTCACCGGCCGAACAGGTAGCCTATTACAGAAAAAGCCCATATAATGTTATACGCCTGGAACTTAATAAGGCATCCAAGCGCGATAACAGTAAAAATAATGTTTATACAAGGGCAGCCGGTTTTTTTGATAGTTGGATGAGAAATGGAATTTTAGAGCGCGATGATAAACCGGCTATTTATATATACGCAAAAACATTCCTGCATAACGGCAAAAAAAGAAACACATTTGGTTTTATAGCCGTTGCCAAGATAGGCAAATCGCGGCATTCGCATGTAAGGCCGCACGAACATACATTTACGGCGCCGAAAGAGGACAGGGAAAAGGTTTTGGATATAGTTGGGGTTAATTTAAGCTGTATATATACGCTCGTAGAGGACCAGGGGCTTAAGATCAACAGGTTGTTGCGCGAAGCGTCAAAAGCCAGGCCATTTATAGACGTAAAGTTTGACAAGGTGAGGCACCGAATTTGGAAAATGTCAGGCGAAAAAGAATTAAAAAAATTGCAGCAGTTTATGAAAAATAAGCAGGCGTTTATCGCAGACGGCCACCACAGGTATGAGGCAGCTGCGAATTTCCGCGATAAAAACAACACGCCTTCAGCCAATTATGTAATGATGTATTTTGCGAGCATAGAAGATAAGAACCTTACAATCTTGCCCACGCACAGGGTGGTTAAGAAATTGCCGCGTATTCCGGAAAATATTTTTGATATTACGCCAGTTCTAAATAAGAAAAAGATGCTTGAGGCGCTTGATAAGAATTTCGGCAAGGCGCATATTTTTGGAATGTATGCCGATGGTAAATTTTCAGCGTTGAAGTTGAGAAATAGCGAAAAACTGGATGTGGAATTATTGCATGATTTGATATTGCAAGGCGCAAAAGATATTTATTACACAAGAGACGCGGCTGAAGCGGTTGAGCTGGTGAATAAAAAACAATACAAGGCAGCCTTTTTTTTAAATCCCACGCGCGCGGAAGAAATAAAAGACGCCAGTATAAGAGGCGAGAAGATGCCGCACAAGTCAACCTATTTTTACCCGAAACTATTGACCGGCCTTGTTATGAGGTCCCTGAAAAATCTGGGAGATTTTATTGATGTATGATTTTACGCAGCTGAAAGGCAAACTGTTTGAGGGCGATGTAGCCGCAGTAGAAGAACTTACCCGTAAAGCCGTCAATGACAAGGCGCCGGTAAAAGAGATACTGAACAATGGGCTTATAGCCGGCATGGATATAGTCGGCAAAAAATTTAAGGCAAACGACATATTTGTGCCCGAGGTTTTATTGTCGGCAAAGGCTATGCAGTCAGGCATGAAGGTGCTTGAGCCTTTATTAGCAGGCGCAGGCATAAAACCAATAGCAAAGATTGTGATAGGCACGGTAAAGGGCGACCTGCATGATATAGGCAAAAATCTTGTGTCTATGATGTTTAAAGGCGCTGGTATCGAGGTTTTTGATTACGGTATTGATGTGCAGCCTGAGAGATTCGTCAGCGCTGTGAAGGAAAAAGGCGTTAATGTGATAGCCTTGTCATCGCTTTTAACCACATCAATGCCTTCAATGAAAAAGACAATAGATGCGTTAAAGGCCTCGGGCGCTTCTTCAGATGTAAAGGTTATTATAGGCGGCGCGCCTGTAACCCAGGAATATGCCGACCAGATAGGCGCCGACGCTTACGCGTCTGACGCGGCGAGCGCGGTGGATAAGGTAAAAGAATTACTTGGAATTAAATAAATAAAGGAAATCCCTCGTCACTAAACGTGATAGCTGGTGACTCGGGATGAAATTTCAAATCGAAAAATAAGGGAAATTTCAATGGCTATATTCGGAAAACCAAAATACACCATAGTAAAAGTGGCGAAAAAGAAGGATATGCCGGCTGACCTTTGGACAAAATGCCCTGAGTGCTCGCAGCTTACTTACAATAAGGCGCTGGAAGAGAATTTTAAAGTTTGCCCGAAGTGCGGGTATCACTTTACCATGGGCGCCCACGAGAGGATAAAATTGCTGTTTGATGAGGAAACGTTTACCGAGATGGATACCGATATGCATTCTGTTGATATTTTAAAATTTACCGGAACAAAGTCATATATGGATAAAATACGCAGTGACAGCATAGCCACTTCATTAAAAGAGGCCGTTGTTACAGGTAAAGGCAAGCTTGATTCAGTGCCTGTTGTTTTCGGCGTCACTGATTCAAGGTTTATAATGGGTTCAATGGGCTCTGTTGTCGGGGAGAAGTTAACCAGGGCCATAGAGCTTGCCACAAAAGAGAAGCTGCCGGTGATTATAGTGTCAGGTTCAGGGGGCGGCGCGCGCATGTATGAAGGTATATTAAGCCTTATGCAGATGGCAAAGACATCTGCGGCGCTTGCCAAGCATAGTGAAGCAAAGCTCTTATTTATATCTGTACTTACAAATCCTACCATGGCGGGGGTAATGGCGAGTTTCGCGTCACTGGGAGATGTAATAATCGCCGAGCCAAAGGCATTGATAGGTTTTACAGGCCCCAGGGTAATAGAGCAGACAATACATAAAAAACTGCCCGAGGGTTTTCAGAGGTCTGAGTTTATGATGGATCATGGAATGATAGATATTGTTATTAACAGGAAACAGCTGAAAGAAACGCTCAGTAAATTGTTGGATTATTTAAATAACAAAAAGTGATCCCTCGCCACTAAACGTGATAGCTGGTGGCCCGGGATGATTTTCAACTAGGAAGGAGCAGGAAAATCAATGGCTCAGGTTACGCTTAAGGAAGTTTCAAAAATTTATAATAAGGATATACTTGCGGTTTCAAAAGTGAACCTGGTTGTGAAGGACAAGGAGTTTTTTGTTTTAGTCGGGCCCTCAGGCTGCGGAAAATCCACAACATTACGCATAATAGCGGGCTTGGAAGAATTAACCGAAGGCGAGGTTTATATCGGCAACAAGCTTGTAAATGACGTGCTTCCCAAGGACCGCGATATAGCCATGGTGTTTCAGAATTACGCTTTATATCCGCATATGACTGTTTATGAAAATATGGCTTTCGGGCTTAGGTTACGTAAATACCCGCTGTCGGAAATCGATAAGCGCGTGAAAGACGGCGCCGCCATACTAAGCATTGAAAAATTGCTGGAGCGCAAGCCTCGCGAACTTTCAGGCGGCCAGAAGCAGAGGGTTGCAGTGGGAAGGGCCATAGTGAGAAAACCCCAGGTGTTCTTGTTTGACGAGCCTTTGAGCAATCTTGACGCCAAGCTCAGGGTTCAGATGAGGATAGAAATAAATAAGCTGCACAAACGCCTGCAGTCAACGATGATTTATGTTACACATGACCAGGTTGAGGCAATGACAATGGGTGACAGGATTGTTGTCATGAAAGACGGTTTAGTGCATCAGATTGCGGATCCATTGACCTTATATGAGAAACCGGTTAATAAGTTTGTGGCGGGCTTTATCGGTTCGCCTCCGATGAATTTTATGGAGGGCCGTATCATAAAAAAAGACAGCAAGTTTTATTTTGACGAAGGAGCGTTTAAGATTAAAGTTATGGACGAGATGCTTGACGATGTAGCTTCATACGAAGGTAAACGCGTTACATTAGGCATAAGGCCGCAGGATATATACGATAAACTGTTTGTTTCAGACGCTCCGCCTGAGAATATCGTTACGGCTACCGTAGAGGTGGTTGAACCTATGGGTTCTGAGGTATATGTTTATTTGAATTCAGGCAAAAATACTTTTGTCGCAAAGATGGGCGGCCACGATAAGCCGCAGGTCAATTCTGATATGGACCTTGTTTTTGATACAAGCCGGGTGCACTTTTTTGATATGCATACGGAGGAAGCGATAGCATCATAAAGAGGATCTTTTATGGCTGTTGAGACGGCAAAGGCCTTGTTGGTTTTTCTGGGGTTGGCTATTTTTGCGGCATGGGTTTTTATAAATCCGTTCTGGGGCATTGCGATTTTTTCTTTCTCAGCGGTTATATGTTTTATTATGGCATGGGCAGCAAGCGATTACAGTATTGCCGCGCAGATCTTTCTTTTTGTAGCCATGGCGCTAGCCGGTTATTATTTGAGGTCTGAGGTCTACGCGCAAAAGAGGGTTGCAGCCGTATCCACCGAAGAGATACAGAAGAACCTGAACATCTTAAGAGAAGGCCTGTTTTCACACAGGGGCGTGAGAGAGGCGCTTAAGAAAAAAATAAACAGGTTTTTTAAGCTCAGGGAGCTTATGAATGTTTTAAGCCTTAAGTTTGAGGCGGTTGACATAGCCAATGCCACTTCAGAGGCGGCTTTTGAGATAATCGGCAAGGCCGACAGTTGTTATTTTTATACAGTTGACACAGAAAAACAGGCGCTTGCCTTGGCCGGGGCAAAATATAAAAAGGCCGATGACAGGATAAAGAATAAAACCGGCGATATATTTGACCATTGGACATTCAAGCAGAGACAGGCGCTTTTTATAGAAGATGTGCGCAAGGATTTCAGGTTCGATATGGACAGGGGCTCTGAAACCATAAATAATTTTAAGTCGCTTATATCAACACCGTTAATTATAGATGAAAAGGTAGCCGGGTCTATACGTTTAAATAGTTTAAGGCCCAATGCATTTTTGGCGGATGATTTGAGGCTTCTTGATATTATAGCCGGCCTTGCAAGCGTATCTTTGGATAATTCATTTCTATACACAAGGACTATGGAGTTGGCGATAAGAGACAGTCTTACAGGCGTATATGTGCATAAGTTTTTTAAGGATAGGCTTGTAGAAGAGGTAGCAAGATGCCTTAGAGGCAGTTATAATGCCAGCGTCCTGCTTTTAGATATAGATTTTTTTAAGGCATATAATGATAAATATGGGCATTCCGCAGGAGATATGGTGCTTAAGAAGGTAGCGGCGATCCTAACGCAGTTTGTGCATGATTCCGGCGACATGGTTGCCCGTTATGGCGGGGAAGAATTTGCCCTTATACTCGCCAACAAAACAAAGAGTGAAGCAGTGGATTTTGCCGAAGGCATAAGAAAAGCCGTAGAGGCTGAAACATTTCTTTTACGAAGGGAAGAGACGAAGGTTACAATTTCCGTAGGTATTGCCACGTGTCAGGATGACGCAAAAATATGCCAGGATTTGATAAAGGCAGCGGATAATGCGTTGTATAAAGCAAAAAAGGCCGGCCGCAATTGCGTGGCTGTGAAATAATGAAGATATTTTTGTATTTATCTATAATAGTTATAATGGCAGTTTCGTTTTCCATGGTTAATTCAGGCGAGACGTTTGCGTTTGTAATCCCGTTTTCATTGGTGCCTATTGTGCTAACAGGCTATTTTTATGGCGTTATATGGGCATATCTGGTGAGTGTGACATTAAGCGCGTTTTATATTGGGCTTGTGAAGCTTGGCTTGGATATGCCGGCGATGTTTATATGTGTAGCCAGTTTTAATATAGCCCCGGTAATAGTTATGAAATTTAATAATATGTTTGAGAGGGCAAAGAAAGAGTGTAAACAGTCATTGAGTCAGGCTGAGAATGATTATGCCGGCACGCTTAAGGAAGACGAAAATCTTAAAAAATCCAATGCCCAGCTTGAAAGGGATGTGCTTGATATGGCCAGGTTATACGAGATAACAAAGGCAATGTCAGGCAAAATGGAATTTTCAGGCATATTTATGGTGCTTGATAAAATTATTAACAGGATATTTAAATTCAGGCGCGCAAGGCTTATATTGGTTGACAAAAACCAGCAGAACGGAGAATTTGTCATCAAGGCTGTGTATAACATAGAGTCGTCTAAAAAAGATTTATTTTTCAACGACAATAAACTGGCGCATATAACGGTATCATCGGATGATTTTCTAAATAATAATGCCGAGAGTCTTCAGTATGCTTCTGTTGAGCCGGAAGTTTCGGATATAGCTCTTATTAAGAGGTATCCGGAGCCAGTAAGGGATTCAGATCTTGCAGGCGTATGGCTTTTTTCTAAGGATACGCCGATGGGCATATTAAGTATAGAAGGCATGCCTCCTGAGCAGATAGAAAAGTTTCTTATAATAGTAGGCCAGTTTGCGCTTGAGCTTCAAAAGGTTAAATTATACGAAATGGTGCAGCAGCTTGCGATACTCGACGGGCTTACAGGTATGTTTGTAAGAAGGCATTTACTTGAAAGATGCCAGGATGAATTAAGAAGATCCATAAAACATAAACTTAACCTGGCCTGCCTTATGGTGGATATAGATTTTTTTAAATCCTGCAATGATAAATATGGCCATCTTGTCGGAGACGAGGTTTTAAAGCAGATATCGGCTATAATAAAAGATAATATCCGCGAAGTGGATTTTGCGGGCCGTTACGGCGGAGAAGAGTTTTGCATTGTGCTGCCTGATACATCAACAGCGGGCGCGGTGCACGTGGCAGAGAGGTTAAGGGCCGGGGTTGAGTCGCATATATTTAAGGCCTATGATGAAAATATAAAAGTTACTGTTTCTATAGGCGCTTCGATTTTTCCGGATGACGCAAGTGATTTAAACCAGATTATTGACTGCGCTGACCAGGCGATGTATAAGGCAAAGGCGGACGGAAGAAATAAAGTATGTACCTGGAAGAGTTAGGAGTTGGGAAATGAAAAAATATAGCATAGGGATAGATATGGGCGGGACAAATACAAAGATTGCCTTAGTTGGCTCAGGCGGCCGCATTTTAGAAAAAAGGCAATTTCTGACAAAGTCCTGTAAAAATAAAGATATTTTGATAAAAACCATCGCTGACAATATAAATTGTTTTAAGGCCAGGGGTATAGCCGGCGTAGGCATAGGCGTGCCGGGGCTTGTTGATTCAAAAAAC
>PFHB01000028.1 GCA_002783585.1 Candidatus Omnitrophica bacterium CG_4_8_14_3_um_filter_43_15
TTTGAACACACAAACGGGTTACGTTTATACGGCTCTACACGAATATGAATTTCTTCTTTTGCTTCTGATAAAATCTCGGTTATCTTATATTCTGGTAAATTTAATGCCTTTGTGATACTATATGTTCGCATCGATTGCCTCCTGATAGTTTGTCTTTGCAAACAGATTCTATCAGACTTTTCTTTGGTAATCGATGCTTTTTTATTTCCCCTTACATTTCAATGCCTTACGTCAATTCCATTACACTTTAAACGAAAGAACCATAATTATCATTAACCGATATTAAACTCAGGTGCAACATTCTATTTCTTGCCGTACTTCAGGTAAACACTACAAGATTTCCTTTCCTTTGGCTTGCAATTTTTGACATCCTGAGCACTGGGTAGTGCTCAGGATCTGCTTGACGCCTTCAATATTAATTCGTTTCTTTTGCATCAATTCCTTGATATACTCCAGCCGGTCCATGTCGCACCGTGAATAAAACCTGTTCTTTCCTAAACGTGTTGGTTTTATTAAGTCTTTCCTCTCCCAGATCCGAAGCGTAGCCGGACAGGCCTTTAGGGTTTTGGCAACGATTCCTATTGTATAAACCGGTTCACGGTATCCATGTTCCATAACAAAAACCTCCTGTTAAGCTTTTAATGCCTTCAGGAGGTTTTTACATCATATACAAACGCTATTGTCAAATTAATTGTAAGCGTGATTATTCCACTATATCGCCCACAACCGGCTCAACTTTTACTCCGGCCCGCTCTAAATACTTCCTGGCTTTTTCTAGATTCTCTTTTGTGCCGCTAAGCTCTAAAGTGACCTCTCCGACTGTTTCTGTGACATTTGCCCTGCGGATGTTTGGTATCACATTATATTTCTTAGCCATAGTAAAAATTACCGGTTTCTTGATCAGCTTCTGGGGAAATATTAAATGCGCCATTTTCTTTGCCATAACTTTAACCCTCCCTTTTTCTTAAGCTACAAAATTGCTCATAATCTATCAGTTTCGTTATTGTCGGATTCTCCCCGCATATCGGACATTTTGGATCTTTCGGGACTTTTACCTGCCGGAAAGACGAATCCAAAGCATTAAATACCAAAAGTTTTCCAGCCAAGGGATTTCCTATCTTCAAAATATACTTTAATACCTCATTCGCCTGAATTATCCCGATTATTCCCGCGACCGCTCCCAGTATTCCGGCTTCCTGGCAGCTTGGCACAAGGCCCGGAGGCGGAGGCTCAGGAAACAAACATCTATAACAGGCGCTTTCACCCGGTAAAATAGTTATTGCCTGGCCGTCAAACCTGAATATACCACCATGGGACAACGGTTTGCCGGATAAAACACAGGCATCGTTTACCAAATATCGTGTGGGAAAGTTGTCCGATCCATCAATGATAATATCGTACTCTTTAATTATATCCATTATATTCACGGATGTGAGCCTTACATTATAGGGTACAATCTCAATATCAGTATTTATTCCCGTGAGACATTCTTTTGCGGACTCAACTTTTGCCTTACCTACATTTTTCATGGAGTGTATAATTTGCCTCTGTAGATTATTAAGCTCGACCGTATCAGAATCGACAATGCCGATTTTTCCAATACCGGCAGAGGCCAAATATAAAGCGCATGGTGAGCCTAAGCCGCCCGCGCCGATTATAAGAACTTTTGCGCTTAGTAATTTCTCCTGGCCTGCCCCGCCGACATTAGGCAGTAAAATTTGTCTTGAATACCGCTCGATTTGATCTTCTCGTAATTTCATTTCTCACCTCCTGCAATCGCCCCTCGACTGCGCTCGGGACAATTGCCAACATCCCGACCACCGGCAATCGCCGGAATGATTGAAACCTCATCGCCGTCTTTCAAGCCGGTTTCATCCATTTGCAAAAACCGCACATCTTCTTCATTGACATAAATGTTAATAAACTTCCGCACTTTTCCTGTTTCGTCACAAATCCTCTCTTTAATGCCTGGAAAGTTCTCTGATAAGTTGTCTATTAATTCCCGCACTGTTCGGCCGTTCGCTTTCACCTCTGCTTGGTTTTGTGTCAATTTTTGAAGCGGCGCCGGTACTCTAACTGTTACGCTCATTTTATCTACCTCCTTTAGTCCCGAGTCCCGCCAAGGCGGGACGAAGGGCTTATTTCATCACATGTTCTTCAAACGCAGTTATATTGGGTTTAATTTTAATCGGTTTACCTATTTTTTCATAAACTGCTTCCTGTGTTTTTAAACCATTGCCGGTTATACAAACGACGATTGATTCATCCCGGGGGATTTTGCCTTGTTCAATTAACTTCTTTGTAACGCCTAGGGTTACTCCTCCTGCAGTCTCAGTAAAAATCCCTTCGGTTGAAGATAAGAGTTTTATTGCTTCCACAATCTCATCATCAGATACATCCTCGGCCCAGCCGCCGGATCCTCCCACTGTTGCGGCAGCATATATCCCATCAGCAGGGTTGCCTATAGCTAAAGATTTGGCAATTGTATTGGGTTTAACCGGTTTTATGATCTCCGCTTTTTCTTTTATCGCTGTAACTATGGGATTGCATCCGGCAGCTTGCGCCGCGTAAATTTTTGTATCAACTTTTTTTATTAGCTCAAGTTTCTCAAATTCTTTTAAGCCCTTATGTATCTTTGAAATCAATGAGCCGCTTGCGCATGGCACTACAATATGTTTAGGCACTTTCCAGCCCAATTGTTCCGCTATTTCATGGCCGTAGGTCTTGGATCCTTCCGCATAGTAAGGCCTTATATTGATGTTCACAAAGGCCCATTTGTATTTTGTCGCGATTTCTGAACATAACCTATTCACTTGGTCATAATTACCTTCAACTGCCACTAAAGTAGGATTATAAATTAACGTTGCCACGACTTTCCCTAATTCAAGATCAGCAGGTATGAATATATAACGTTTCAGATTAGCAATCGCGGCCTGAGCAGATACGGAATTAGCCAGATTCCCTGTTGAGGCGCAAGCCACAGTATCAAAACCGAACTCTTTGGCCTTTGACAGAGCCACTGCCACCACCCTATCTTTAAATGAAAGTGTAGGATGATTCGTAGAGTCATCCTTTATATAAAGCTCTTTTACCTTTAAAACCTTTTCAAGATTCTTCGCCCTAATTAAAGGGGTGAAACCGGATTGCAAGCCATCGGTTGGTTCGCTGTCTATAGGCAAAAGCTCACGGTATCGCCAAAGGTTTGTCGGCCTGGATTCAATGGCATCTCTTGTCAGCTTCTTCCTTATCTTTTCATAGTCATAATCCACCTCAAGCGGCCCGAAACAGTATTCGCACACATAGAGCGGATCCTTCGGATAAAGCCTCCCGCATTCCCTGCACTTTAATCCCTTTACATAGCTCATATTCTCACCTCAAATTTTGCGAAGCAAAATTTGATCCTGAACCCGCTCATAAGGCGGGGGAAGGATCTCACTGCTTCTTGATAAGTAATTTCCAATATTCATCGGCCTTCTCTACTTTGAGAATCTGATGTCCTTCTTCCTTAACACTCGCTGTCACATTGGTAATGGGTTCGCCGTCATCCAGTTCAACCTCTAATACTTCGCCTGTGCCCATTGTTTCCAGTTTGAGTTTTGTTTTGACAAAGTTAAGCGGGCACGGCACACCTTTCAAATTAATATACTGATTACCTTTAATCCTGTTCATAGAATTTCTTCCTTTATTTTTTCCAAATCCTGACGTTCTAAAGCCTCTCCAAACCTTTCGCCTTTTTTGGCAATTCTGTTATAGCAGCGTATAGTGTTTCTTATGATCTTTGGGATTTGACTTTCTTTAACAAAATCAGCGATCTTAACGCCAAATTTCGGAAAACGGCCTACTTTACCGCCTATATAAACTGCAAAGCCCACCATTTTTGTCTTCCACGCGTTCACAGGACATACCCTTATACAGTCCCCTTCAAAGAAACAGTTTTTCTTCCTATATATAGGGCGTTTATTTTCGTCCATAATGATCGCTGGCTTTCTTTTACCGCGCAAACATACCTTCTCACAAACCTTAGCGCACAAAGTGCATCCTATACATTTGCTTAAATCCACCTCTGGCTCTCCCTGTGCCTGAAAACCCAAATCATTTTCTTGCGGCTTCGCGCAGGAATTAAGGCATCCTGTAATCGCGACCTTAAATTTCTTTGGGACTTCTTTTCCAAATGCTACACTATCAAGTTTCCCGGCAAGTTGTTCTGTGTCAACAAACCCGAAGCGGCACACACTCATCCCCGGACAAGCGATCAGGTTTCGTGAACGCGGGCCACAGGCGCCTTTCAAGATATTAAGCTTCTTCAAGTCCTTAAGTAATTTGGGAATATTCTTAATATGTATCCATGGAATCTCAATCCCCTGCCGCGTGGAAACATGGACATAATCCCGGCCGTATTTCTTAGCGATTGTGGAATATTTTTTCAATAGATCCGCTTTCAGGTGTCCGCCCGGAATGCGGGTGCGCAGAATAAAATAGTCTTTCTGTTTTTGCTTTATAATACCGCCTGTCCTTAAGCCCGCTAACTCGTTATCCTTATATATTTTCTTTGTCATGACAACACCTCAAGCCTCAAAATACCTCTCCATCGAGAAATACCTTTCTCCTGTATCAGGTAAAATTACTACCAGCCTTTTCCCTTTGCCCAAATCCTTCGCTACCTTTATCGCCGCGTATACCGCGGCCCCGGCTGATATACCCACAAATAATCCTTC
>PFHB01000014.1 GCA_002783585.1 Candidatus Omnitrophica bacterium CG_4_8_14_3_um_filter_43_15
CTGACCAATATCGCCGGCTGGAAAGATGTTAACCTGAAAAAAGAATTAAAGGCCAGGACAGGCATTGGAAAAATATTTGTGGATAATGATGTTAATCTTATGGCGCTGGCAGAGGCCAGGTATGGCGCCGGCAGGCGCGTTAAGAGCCTGTTTTGCGTTACGCTTGGCACAGGCGTTGGAGGCGGGATAGTAATAAATGGCGAGGTTTACCGCGGCAATACACAGTCAGCAGGCGAGGTTGGGCATATTGTTTTAGATGCATCAGGCCCTAAGTGTAATTGCGGTGGGCGTGGATGTGTTGAGGCCTATGTTGGAAATAATCACATTATTAAAAAATTCGGCGTAACACCGCAAGAGCTTACAAAATTAGCAAAGCAGGGAAATATGCGCGCGAAAAATATATGGAAAGAAACAGCGGAATATTTGGGCCGTGGCCTTGTTATGGTGGTAAATGTTTTTGACCCGGAGGTTATAATTATAGGCGGCGGGGTTTCAGGCGCAGGAGAGTTTATTCTAAAACCGCTCCGTGAATATATCAGAAAACATGCGTTGAGCGTGCCGGCTGAAAAAGTCCGTATTGTAAGGGCAAAACTGGGAAATGATGCAGGGGTTATAGGAGCTGCGGAACTTGTAAGATGAAATTGATAAAGCCAATAACAATAGCTGTATTTTTTGTTTTGTTTTGCTCAGAAGCATTTTGCGAAACCATCGCAAAAGAAGAGCCTATTATCTGTAACGGAGACAAGATAGAATACGCAGACGGAAATAAGAGCCTGACAGGCGAGGGCAATGTTTCGCTTAAGTACGGAAACGTAAAGATAGATGCGGATAAGGTCGAAGTAAACCTCCAGACAAAAGAGGCCTTTGCTTCGGGAAACGTAATAATGCGCCAGGGCACAAACACATTCAGGGCAGATAATGTGCTTTATAATTTTCAGAACAAAAAAGGTAAGCTCATAAATGGCGTTATGTCCGCGCCTCCGTGGTATGGCAGGTGCGAAGAGATAAATAAAACAGGCGATAAAGAATATGTTTTAGGCACAGGCTATATATCAACATGCGACAAATTCCCACCGCATTACAAGATACGCACAAAACAGGTAAAGCTGTATCTGGGCGACAGGATTGAGGCAAAGAATGTTGTTATTTGCGCAGGAAGCGTACCCATACTGTATCTGCCTTCTTATACACAGGATGTAAAAGGTAAAAAACCCATGATTACGTTGGTGCCCGGCCATAGCAAAGAATGGGGTTATTATAATCTTACCGGATACAGGTACAGGATTACCGAAGGCCAGAGCGGCAATCTTCATCTTGATTTCAGAAGCGAAAAAGGTGTAGCAAGCGGTGTTACGCATAATTATAATGTTAATCTGTTCGGAGACAAGCTGGATCTGGGCAAGGGTTTGTTTGATTTTTATTATATGAACGAAGATGACAAGTCAAAGCCCGAGGGCACGCAGCGCCAGACGCAGAGATACAGGGCAATGCTAAGGCATATATGGCAGATAGATGAAAAAACCCAGATGGTTGGCGAATACAACAAGCAGACTGACGTAAATTTTACTAAGGATTATTTCTACAGGCAGGAATATGTTAATGAAACACAACCCAAAACATATATTTACGGGCTCAGATCTGAGCCTGGATATAGCGTAGGCGTTCTTTCTCAGCACAGGGTTAATCAATTTTTCACTGAAACCGAATATCAGCCGGAAGTCAATCTTGACATTAAAAATCAGAGGGTATTTGATAATCTGCCTGTTTATTACAAGGGCGCATATAGCGCGGCAAGCCTTGTTAAAAAGAATGCCAACAGTGATATTGATGATGACGCCGTACGGCTTGATGGTTATGATGAATTGTCAACTGTTTTTATGCCTGTCAGGCCGGTATCATTGAGGCCTTACATAGCTACAAGGCAGACATGGTATTCTAAAGATAAAAACGGGGATGAAGACCTTGCCAGGGGTATTTTTTATAGCGGCATAGATGCCAGCACGAGATTCTATAAAACGTATAATCTAGAAACAAAGATTGCAGGCAGGCAGATGCACGGTTTAAGGCATGTTTTAACGCCTTTAGTCAGATATGGGTATAATCATAAACCTAATATTTCTGATAACCGGCTCACCGCTTTTGACGACATAGATTCTATCTCCGGAAGTAACGTTTTGACGTTTGCCTTGGAGAATGATTTTCAGACAAAGATTGAAAGTGAAAAAACAGATAAAAGCGAACTGGCGAGCCGCTATGATGTTTATGACCTGGCAAGATTTGTATTAAGCACGGATTATAATTTCAACAGAACGCCTGGCGGCGAGTTTTCAAATATATTGGCGGATCTGGAGCTTAGGCCTTCAAGCAAGCTTCTGGTGGAATCTGACGTAAGTTTTAATCCTCATTCACAAAAAGTTGATATAGCCAACCTGGATCTTGTGGCGCGGCGCGAAGACGGCGCTAAATTAGGCATAGGCCATCGTTACGAGAAAAAAGAAAGCAGCGAGATGACGTTTGATACTTATTATCCGCTGACAAAAAAACTTGGTATACATAATTATGAAAGATACCAGTTTTATGACAAGGATTTCAAGGAGCAGGAATATGGTATATCGTATGACCTGCATTGCTGGACAATGGATTTGAATTTTAACAAAGGTGTCGGCGGAAGCGCTATATGGGTGATATTTAAGCTTAAGGCGTTTCCTAATTTGCCGATTCAATTGGGCAGCACATACGAGAGCCCGAAGCCGGAGATAGCAGGGAATTAATAAGGAGCAAGAAGAAGGATGAAGATAACTGTAGTAGGTTCAGGATACGTTGGCCTTGTAACAGGCGCATGTTTTGCTGATCTGGGAAACGATGTTTTTTGCGTGGATAACGACAAGGCAAAGATAGCCAGTTTAAAAAAAGGCATAATGCCTATTTTTGAGCCTGGATTAGAAGAGATGGTTTTGCGAAATTATAAGGCCGGCCGGCTCAAGTTTACGACTGATATAAAAACAGCTGCCAAAAAGTCAACCGTAATTTTTATTGCAGTTGGAACGCCTCCCAAGCCAAGCGGCGAACCTGACCTGTCAAGCATTGAGGCCGTTACCAGGCAGGTTGCTTCTGTCTTGGATTCTTCATATAAGATTATAGTGGAAAAATCAACGGTTCCTGTTGAAACAGGCGAATGGGTAAAATACACGTTGAGTATTAATTCCAAAAAGAAGGCGAATTTTGATGTGGCGTCAAATCCCGAGTTTTTAAGAGAAGGTTCTGCGATAAATGATTTTATGCATCCTGACAGGATTGTTTTGGGCGTTGAGTCAAGGAGCGCCAAAGAAACCCTGCTTGCGCTATTTGAGCCTTTCAAGGCGCCGGTAATAGTTACTGATATAAAAAGCGCGGAACTTATCAAGCACGCGTCAAATTCGTTTCTTGCGGCAAAGATTTCTTTTATAAACGCGATAGCCAATATTTGCGATAAGACAGGCGCTGATGTTACCAAGGTTGCTGAAGGCATGGGCATGGATAAGAGGATAGGCAAGTCATTCTTAAACGCCGGAGCCGGATGGGGAGGATTTTGTTTTCCAAAAGATATGCTTGCTTTTATTCATATTTCTGAAAAACTAGGATATGATTTTAAGTTTTTAAAAGAAGCATATAATATAAACGAGGAGCAAAAAAAGATTGTAATTGAAAAGATACGAAGCAGCTTATGGAATTTTCACGGTAAAACAGTGGCTGTCCTGGGGCTTGCGTTTAAGCCTAATACGGATGATATAAGATTGGCTGTTTCTCTGGATATAATAGATATGCTCCTTAAAGAGGGCGCAAAGATAAAGGTTTATGACCCGAAGGCAATGAAAAAGGCTAAAGAGGCGCTAGACAGCAGCGTGGTATTATGCAAGGATGCTTATGATGCGGCAAAGGGGAGTGATTGTCTTTTAGTGCTTACAGAGTGGCCTGAATTTACAGAGCTTGATTTTGGTAAATTGAAGAAATTGTTGCGCCTGCCGATAGTTATGGACGCAAGAAATATGTACGATCCGGCAGTTTTGAAAAAACTTGGGTTTAAGTATACAGGGATAGGGCGTAGATGATAGACGGCATAAAGATTAAAAAACTAAAATTTATAAGAGACAGGCGCGGAAGGCTTGCCGAGATTTTAAGAAAAGATGATGATTTTTTTAAGAAGTTCGGGCAGGCATATGTTACAACAGCAAAACCTAAGGCGGTGAAGGCGTGGCATTACCATAAAAAACAGACAGATAATTTTTTTTGCATTTTTGGCAGGATGCGCGTAGGCCTTTATGACGCGCGCCCTAAATCGGCTACTTTTGGCAAGGCGCAGGAAGTAATAATGAGTTTTGATAAACCAGTTCTATTGAGTATTCCATCTGGAATATCGCATGGGTTTGAATGTATCAGTAAAAATGAGGCAGCTATAATAAATTTCTGTACAGATCTCTATGACTATAAAAAACCCGATGAATACAGGACGGATCCTTTTAATAATGATATACCTTTTAAGTGGAGAGGCAAGTTTGGAGGATAAAAATGGATAAGTTAAAGGGGGTTATTTTAGCAGGT
>PFHB01000077.1 GCA_002783585.1 Candidatus Omnitrophica bacterium CG_4_8_14_3_um_filter_43_15
GATTATGAGATTATAGCGGCAGATGACGGCTCTACAGATAATACGCGGGAAACGATAACAGATTTTATAAAAACAAGAAATACCGGCGATAAAATCATATACCTTTATCAGGAGCATAAAGGTGTTTCAGAGGCCAGGAATCTGGGAATTATGAATTCCAGGGCAGATTATATTGCATTTATTGATGATGACGACAGATGGCAGAATAATAAACTAAAATTGCAGTTAAAGGCGATGACGCTTGATGCGGAAATGACGCTTTCTTTTACTGATTCATTCTTCATTTACCAGAACAGAGGCAGCAGCATATTGCAGTCAAAAATGATGTACATGGCCGGAGGGGATATCTTTGAGAAACTTCTGTATAAATGTTTTATTATCACCTCTTCGGTTATGGCTAAAAAATCCGCATTAATAGAGGCAGGGCTTTTTGACAAGTCTATACGTGTCGGCGAAGACTGGGATTTATGGCTTAGGATGGCTTATAAACACAGGGTAGGTTATATCAAAGAGCCGTTATTGCATTATCATCTGCATGATGATAATGCCCATAAAGATACTTCAGAAATGCTTGCCGGCCACCGCATGATTATAGAAAAGATATTTTATTCAGGCAAATTTAATGAATACAAAAGATTAAAAACCGCTTCAGAGCTTAATTTTTATCTGACCGCCGCTGAAGCTTATGTGAGAAAAAGATGTTATTCCCAGGCTTTAAAAAGCCTATTTTCGGCGCTTTTATTCATGAGGCCCGGATATTTTTGGGGTACGCGCCGTTTTTTTGGAGTATGCCTTAGATTTTTTATTCACTATGAGAAATACTGACACAGCAAGGCTGATAGCCATATGTTATCACAGAATAATAGAAGAAGGTGTTACGCCTTTTTTTAATTCTATGAATAACGGTTCGCCTGGCATATTCAAGCAGGAACTGGAGTTTATTTCAAGGTATGGAGAGGTTATATCCGCGGAAGGCCTGGCGGATGCTATAAAAAAAATGGATTTTGGCAAAGGGATAAAATTTCTGATAACCTTTGACGACGGATACAGTGATCTTTATCATAATGCATACCCGGTTTTAAGGCAGTTAAAACTGCCTGCCGCAGTATTTCTGACTGTTAACTGCGTGGAAGACAGGCATTTCAGCCTGTGGACTGATAAAATCGCTTTTATGATTGATAGTAGCGGCAAGGATCTGATAAAACTGCCTGGTTTGGGCGCGTTTCGCTTGCGCAGCCCGCGCGACAGGCAAAAGGCCAAGTCAGCAATTATAGAAAAAATGAAATCAAAACAACAGGACGAAAGCAAAGCCATCATGGAAGATTTAGCAGAGTGTCTTGAGGCGGACGGATCTCTTTTTCCGGCGGATTGCTATCTTGATTCAGTTCAAATAAAAGAAATGGCTAAAAACGGAATAAGTTTTGGAAGCCATACCTGCTCTCACCCTATCTTAACGAAAATTACTTTTGACGCGGCAGAAAGGGAGATTAGGGAATCAAAGAGAAAACTCGAAGCCCTGTTAGGCAGGCAGATCCATGGTTTTGCTTATCCGAACGGGACTAAAAAAGATTTTAATGAAAAGATAAAGGATATGGTGAAGCAGTCTGGGTATATGTATGCGTTTAGCATGGTCAGCGGAGATAATATTGCGCCTCCCGGGTTATTTGACCGTTACGCTTTGAAAAGAATAAATGCGGGAACGTCGTTTGACATTTTGAAAAATAACCTGAGAAAATTTCTGTAATATACATGGATATAGCGTTGAAAAAAATGAACGGTGTCTGCATGGTGACCGGGTCTTTTCTGCCGGAAATAACAGGCGCGGGCTTACAATGCAGCAGTTTGCTCGGGGCATTGCCTGAGAATAAAAGAGAATACCTGGTTATCACCACTTTAAGGGACAGTTCATTATCTCGTGAGGAAGAAAAGCCATGGGGCAACATTTACAGGGTTTACATTAATCCCGCAAGCGCTTTTTCAAAAATTGCATGTGTTTTTAAAATATTAAAGATTTTTTTGCGGATTAAAAATAGGATCGGCGTTATTCATCTTCATGGATTTTCAAGCAAGAGCATGGTTTTTGTAGCGCTGGCCAGGCTGTTCAAAAAGAAAATAGTTATTAAATTGACGTCGCTTGGCGATGATGATCCTTTGTCGGTTGAGAGGCGCAGGTTTGGCAGGATACAGTACGAATTTTATAAACGCGCCGATGTCTATATAAGCGTCAGTCCAGGCATTACAGCGGCTTTTAAGGCGTCCAGGCTGAAAAACAGGCCTTTACAGGAGATACCGAACGGCGTTGACACAAATAGGTTTTCGCCTGTTGGTTCCAAAGAAGAGAAGGACAGGTTGCGTTTTAAATTGCGGCTGCCGATTGATAAAAAAATTATCATTACCGTAGGTTTTTTTTCATTAGATAAGGGCATTGATTTGTTGTATGACTCCTGGAAAAAATTAATAAATGAATACAGAGCAGACCCTTACCTGTTAGTAGTGGGGGCGAAGAATTCGGATTATTTTGAAATATCGCACAGCCTGGTAAATTTCATTCAGGACGATATCAAAAAAAACAGCTTGGCAGATAGAATAGGCCTGATTGAAAAAGCGCAAAATATAGAAGATTATTTTCGCGCCTCGGATATTTTTATGATGTCCTCCAGAAGAGAGGGGTTATCAAACGCGCTTTTAGAAGCGATGTCCTGCGCTTTGCCCGTAGTCGTTAACCGTATAAGCGGCGTTACTGACCATTTTATCAGTCATGAAATCGACGGCTTGCTTTTTGAGCGCGACGATATAAAAACTTTGGCTGACAATCTTTTTTTCCTTTTACAAAATCCCCAGCGCGCAGCCAATTTAGGCGTAAACGCCAGGAAAAAGATTATGGAAAAGTTTTTGATTTCGGACGTCGCAAATACATACGATAAATTATATGAACAACTCATTTAAAAAAGGAGCGATAAAATGCTAAACGGCAAAACAATTCTGGTTACAGGTGGAACCGGTTCTTTTGGAAAAAAATTTACAGAGATAGTGTTATCAAAATATAAGCCTAAAAAACTTATCATCTTCAGCAGGGATGAGATGAAGCAGTATGAGATGAAGAGCGTTTTTATCGAGGAAAAATACGAAAGTATCAGGTACTTTATTGGCGATGTAAGGGATTCTGACAGGCTGCACAGGGCATTTAACGGCGTGGATATAGTTATTCACGCGGCAGCCCTGAAGATTGTGCCTACCGCTGAATACAATCCTTTTGAGGCAGTCAGGACAAATGTGTTCGGCGCGGAAAATATTATAAATGTTGCCATAGATAATAATGTTAAAAAGGTCCTGGCGCTTAGCACTGACAAGGCGGTAAATCCTGTAAATCTTTACGGGGCAACCAAGCTTTGCGCTGAAAAGATGTTTATCGCCGCAAACAATTATTCGTCTTTAAACGGCACTAAGTTCAGCGTTGTAAGATACGGCAATGTGTTTGGTTCGCGCGGCAGCGTAGTTCCGTTTTTTAAAGCCTGCGCGCAAAAAGGAACCGTCCCCATAACAGACAAGGATATGACACGTTTTTGGATAACGCTTGAGCAGGGCGTAGAATTTGTATTGAGCAGCCTTGAGATGATGAACGGCGGGGAGATTTTTGTCCCTAAAATACCCAGCATGAAGATTACAGACCTTGCAAATGCAATATGCCCTGGCTGCAAACATAAGATTATAGGGATAAGGCCCGGAGAGAAACTGCACGAGAGCCTGTTATCACCGGATGACGGGATTCACAGCTATGAATATAAAGACAGGTTTATTGTTTATCCTAAGGTCGTGGAAAACGGTGAAAAGAAAAAAGGTAAATATCTCGGCCTTGGGTTTAAAGGTTATACAAGCGATAATAATAAACAGTGGCTGACTGAAGACCGGTTAAAGAAAATGGTATGAAAAATATCCCTTACGGCAGGCAATCTGTTGACAAAAACGACATTAAGGAAGTTGTCAAGGTTTTAAAGAGCGATTGGATTGCTCAGGGGCCTATGGTCCAGAGATTTGAAGAATCGCTCGCAAAATATTGCAGCGCAAAATACGCTGTAGCTGTTTCTTCAGGTACTGCGGCTTTGCATTTAGCCTGTATTGCAGCCGGGTTGAATAAGGGCGACGAAGCGATAACATCCCCAATCACGTTTTTAGCAACATCCAACGCTGTCTTGTATACAGGCGCCAGGCCTGTATTTGCGGATATCGATTACGACACGGTAAACATAAATCCAGATCAGATAAGCAAAAAAATTACCGATAAGACAAAAGTTATATTGCCTGTTCATTTTGCAGGCCATCCATGTGATTTGGAAGAGATTCATAAGATTGCCCGAAAACACAACTTGATGATAATTGAAGACGCAGCTCATGCGCTTGGGGCAAAATATAGAGGCACAAAAATCGGCTCTTGTAAATATTCCGATATGACAATCTTGAGTTTTCATCCGGTCAAGGCCATAACTACAGGCGAGGGCGGGTCTAT
>PFHB01000002.1:0-537 GCA_002783585.1 Candidatus Omnitrophica bacterium CG_4_8_14_3_um_filter_43_15
ATACCGCCTGAAAAAAAATGGCGAGCTGATAGGCAAACCGCTTGTATTTGAAAAAAAAATAATGAATATAAAAGAAACACCCAAGGATTTTTACCGCGGGCAATACCAGGCGGACCTTATGAATTTTTCCCAGCTTCTTGAATATGTCAGGAAATTCGACAGGGTGGACAAAAAAGTGGCAAGGCGGCTTGCTGTGGATTTATACTACAAAACATCTTTTCCTTTTATAAGTTTTATCGTCGTGCTTTTGGGCATGGGCTTTGGTTTAAACAGCCGCCGGGGCGGAGCTGCCTGGGGCGTTGGCATAAGTATAACAATAAGCCTCATCTACTACGCGGCCATGGCTATATTTCTTGCCATTGGAAAAGGCGGATGGCTTAACCCTCTACTTTGCGCATGGGGCGCAAACATAATCTTCCTTATAATCGGAATCACTCTTCTTAAAAAATTGGCGAATTAAACGTCAAAAAAATGGGGACAGGTTTCTAACCTGTCCCCATCACGTATCAACCATTTTGAGAAATTTTGACTTCTAAA
>PFHB01000002.1:586-16215 GCA_002783585.1 Candidatus Omnitrophica bacterium CG_4_8_14_3_um_filter_43_15
ATTTTCTAATTGCGACAAGCTGCTTAAGTAAATTTTCCAGATCATCTAGCGCCAAAGAATTGGGCCCGTCGCAAAGGGCATGGGAAGGATTTTGGTGCGTTTCCACAAAAAGCCCGTCAGCGCCTGCTGCAACAGCAGAGCGCGCTAAGACAGGCACGAATTCGGCGTCCCCGCCTGAAACGCTGCCCGCCGCGCCCGGAAGCTGAACGCTGTGCGTGGCGTCATAAACAACAGGATAGCCGAATTTCTGCATTATAGGGATAGAACGCATATCGCTTACCAGATTATTATAGCCAAAACTTGAACCCCTCTCAGTAATAATTATATTCCTGTTGCCGCCGGCTTCTATCTTTTTTATCACATTAGCCATATCCCATGGCGCAAGAAATTGGCCTTTTTTTATGTTTATTGTTTTCTTTGTCCTGGCGCAGGCAATAATAAAATCCGTCTGCCTGCACAAAAATGCCGGGATCTGTAAAATATCAAGCACAGAGGCGGCTGAATCTATCTCTGAGCGGCAATGCACATCGCTTAAAACAGGTACATCAAATTCCTGCTTTACTTTCTTAAGTATTGCCAGCCCCTTAACCAAGCCAGGCCCCCTGTAAGAATCAATGCTTGAGCGATTTGCCTTGTCATAGCTTGCTTTAAAAATAAACGGGATCTTAAGCTTGCCGGTTATCTTTTTTAATACTTCGGCGCATGATAAAACAGAACTCTCGCCTTCAATAACGCACGGCCCTGCTATTAAAAATAACTGGCCGGGACTTGCTATTTTTATTTTGCCTAACTGTGTCTGCCTGTTCATGATTTTTTCTCCGAGCCCAATAAACCCTTTACAACATCTAGGTCTGCCTCTATATCAACGCTTTTTGTCTGGAACTTCGTCTCTATCACCTTTATTTTATACCCGTTCTCAAGCACCCTGAGCTGTTCGAGTTTTTCAATATTTTCCAGTTTTGACTGCGGCATATTCATAAAAGTAAATAAAAAATCTTTCGTGTACGCGTATATGCCTATGTGCTTGTAATGGCTCTGGGTAAGAAAGCCGGCTTTAGGTTCCCTGTTATACGGTATGGCAGAACGGGAAAAATAAAGGGCAAAATCATACTTATCCAGGGCAACCTTTACAATATTAGGGTCGTGTATATCATTTTCATCGGTAATCTTTTTTGCCAGCGTTGCCATAACCAAATCAGGATTATCAAGAAGCGCCAAAACAAGCGCATTTATCATTGACGGATGGATCAAGGGCTCATCGCCCTGGATATTCACAACCACCTTTACATCCAGCGGGTTTACAACCTCTATAACGCGGTCTGTGCCGCTGTTATGGTCAATAGATGTCAAAACAACCTTGGCCTTGAATCTTTTTGCAACGTCTGCCACTTTTTCATCATCCGTGGCTATTATTACATCATCCAGCATTTTCGCTTTTTTTGCGTTTTCCCATACATGTTGTATCATGGGCTTGCCGCAAATATCCAAAAGCACCTTTTGGGCCAATCTTGTGGATCCTAAACGGGCCGGTATTACTCCGATTGCGTTCATTTTTTATCCGATCTTGTTTATAAGTTCTTTCTGGTTTACAACCGCCACGCCAACCTTGCCGACGACAATACCTGCGGCTATATTGGCTATCCTGGCGGCATCCCGCAGGCTCGCCCCGCAGGTCAAGGCAAGCGTAAAAACTGATATCACCGTGTCGCCTGCGCCTGACACATCAAATACCTCCTGTGCGGCAGTAGAAATATGGGTAACTTTGCCGTTTTTCTCAAACAAACACATGCCTTTTTCGCCTAATGTAATTAAAACGCTTTCTGATTTGAGCTGCTTTAATATTTTTTCACCTGCGGCCTTAAGCGTTTTATCGCCTTTTATTTTTATACCGGTTACAGCAGAAGCCTCATAATTATTCGGCGTAAGCGAAGTTACCCCCTTATAATATAAAAGATGCTCTTCTTTCGGATCAACCATAATAATCTTTTTATTCTTTTGCGCGCATTTTATTATGGGTTTTAATAAAGCTGGCGTGATAACACCCTTGCCGTAATCCTCTATAATAACAGCGTCAACCCGGGAAATAGTTTTTTCGGCATAAGAAACAATGTCTTTTAAAATAGAAGGCGCTAAATAATCCACTTTCTCCCTGTCCACGCGCACGACCTGCTGGTGGCCGGCGATTATCCTGGTCTTTAAGGTTGTAGGCCGGCTTGGGTCGGTTATAATGCCCTCTGTTGTAACGCCTTCAGCTGACAAAAGTTCAATAAGTTTTTCTGCGCGCTGATCTAAGCCAACAACGCCTGCAATATAGACGTTGCCTTTTAAGGCGCGGATATTACTTGCCACATTGCTTGAGCCGCCAGGCATGTAAGATTCGCGCTCTGCCCATACCACAGGCACAGGCGCCTCAGGCGAGATGCGTGAACAGCTGCCCCAGATAAACTCATCAAGGATCAGGTCTCCGACAACAAGTATCTTTGCCTTTGAAAATTTTGAAATTATACTTTTATATTTATTCATATATTTTCTATAATCGCCTGATACAATAAAGGTATCATTATTTCGTGATGGCCGGTTATTGAAATTGCCCTGCCGCCTGAAGATACGGGGCGCTTTAAGACATTCTGATGCGGCCTGTATTGGGCTATCATGTCAAAATTCGCCGTGGTAAAATTTTTGACATCCTTGCCGAGGTTTCTGGCTGTATTAAGCGCCTTTAAGAAAACCTCCGGCAAAATCACAGCAGAGCCAATGTTGATTGCAACCCCGCCACTGGCAAGCCCTGCAACCTCGCCTATAAAAATATGAAAATCCCTTAATGACGCCTTGCCTAAACTGGCGCCGTCGCATGACGGATGTTGATGGACTATATCAGCGCCTATTGCCACATGCGCTGTCGCCGAAATTCCTTTTTTATCCGCAGCCGCTAATATTGAAGAGGCTTTATATTTTAATCCTACCTTGTTAATCGCATGGCCTACTGCCTTGCCTAACCCTATATTTTTTAAAGCGGCTTCCCTGGTGGCGCGGTTTATAAAATCCGCTGTTTCTTTTGCCATGCCGAATGAACCGTCTTTTAAGGCCTCGCCCACATCCTCGGATGTAAAACCAGCCATCGCAATCTCTGTATCATGGATTATGCCTGCGCCATTAAAAGCTACGGCTGTTATTATATCCTTATTTATAAGATCTATAATTAAAGGGCTAAGCCCGCATTTGATTACATGCGCGCCCATCATAAATATAACCGGCTTTGCGGATTTTTTTGCTTTTACAATAGCGCTCACCAGCGCCTTAAATTCAGATGCCGCCAGTATGTTGGGCAAGCTTTTGTAAAAATGCGAAAATCCGCAGCCCTTTTTACAAACCGAAGCAAAATCGCCTTTTCTGACCCTGCCTTGCCTTTTATTTATTGAATATGTCTTAACCTTGCTTAAGTTTATGTTTTTCATAGATTAATATTTTACCACGCTATTTGACATCAGTCAATATCGCGGTTACTGTGCCTACTATAGGCGCCTTTGCCTGGGCTGCAAGAGGAATACGATTTTCATCAGCGCCAAACCATATCCAGACTCTTCCTTTTTGAAGCTTCTTACCGTCTGTCCTTGTTGCCACAGGCTCCACCTCTATTGCCGCTATCCTTCCTATGCGCCGCAGTTTCACAAAACCTTTCTGCAAAAACCTTATCTCCAACACCCAATCTTTTTCATCGGCGTTAACATCCATTAAAACCTTCTTGCCCAGATCTATATCCATAATACGAAAACGGTATATCGCGCTTAGGTCATCCTGCGTGTTCTCTCTTATGCTGAATTCCTTAACTGACCCGTTAAGCAATGATTTGTAAACCGCTACTTTTCTCTGGTGGTCATAATCAACTATCTCGTGAGAACGATAACGGCCTTCTTGTTGTTTTTTTATGAACCTGCGGCTATATAATTTTTCCTTATCTATATAAGTATGAAACTCGTCATCCACCCTGTATATCTTGGACAAAAACACATTTGATTTTACAAGCACGGATATATGATAACAATCCCTGCCGTCTATCTGGATTATTTTTTTAACATGAAAATATGCAAGCCCCACAGGCACGCCAAGCCATTTTATCTCATAGGTAAGCTTTTCTCCGACGCGGAATTCATGTTTAGCTATTATGTTGCCTGATACGGGAATAATTGTGCCGTTGGTTGACATTGACCTGACAAAATTAAAACTGCTGCCGCAGCCGGTCAAGGCAGTAATTAATAATAAACAACCGGCTGTGAATAAAATTCGGTTTTTATATGAATTTTTTTGCCACATCTAACACCTCATCAACCGTTGTCGCCTGCAGGCAGGCAAAGCCTTTACGGCAATTATGCGCCATGCACTCTGTGCAGCCAATATCCTTGTGTAGAACCATATTATCTTTACCCAATGGCCTCCATCTTACAGGCCCCAAACCCTGCTTTTTTCTGCCAAAAATAGTAATGCACGGAGTACCGACAGCGCTTGCTATATGCGCAGGGCCGGTATCTGTTGATATAAAAAACAGGCACTTCTTTAGAAGCGCTGCTGTAAACTGTATTGTAAAATATTTTATTATAAGGCAGTCTTTATTCATATTGGCCTTCAATTGCTCGGCAAGTTTAAAATCCATGCCTACGCCTAAAACTATAATCTTAAAACCGTAATTTCCTGCCAGTGCATCTGCCAATTTGGAAAAATTCTTAACAGGCCATATCCTTGACGGGCAACTTGCGCCTGGATGTATTCCTACCAACTTATCCTTGGCAGATATCCCGTTGTTGATAAGAAAATTATCCACAGAAATCTGCGCATCCTTACTTACGGCTAATAGCGGCAGAAAGCCCCGGGCGTCAAAATCTATGCCTGCGGCGCGCACAACATCCAGATTATATTCCGACTCATGTTTATCTCCTGACGGCTTTACGTAAGGTAATTTGTCTGTAAGCAAAAATGCCGCTTTTCTTGCGAACCCGACGCGTTTTGGTATGCCGGCTAAAAAAGCTATAAAGTTTATACGAACGGTTGAATGCAGTATAATAGCCAGGTCAAATTTATATTTTCGAAGGTCGAGCCCAAACATGATTGTTGCCAGCAATGACCTGTGACTTCCATCCTTGTCGTATATTATAACCTCATCCAGATACGGATTGCCTTCGACAATATCTTTTGTATAAGGCCTTGTCATAAAAGCAATACGGCTTGACGGGAATGCCTGCCTCGCCGCCTGTATCGCCGGTGTCGAAAGCAAGACATCTCCTATCCTGTCAGTGCGTATTATAAGTATATTTTTGTATTTCATGCGCTTAATGCCTTTCTTACAGCCCCAAAGACATCATCAGCCAAAATGCCGCGCATACACTCATGATTACCGGCGCACAGCGCCCTCTGGCATGCTGAGCAGTCAATCTTATGCCTTACAACGATATCTTTCGGCCCTGTTGGTTTATACTTATCAGGATTTGTCGGCCCGAAAATAGCCACAACAGGCACAGATACTGCCCATGCCATATGCATTGGCGCTGAATCATTTGTTACAAGCAGGCTTGATCTTTTTAATAACGCTGCCAGTTGCTTGAGCGTGGTTTTAGCGCACAGATTTACGATATTTGCGCTTGCCTGGTTTGCTATATACGAACAAACCTTGGCATCCTGTTGATCGCCGATTAAAACAACTTTAAAACCCAGTTCTGAATAGCATCTGTTACAAACTTCAAGAAACCCTTCCTTTGTCCATTGCTTTGTATGGCTGCGCGCTCCAGGCGAAACGGCTATCACTTTATCGGTTGAAGCCACGCCGTGATTCTTCAGCATTAACTCTGCTTCGCTCATTATCTCTTCGGAAACATAAAGCAAAGGGCTGTAAGTTTTATCCGGTATATCCGTAAGAGCCTGTTTTAATTTCCACAGGTGCCTGTCTTTCATATGTGTAATATATTTTGGGGCCTTTTTTAAAATAGGCGTTTTTTTCTTGGCATACAGTAAAAACGGCAGCATTGTATCCTTAAAATCCACAAGCAGGTCAAAATCCTCGCCCCTTAATGTCTTGATAAGCGCCATCTTCCTGCCAAGCGATGAATCTTTTCTGTAAACAACCACCTTGTTAAAAATCGGATCTCCTTTAAATAAGTCTACAACGCGCGGTGACACCATAAGGGTAATCTCAACGTCTTTATAATTTTCCAAAATAGCCGATAGTGCCGGCGTAGTCAAAACCGCGTCGCCTATATTGCTTAAAGTGATAAATAATACCTTCATTATAATAGCCTCTTTGCTGTTTCGAAAACTTCCTTCGGCGTTATAGCCGCCATGCATTTATAATCAGCGCATTTATCGTTATAGCACGGGATCCGGCAATCCATATCTTTACAAAACGTCACCACCCTGTCTTTATCCGCCTTGTAAGGGCCTGTAATCTTAAGTGACGTGGGCCCGAATATGGCTATTGCCTTGGCTCCGACGCTGACTGCTATATGAAGCGGCCCGGAATCAGCTGATATTACCAAATCCGATTTTTTAAATAATGCGGCAGACTGCTTAAGCGTTGTCTTACCGCAAGTAATAATCGCCTTGTTTTGTAAGGCGCTGTTTATCTCCTGCGCCAATTCTACGTCTTTGGCAGAACCGCTCAACACGATCCTGATATTATCTTTAAACTCTGACAAAAGTATTCTGCCAAGTTCTATAAAATTTTCTTTTGACCATCTTTTCGGCATCCAATTGCCGCCTGGATTAAAAATAACTGTTTTACGTCCTGGCTGAATTACAGTTGCTGCCCAGACTGAATCCTGTTTGCTTATAAAAAAGTCGCATCCCTTGTTATCAGTTTTAAGACCGACACTTTTGGCCAGGCCAAGATAAAATTCAGCCCTGTGCATTGATAACGCGTCAGGCGGTTTTGGTTTTTCTGTCAACAATAAGCTTCTCTTAAACGTATAATAACCTATCCTTTCAGGGATACCTGCCATATACATAGCCAGCGCCCTGCTGAAAGACCTGTGTAAAAGAAACGCCATATCAAACTTGCGCTTTTTTAAATTCTTTTCATCATACGTAATAATCTCATTTATATAAGGGTTGCCTTCAAGAATTTCCCTTATCCTGGGCATAATCATGCACGCGATATGGGCATCCGGGAAATTATTTCTGACAGCCCTTATAAAAGGCGTTGAAAAAAGCACATCCCCCAACCAATTTACTTCAGCTATTAATATGCGTTTTACTTGCATGGCTTTTCTTGTATGCCCTTCTCTGTTCTTTATACCATTCGTAACAACCCGTGGCTTTCAACCAAAACGAAATCATAAACTGCGCGTCTTTATTGGTAATCTTTACACGTTTAAGCGCGTAAACATCATCTGTGGCGCTCCCGAGCCCGGGATGCGTAGCGCACGCGGCCCTATATCCTGCTGATTTAACAATGCCTTTCACCCTTTCATCAAATCCGCCCAGAGGATAACTTATAAAATAAACGCTCCTGCCGGTTATTATTTCTAAGGCATTTCTTGAACCGTAAATCTCGCGTTTTAATTCTGCGTCATTGCATGCCGGCAGCCATTTATCCGTCAAAGTATGGCTGCCTATATCTATTCCGGCTTCGGATATCTCCCTGATCTGTTTTTTATCAAGATAACCCTTCTGGCCGCAATTACCGGGTATAACAAACATTGCTGCTTTTATTTGGTATTTCTTAAGAATGGGCAAAGCATTCTCATAAAGGTTATTTTTTCCGTCGTCAAAAGTAATAAGCACTGTGTTAGGCGGTATATTTTTTTTAGCGGTAATCAAATTCGCAAACTCTCCAAGGCCTATAACATTATAATTGTATTGGCTTAAAAATCGCATCTGTTTATCGAAATTTTGCGGGCTTACGCTTAACATGTCATTCTTTTCATCTATATTATGATACATAAATATAGGCACAATGCGCTCAGAAGGCAGATATAAAAAAGCAAAAACCAAAAAGGCAAAAAGTAAAAATATAAATAAAAATTTAAGGTTTTTGAGTTTTATCATCTACAACCTCTTTATACAGTGCCTCTACGTTTTTCGCCATCAGGCTAAGTAAAAATTTCTCACTAACCATAGCCCTGGCGTTTTCCACAAGCTTAAGCGTCAGTTTCTTATCATCCAAAACCCTTGATACAGCAGAAGAAATCCCCTGGGAATCCTTGGGCTCAACAAGAAGCCCTGTAACAGAATCCTTTATCAGCGAATAAACCCCTCCCACATTTGAAGCCACAACAGGAATACCCGCAGCCATTGCCTCTAAAGCTGAAAGCCCAAGCCCCTCCTGCACAGACGGCAGGACAAAAACATCCATAACCGAAAGCGCGACATTTGTATTTAAAGTGGATTCCTCAATAAAAGTGGATTTTCCTATGCCAAGCGAAATCGCAAGCTCAATAAGATCTCTTTTAGAAGGCCCATCGCCTATTATAAGCAGCTGCAGGTCAGGGTATTTTTTAACAAGTATGCTTGCGGCGAGAAATAAATATTTATGGCCCTTTACAGGAGAAAGCCTTGCTATCACGCCTATCACAGGGCCTTTTTTTATGCCTATCCTTAATTTATACGCCTTTTTTTCTTTTTCGCTTATATGCCTCTGAAATTTATCTATATCTATACCGTTATTGATAAGCCGGATATTTTCCTTTTTAACCTTAAAATCGTTGACCAGATGCTCCCTTACCGCGTCGCTTATGGCAATAACCCTCCTGCCCCAAAAACCAAATAGCCTTCTGCCGATATGCGGCCTGAAAAAACCATGGCAGGTTGAAACATACGCGATTTTGTATTTCTTAAAAACCATCCAGGCAAGCACCTGAGTTACCCTTGTCTGGGCATGCACTATATCCGGCCGCCACTCTTTAAAAACAGAACCCAGGTTTATGCGCGATTTCCAAAGCATCGGGCTGAATTCCGACTTGGTGCGCAATTTTAATTTTATATGTTGTATGCTGTTTTCATCAAGCTGCGCCACAAGAGCGCCTCCTGCAGAAGCAACCCTGACATCATGGCCGATATCTTTTAATGCCTTTGCCAGAGAAATACAATATATGCCTATGCCTCCGAAATCAAGATGTGTAGTCAAGAGCAATATTCTCATAAAAACCTTGACGCCTCCTTAACTATATCCTTTGTATCCAACTCTTTTATGCATTTAAGATGCCGGCAGTCCAGCTTATAACAAGGGCTGCATTTTAATACTGTCTTTATTATAACAACATTCTCGCCCGGCGGTTTATGCCTTGCCGCATCAGTAGGCCCGAAAATGGCCACTACAGGCGTGCCTACGGCTGAAGCAATATGCACGGGCGCGCTGTCAGTGCTTATCAGGACTTTACATTTTTTTACAAGCGCCACCAACTCGCCTAATGTTGTCTTTCCGGCGGCGTTTATAGGTTTTGATTTGGCGCGCGCCGAAACAAAAACGGCTGTTTCAACATCCTTCTTCGTGCCTATCAGCACAGCGCGCGCTTTGAGGCCTGAAAGTTGGTCGCATAATTTAACAAGTGTTTCTCTCGGCAGGCGTTTGGTCTTCCAGCGCGCGCTGCCTCCTATATTTATGCCGACAAGATGCTGGTCTTTAAGCGCCCACTGCCATGATAAAAATTTATCTATGCCAATAAAGTCATCCTGGCTGGGCCAAAGCTCAAGCCTCTGGTCCTTAAGCTGTATGCCAAGGGTATTTAAAACCCTGAACTGATGACAAACCGGCTGAACTTCAACATTAAAATCCTTTATGCCGTAATTGAGAAGAAACCCCAATTTTTTATTCCTGTACCCGAATCTTTTTGGCGCCATGCTTATGTAGCTTAGCAGATGGCTTCTGTTTGTATTCTGGAAATCTACAACCATATCAAAAGCGCATCTCCTGATGTTAACGGCAAGCTTGATAAAGTTTGAAAATCTTTGCTTAACAAAAACTTTGTTGTATATTATGATCTCATCCACATAAGGGCAACCCTGTAATATCTGCCTGGACTCAACGCCCACTAAAACCGCTATGTGAGCCCCGGGAAACCTCTGGCGCAAGGCCCTTAAAGCCGGCACAACCAATATAACATCTCCCAGGGCGCCTATCTTTATAACCAATATCCTAGGTTTGGAAACAGCCTCCTGGTATGTATCCAGCGTTTTTTGCGTCATCGCTGACAAGGTAAACTTTTTTTCAACATCCTCTCTTGCCTGCCTGGCGAGCTTATCGGCAAGGCCCCTGTCTGTTAAAATCCTTAACATGGCCCCTGAAAGCTGTTCCGTATTATGCGGCTCGACGATCAATCCGTTTTTATTATCCTCTATTATATCCGTAACTCCTCCCACCTTTGTTGCAACAACAGGCACGCCGGCTGCCTGAGCCTCTATAATAACCCTTCCGAATGCTTCAGGCCCTGTGCTTGATAAAACCAGAAGATCCATGCCTGATAAAAGATGCGGTATATCATGCCTGTGGCCGAGAAACTCCACTGACTCAATAATCCCGAGCCGCTCTGCTGTAACTTTAAGTTCTTTTAAATAATCCTCCTTTGCTTCAGGAGGCCGGCCTATAACCACAACCTTTGTCCCCGGCATTGCCTTTATTACTTTTGAAACCGCTTTTATGAAAAAAGTGTGTCCCTTTATGGGCGTTATGCGGCCTATGATGCCTATTGTCCTGTATTGCTTGTTTTTTGCCGACGGTAATGTAAAATTAAATTTTTCTATGTCAACCCCGCGCGGTATAAATTTTATCCGCGAAAACGGCACTGAAAAATCCCCGGTCATATGAGAAGCGATTATATTACTGGAACATATTACAAACCTGCCCCATGACATGGGCCTTGAAAAAAAATGCCTGCTGTAATATCCGTGGCATGTAGTAATAAATACGGGCAGATGAGTTTCTATATTTTTCGCGGTAATGCGCCTGGCGCTGAAAAACGCTATTATGGCAGGCACGCGGCTTCTGGCGTGCACTACATGAATATGTTCCTGCCTGATAATAGATTCAAGTTCTTTTATGCATCTTAAAATGCTAAAAAGAGACTTTTTATGCACAGGCAGCTTGTAATGCTTGGCGCCCGCGGCCTCAAGCTGCCGCACAAGCGGGCCGCCGTTTGAAACAACCACTGATTTATGCCCTCTCTCAACAAGCTTGGATGAAAAATCTACAGTGCCTGTCTCAACCCCGCCTACCACAAGTTCGGGCAAAATCTGCAAGATGTTCATATTAATTTTTTAATTGCCTCGTAAACCAGGCTGCTGTCATCCAATCTCTTAACAGGAGAATTATCCTGCAGCGCCTTTATGATCGCCGGCTTCATATCCTTTGGGCCGCATAAAACAATAAACCCCTTTTTCTCCAGATTGCGCAAAAATTCGGCATGCCGGGTGTCCTTCTTTTTTGCCTGCGCGCAAAACACCAAAACCCTTTTGCCTGATGCTGCCGCCTCTGAAACCATTGATATGGATTCGCCTGAAACAACTATCACTTTACTCGACGCTAAAATATTCTTTACAGTGCCCGGCGGATTATTTTCATTGGCAATGGCAAGGATTTTGCATTTTTCAAACTTGCCGAGCTTTTCTTTCATAAGCGCCTCAAGCTCTTTTGATGTGCGCCTGGAAGTAGTGGCAAGCACAGAGATATCATGTTTAACGCATGCGTCCATAACCGCGCCTAAAACAGCCCAAAGCGCGGATTTTGGCAAAATAAAATTCTTATTGTCACCGCCTACAAGTAAACCTATGGAATTTCCTGGCGCAGATACTTCTGTTGTATTTAACGCGCCTTCTGTAATTAAAATATTTTTACGCTTAGGCGGGTTATCATGCCTGGGTATAACACACAAATTGAAAAATTTTACCGGTAAAATACCAGGCTTCATCACAACCACTGATTTCGCGTTGTTTTCTATGGCTAAAAACCTGTTAACCGCTGCCTGCTGCGAGCCGCATGAAACAATTATATCGGCGTAAACCTTCATGAGGGCATCATATGAATCCCTCATAAGGCACAGCTTAAGGCATTTCATGCACCCCTGGCATCTTGACGACGCAAACAAGCTGCAAAACGTAAGAAATGCCTTATGCATGGCGCTTTTATATTTAACCTCCACTGTTTTTTCCTTATATATCAAATCCTCAAGCCCTGCGCTCCCCTTTAAAAGCCCGAGCCTGGGATCTTTTTCTGCTTTTTCAAACACAACTTTTCTTATCTGCTTGGTAACTGCGTTTGACTGGCTAATATGTCCGGCCTTGGCGTCGCTTAATAAAAGCGCCCTGCGCGAAGGCGTTGTCTTCCATCTTTTATGAAGCCACAGCCATTGCTCGGGATACCGGGTTATATACGACTGCAAAATATCCGTAAATTTCTGCAGGCTAGCCTGCACGTCAAGATCCATGTTGCCTGTTTTTATCAGACCCTGCGGAGGCTCAACCACCATCCTGTAAAACGGGCCTTTTTCTCTATAGCAAAAATTCGGCAGTATAACCGAGTCGTATTTCAACGCAAAAACCGCAGCGCCCTGCGGGGTGGAAGCCAACCTTCCGAAAAAATCAACCAAAACACCTGATAAACCGCCATCCTGGTCGCTGAGTATCGCGACTACCCTGTTTTCATTTAAGGCATTTATAATCCCGCGGACTGCCATGCCTTTTTCTATAACACGCCTGCCGTAACGGGCCCTATAACTGTTAAGCAGATTATTAAGCCTTAAAAACTTCTGCTGCCTTGCCAAAACATCCTGCGGGTAACCTTTTATAGCGCCTGCCAAGCCTGAAAGCTCCCAGTTGCCAAAATGTGCGGTTAATATAACAGCGCCCTTGCCGCGGCTTTGCGCCTTGGCAACATTATCAAGGCCGGTAAATTTCATATAACGGTCTATATAGGCCTTGCCTATATCCGGAAACCTGAAAAGTTCAAAAAAAACCTGCGAAAAATGCTGGAATGTCCTCATTGTAATTTTTTTCACAGACGACGGCTCCAGCCTTTCGCAAAAAGCGGCCTTTATATTTGCATAACCTATAGAACGCCTTTTTTTATAAAAGGCATAAATCAACCAGCCCAGCCTGTTGGCAAGCCACCTGCCCAGCGATAAAGGCAGCATCCTTACAAAAAAACCGAATGCCAAAACCACCGGATATAAAATTATTTCTTCTAAATTATTTTTCCGATTCACTTTGATAAAATCAGCTCTCTGAATTTTTGTTCATTCTCAAGAATCCGCAATTTTATGCCCAAAGCCAGAAAGCGTATCTTAAAGCTCTCAAACCCAAGTATATGCCTTTGTATTAAAGGCCGTAATTTTATCATATCCTTTTCAGTAACCAGCACGGAATCCACCCCTGCCTGGCGGCATTTTTTAGTAATAAGCTCAAGGTCTCCAAAAACATACGGATGGTGATCCTGGAAAAACAGGCTGCACCCTACAACGCCGCCTAAACTCTCTATTGTTTTTACAAAATAATCGGGATCGCCTATGCCGCAAACAACAAGTACTTTCTTATCTTTAAGCCATTCTAGAGGAAAATTTTCTTCCTGCCCGGGTTGAATCTGCATTTTCTCAAAATTCGCGAATTCGTATATTTTTTCCGGCCCGTGCGTTGACGTAAATATATGCGCGTCGGGATTTATTGATTTTATGCCATTTATTATCTTTTCAACCTGCTGCGAAGAAACCGCGTCAGCCTTTGTTATAACAATAATTCCGGCGCGCACAATATTGGCAACCGGCTCCCTTAATATACCCCTTGGCAGGAGGTTGCCGTTTCCGTACGGATTTGTCGCATCTATAGCTAAGATATCTGTATCCCTGCTCAGGCGCCAATATTGAAAACCATCATCCAGAATCAACACATCCGCGCCATAGTTACATATTGCGGTGCGGCCTGTTTTTACCCTGTCAGGCCCGGCCAGCACATCAGCCTGCGGCAGCCTTATACGTAAAAGCTCCGGTTCATCGGCAGCGGGCATAGATGATTTTCCAGGGGCTATTTTATAACCTCTGGTTAATATAGCGACCTTTTTGGCGTTTTCTATAAATATACGGCTTACCAGTTCCACTAAAGGTGTTTTACCTGTGCCGCCCAATGTAATATTGCCTACGCTTATTACCTTGGCTTCAAGATAAACCGTTTTAAATATCCCGTTCCGCATAAGATAAAAATTAATCTTCAGGGCCAAAAGATACAATAAAGAAGCAAGATAAAAAATACCTTTAAGGATACTCGCAAAAAAACTATTGTCTTTATCGGTCATCAATAAATATATATATTCCCTTATATTCATATTTTTCTTCATCTTTTTACCCTCAGTAAAATATTTTTGATTGCCGCAAAGTTCCTGGCAGTCGCGCCGCGGCCCTGGTCTATTGCCTTCTTGGCAAAAAATCCCATTGCCTTGGCTTTTTTTGTATCTCTCATCATGGATTTAACCGCCTCTTTTAATTCTTCTGCGCCCTTTACTATTATAGCCGCTTTTTCTTTAAGCAGCGCCTCTTTTATGGACTGAAAATTAAACATATAAGGCCCGAATATTATGGGCCTGGCGAAATACGCCGGCTCAATAGGATTCTGCCCGCCATGAGGAATAAGGCTGCCGCCTATAAATACTATATCTGCGGCCGCGTATATATTCTTAAGATGGCCCATGGTATTAAGAACAAAAACTCCGTCGATATTTTTTGTCAATTTTTTTATCTCACCTGCCCTGTTTACGTGCCTTGGCGCAATCAGAAGCCTGAGATTATCAAATTCTCTCTTCAAGCTTTCATAAGCCTCCAGTAGAACCTTTTCCTCGCCTTTATGCGTGCTGCCGGCTACAAGTAAAATATCTTTTTCGCCAAGCCCCATCTTTATCCTGTAATCCTGATCCGGGACAACCGTAATTACAGCGTCGAACTTCATGTTGCCGGTAACTTCTACCTTTTGTTTTTGGGCGCCTATGGCAATTATCCTGGCTGCATCAACAGCGCCCTGCATACAAAACAAATCTATTTTTTTAAGCGTAGGGATTAACAACGGCTTTGCCATGACATATCTCTTAAAAGACCTGTGAGATATGCGGCCGTTGATCAATACCACAGGAACGCTTCTTTTTTTTGCCTCGGCTAAAAGATTCGGCCATATCTCTGTTTCAACCACTATTAAAATATCAGGCCTAATCGCGTTAAAAAACCGCCTTACTACAAACGATAAATCAACAGGCGAGTACAGTATGGCTGCCTTTTCGCTGAAATTCTTTTTGGCTATTTCATAACCTGTTTTTGTCGTAACAGATAAAACTATCCTGGCGCCGGCAAGCTCTGATTTTATCTTATCTAAAAACGGCCCAAGGACCATCACCTCGCCCACACTCACCGCATGTATCCATATATTCTTACCGCTATCCATCTGGCCTTTAAGCCCAGTGAGATCCACGCCAAATCGGGGACGCAAATTAAACACCCTTTTGCCCTTTTTAAAAAAAGCAAAAGGAATATATAAAATAGAAAATATTATAAATGCCACATCATAAAATATCATATTATTCCTCTATCGCCCGTGAGCGTGAGTGCGTTTGCTCTAACTGCTGGCAGCCACGAAGGCTTGCCAGCACAGCGAACGAAGTGAGCGAGCAGGCAAGCCGAAGT
>PFHB01000045.1 GCA_002783585.1 Candidatus Omnitrophica bacterium CG_4_8_14_3_um_filter_43_15
AATTCTTATTCGCCTGGACATGCCCCTCATACTCCATAAATTTTTTCCTGCCTGCTGCCAATTCATTTAGCAATGTTTCATCTGTAAATATTCTCCTTATAGTAGGTATGATTTCGGCCTCTTTTTTTACCAAAATAACACCCATGCCTTCAATGAAAGGAGAAAGATATCCCATGCCTTTATGCCTTAATTCAAAAATAACTACCGGCTTATCCAAAACCATAGCCTCAAGCGCTACTGTTGAATATTCTGCAATAACCGCATCACTGTTTGCAATGATCTCGTATATATCGCTGTACCACCGAAAAATATGCATATTCAAAGCCTTATTGTATTTTCTAACCAGATCTATTTTTTCTTCTTCCGCAAAATCGCCGTGATGAAATTTAACCAAAAACTGCGTATCAGGCAATTTATTTACTTCGTTTATAAACTTCAGCAATACCTGGCTGGTATCGTAATGACTAGACGAAGCATTAGTGCTTCCCGCATAGCACGAATCCGCATAAAAAACTGTTTTTTTTGAAGAATCAAGCCCACATTTTTTACAAAATTTAACCTTGTCAAAATTAGAATAATTACGAATCAACAAATCCGCCACAGGATAACCCGAAACAACTATCCTTTCCAAAGATATGCCTCTATCTAAATAAAAATCTGTGCCTGCCTTGCCCCAAACCACTATTTTATCGCTGCGCGGCATTGGCAAATACGCGTCACGCACCGATATTCCATGCTGATAGCGCATTGTAGCAAGGCCTTTCCTCTTCGCCACAGAGGTAAATGATTTATGAAAAAGCGCGTCATCCCACGGCATCAGAAAAGTGTCCAGTTTGTATTTTTGTATGGTGTATTCGGCATAAGAAATTTCCAATACCAATTCTGAAAAAAACGCGACGTACCTGTCCCGCAACTCATTAGAAATAGCATCCCAAAAATTAACGCCTTTCCATATAAACTGCTTATCAAACCCCGGAGAACTAATAAATTTTTTCCAGCAGGCATCGGGTAATTGTTTTGCCTCTTTCAAAAGCGAATCAGACAAATAGCTTTTACAATACCTTAACGGATAAAATCTGACCCTGTTATTAAATACGCACCTCAAAAAATTTATGTGCTTAAGATTCCGGATCGCCGGCTGAGGCAGATAAACCTCGTAATCAAATTCCTTAAACAGCCGTTCCACTAAAGTGTAATAGCCTTTATAATGGTCAAAATATATGTTTAACCTGGATTTACCGCGACTCTTTCGCTTAATATTTGCCATTAACGACAGGGAATTATTTACAACTGCCCAGAATATGTTCTGCATACTTGATTTTATAATGCCTGGTATACTTCCGGCAGGCATAAGAACCCTGTAAGTTTCAAAACTTTCCGAAGCGTATGGCCTTGCAGGCATATTCACCTTTTCAAACTTAATTCTGTTATCCGACAAAAAATTTAAAAATAACCTGCTTAAAAGGCTCTTGTCGTCAAAAATAATAAACTCTGCTCCGGGCTCGCTCTCCGCTATGCGTTTTATAAGCAATATATTTTTCAGGACACGGATAAAAAATTCTAAAACCGTTACCTCAAGCATCTCACCTAATGAATAACCGCGAAATACGGTAAAATCCGCGCCCTGCACTTTATACCAATTCCTGGAAAAAGCAAGCGCGTCTTTCTCTATTCCCAGGCAATCCTCAATAGAAAGATAATCCTTATATTCCTTTAAGATGACGCTGTCTGTTGCAGAAAAATCCTTAAGCCATAAATCCAGCTGCACTAAAATTATCTGATGCCCCTTATTTTTTTCAAGGAGCCCGGTAAGCATTTCTTTTGAACTTGTATTGCAAAAAATAATTTTTTTCATAACTTAGGTTTTGTTATTGTTTACGCGCAACTGCCCACATATGCGAAGAAAGTAAATTATCAGCTAAAAATTTCTGAAATAGGCTGCCCAACCTTTCCCAGTCATCTACCAAAACCTGTTTTAAAAATGGCTGCCCTGAAAGGCTAAATTCACCGTCGATGACCTTTTTCCTGACCAATTCCGCATCCAACTTGCCAGGCGTTAATACCTCCAATGTCTCAAAACCGCATTTGCTGAATAAACAGGAAAACGAATCAGGATTAAAGTAATTAAGATGTTCGATATCTATTGAATTGGAAAAAGATTGTAATGTAGCTATATCAAACCCCTTGAAATTGGGACAGGTGACAATAATCAACCCTTTCGGTTTAAGCAATGAATTGCATTTAACCAAGAAATCGCGCGGGCAAAAAAGATGCTCGATAACTTCAAAACTTGCTACAACGTCTATCGTATTTTTTTTAAACTTCACCTGTTCAAACTGCTTTTCAATAACTTCCAGCCCTTTATGCCTGCAAGATTCGGCTAGTGAAGGCGTAGGTTCAATAGCGATGACGCGCTCAAAAAGCCTGCGCTTTTTCACCTCTTCACAAAAAGTACCAAACCCAGCACCCACCTCCATTAATGCGCCTGCGTCAATATTGTACCGTTTACAGGCCTTAGCCAATAATTTTACTCTTGGGACAAATATTTTATTGCGCCTGCTGTTTTCAGAGGCGGAAAAAATATGTTTATTCCAATATCTATAGTTTTCAGATGATGAATAATACAACCTCAACATTTTCAGTGTTGGGCGGGGATTAACATAAACTGTCTGGCAGGCAGAACAGCTTACATAAAATACACCATATTTTTTAAACATCCTGACCGAACTTTTAGATCCGCAGGCAGGGCACGGTATATAAACGAAATCTTTTTTGTGCCGTAAAATTCTATCAAGATCTGCCATATACTGCTTATTCTGATGCTGCATTAGACTGGCAGGACGAATCTCTTCTTCTGTTAAAATATTATGTTTAACCTTACTCATATCTAAATCAGTTCGTGCCTCTCATTTTTAATTCAGCTTTTACATAGTTTTTCATATCTTTAACGTTGCACATTCTGTTAAAGAAATCGATATCGCTTATATTTATCTGCCGCGTGAACCAGAGCGCACCAAAATAAATCACGCATGTAATAACAAAGAATAACGGTAAAAACATCAGGCTATTAAACGACAACACATTTGCCGCAGCGCTAACCCCGGCACAGCTCAGCAAGGCAACTAAACTATGAAAAAATATCCTTTTGTTCAGTTTAACCCCGGCCAACTTAAAAGCAATAATCTTTGAAGCGGTAAAACCGATAAAAGACATGAGCATTAAAGTAAGAGCGGCGCCCTGCGTGCCATATCCAAACATTTTCACACCAAACAAGCTCTTCGGAATTAGTATAAAATAAAATATTATCATTAAAGGAAACTCCAAAATCGCCTCTAATGCATAAAGCTTGTTGCGACCTATGCCTACTATAAGCACAGATGCCGGCCTGCCTATTGTAAGGAATAACGCCTGTAACAATAAAAACCGCATAATAGGGACTGATGAAAGATACTGGCTGCCTAATAAAATTTCAATAACAGGCTTCGCAAAAACAATCAAAAACATAACCAGGGGGCTGACTATCAATGAAAGATAACGCTCTGCTTTTTTACAAAGCTCCCTCATGGCCCCCATATCTCCTTTGGTATAAAACTGTGACACAGCGGCCAAAAGTATGGTAAGAACGGCGTCCGATATTAATAGTATAAAGTTAGGCAATTTTTGCGCGCCGTAATAATAACCGACATCCTTTGAAGAGTTAAAAGCCTGTATAAGAAGTGTATCCAGATAATAATAAAAAGGCCTTATGACAGCCACTGCCGCCAAAGGGGCCGCAAAGGAAACATAGCTTTTTACAGAGTCCGCGGTAGGACGTTCAACAGGATACCCCCTGAATAAGTACAGCGCTACCGTCAAAGCCACTACAGCGGAAACCAGAATCGCACCTGCCAGTAAAATAATACTGGGCATTATTATCGCTATAAAAATCGACAGCACAGCATTCGTAAACATCATTACAAATTCAACTAACTGGGATTTTGCAGTCTCCAGTTTTCCGTCGAATGTCAATGTTATCGTAGTAACGATGTTTTTGAATACCAATGATGCCAGAAATATATAGATAACAATTTCGTGCGTTTTGGTCTCAAACCCATTGCCGAATTTCTTTATAAAATAAATAACCAGCAATGACACTGTAAGCAACAATGCGATCAATATACCCCTGATGGAAAAAAATGTACCTATGCACCTGCCTATGTTTTTGTTTTCGGAAATACGTTTCAGGTGCGCGGATGCAAAACCCAGCTCTCCCAGCGCGGTGAAAAAGCCTGTAAATGCCAGCGCAAAACCCATTATACCGTAACGCTCCGGCCCCAATGACCTTGCAACAAAAAATGTCACCGCAAAGCCAAATATTAAAGAAGACCCTTTTGTGCCGAAAGTTAACAGAGCTTTTTTGGCCAGCATATTATTTTTCCTTGAAATCCACGCCTACTTCAAACATAGGTTCCCATCTACCTGTTTTTTGATCTTTGGCAAACAATTTTTTATTT
>PFHB01000066.1:0-16783 GCA_002783585.1 Candidatus Omnitrophica bacterium CG_4_8_14_3_um_filter_43_15
TAGGCCTGAACGGCCGTTTTTTGTTGAAAAATTCATAAAAAAAATACCGAATTATGAAAAAAGGTTTGACGTCAGACCCGGTTTGACCGGGATGGCGCAGATTTATGGAAAATATGATACACCGGCAGATGAAAAATTGAAATATGATTTAGAATATATTGAAAAGATGAACATATACTTAGATTTGAGATTGATTTTTTTATCTTTTATAATAACATTGAAAGGCGGATGGGCGAAATTTGAAAATACAGGAGATAAGAGATGAAAAAAGCTTTAATAACAGGTATTACCGGGCAGGATGGTTCTTATCTGGCGGAATTATTGATTGAAAAAGGTTATCAGGTTCATGGTATAGTAAGGCGCGTTGCCCTGGAAGACCCAAGCCACAGGCTCTGGCGTATAAATCATCTTCTTAAAAATATTAAATTGCACTCGGCGTCAATGGAAAGTTACGCCAGCATATTTAATGTGGTTGAGAATATAAGGCCCGATGAGTGTTATCACCTTGCGGCTCAGAGTTTTGTGAGCTATTCGTTTGAGGATGAATTCTCGACGATAAATACCAACATAAGCGGCGTCATGCATATTTTATCCGCGTTAAAGCAGCGTTCGCCCAGGTGCAGGTTTTATTTTGCCGGTTCAAGCGAGATGTTCGGTAAGGTTAGAGAAGTGCCTCAGAAAGAAAATACGCCTTTTCATCCGCGTTCGCCTTACGGAATTTCCAAGGTTGCGGGTTTTGATTTAACACGCAATTATCGCGAGGCATACGGCCTTTTTGCGGTTAGCGGCATTCTGTTTAATCATGAAAGCCCGCGCCGCGGTTTTGAGTTTGTAAGCCGTAAGATTTCAAGCGGAGTTGCCAGAATCAAGTTTGGGCTTTCAAAGGAGTTGAGGTTAGGTAATTTAAGCGCCAAGAGGGATTGGGGGTTTGCAGGCGATTATGTTGAGGCCATGTGGCTTATGCTTCAGCAAAAAGAGCCGGGAGATTATGTTATAGCGACAGGCGAAACGTATACGGTAAAAGAATTTGTTGAATTGGCTTTTAAACGCGTAGGCCTTGACTGGAAGAAATACGTGGTAGTGGATAAAAATTTTTACCGTCCGGCAGAAGTAAACATATTAAAGGGTGATTGCAGTAAGGCAAAGAAAAAATTAGGCTGGAAGCCAAAGGTGAAATTTCAGGAACTTGTAAATATGATGGTTGATTGTGATATCAAGAGGCTTAAAGGATGCGCATAATTATAGTAGGCGCCGGCCCTATAGGGTGTTACGTAGGGCAATTGCTGAAGAAAAGAGGTATAAAGCCTTTATTGATAGAAGAGCATAAGGAGATAGGCAGGCCCGTTCATTGCGCCGGCGTTGTGGGCGCTGAGGTTTTTAAAGAAGCTGCTATAGATCTACCGTGGAAAAATTTTACAAAGAACAAGATAGACGGCGCTGAGATTTTTTATCAGAAGGAAAGTTTTTGTTTAAAGCGAAAGTCAGTGGCCTATGTCATAGACAGGGAGTTGTTTGATAAGAAACTTGGCAGCGGCCTGGATATTGTTTATGAAACCAAATTTCTGGGGCTTGAAAAGAATAATTCGGGTTATGTGATTGAAACAGACAAGGGCGATTTTCATGCAAATGTAATAATAGGCGCCGACGGGGCAATGTCAAGGGTAAGGGACGCAGCCGGTTTAAATAACGGCGTGCGCTATTTCAGCGGCGTGCAGTTTCGGGTGTCGACAACTATAAAAAATGAGCATTTTGTCAAGGTGCACGTAAAAAATCCGTTTTTTTCGTGGGTTGTTCCTGAGAGTAAAAATATTGCCAGGGTGGGTATAATCTCGTCAAACCCATACGCGGCATTGAATGATTTTTTAAAAGAAATAAAATTAGAAGGCGAAATACTCGATAAATTCGGCGGCATAGTGCCTGTGGGCAATTGCCATCTGATAAAAGATAACATAGCTTTAGTCGGTGACGCTGCCTGTCAGATAAAACCTTTAAGCCATGGTGGTATATTTTATGGCATGAGAGGCGCTGAGATCCTGGCAGATTGCATAGCTAAAAACAGGCTTTGTGATTATGAAAAGATATGGAACAGGAAATATGGCACTGAGATCAGAATAGCGGCGTATATCAAGAACCTATATGAAAATTTAAGAGAGGATGATTTAAGTTCTATTTTTAATATATTGCGCTCAAGCGTGAAAAAAATAGAAAAATCCGGAGATTTTGAAAGGCATTCTGCGATAATACTGCAAATACTTAAAGATAAGCGCATGCAAGCCAAATTAGGTTCTATTTTATGGAGTATGTTTAAAACTGTTTTTCAAAAAAATACAAACAGAGAGGAGGTAGTATGAAAAAATTATTTTTAGCAGGATTTGTTTTAGTGTTATCGGCTTGTGTTTTAGCGGGCGTTTCTTTTGCGAGGATAGCTTCTCCTACTGAACCGTCTAAAGGTAACCCAGACCGCGGTGGTCTTCCGTTAGGCGTTTCCACAAGACAAAGCGCGTATATAGCGACAGTCACGCCTACTTACGTATCGCAGGCTGACCGCTTGCCTAGGTATGATTTTTTACCAAAGATATTAAGGCAGGAGAATAGCAGGTAAGTTTAATGGGCTTCAGGCATTGTATCGAGCACGAAGACGCTGCCGGGAGTTTTCTTTGCGACTTTTTTTACGCTGGCGCATATATTTGTGATTTCTCCGTAGCTGTTTAAAGGCCGGCTTATATTACTTACTCCGGCCAGCGACAGGGTCATTATGGGGAATTGTTTGGTTTCGCCTTCGCGTGATTTTGAAACTATATATCCGCGCTCTAAATCATCTTTATTATAAAGGGCGCGGATATTTTTATCAAACTCGCTTATTATGTAATCCGTGATTGGTTTTGCTGCCTCAGGCGTGGTTAATAATACAAAATCATCCCCACCTTCATGGCCCATAAAGTCATCTGCGCTGCCGAGTTTTAAACTATCCTGCATTATCTGCGCAGTTAATTTTATTGCCTTATCGCCCGCGCCTATTCCGTATTTGTCATTAAATGCCTTAAAATTATCCAGATCCGAGTATACTACCACAAATTTTCTCTTATCATTAAGGCGTTTTTCTATCTCTTCATGTATCACGTTATTTCCCGGCAGTTTTGTCAGGGGGTTGGCATTTTCAGCCCGCGCTTTCATATTGACAAGCGCCACTGTCATATCGTTAAACGTATTGGCGACTTCTTCTATCTCATCTTCGGTTGCCAGGTTTATGCGAAGCTCAAGCTTGCCGGCGGCTATTTCTTTTGAGGCGTTATTTAATATATGCAGCGGCCCTATAATTGTTTTAGACAGCATGATTGTCAGGAATATATTGGCCAGCACTATCATTATAGCTATAAATATGCACGGCAGATAGACGCTTTTTAAGGCGTTATTTATATTGCCTAATTTATAGGTGATTTTTGCTATGTATGTAATATTTTTTTCCTGGTATGTTGCAGCGGCATCCGGCGCCAAGCAAACAGCCTGTATTAACGGGACATATTGCAAGATAATTTTTTTTTGCTTGTCTATTTTGGACTGATACTGTTGCGCCTGCGTTTTTGCCTCAAACAGGGATTTTAATATATGTTGCTCTTTTGCGTTTAATGCCGTATTGCCGGTATACTTTCCGGTAGAAACTATAATGCCTGCATCTTTATCCATAATTTCAACATCTTCTATAATCCCGGATTGTTTGAGGCCTGTGAGCGTCTCTTTAAGGGCTTCCGGTTGCTGTTTGGCATTAGACGCTTCGGCCATGGTGTTTTCAAGGGCGTTTTTTACCAGCATAGCGCCAAATTTTGCCCTAAGGATGTTCTGTTGGGTAAGGGTTTTAAGTTGGTTATTGACCTGCATAAAAGTAAATACCGCAATAAGCGCCACGGTAGTTACTATCATGTATGTGATTATGCGGCTTTGGATGGTTAATCGCGTCATGTTTTTAATATACTATAAACCTTAAAGCATGTCAATCTTATTTCACTTGACCCTGTGTAATTATTAGAGTAAAATTATCTTATATGGCAACCAGAAAAAAAAATTAGAACTATAGATAAGGATAAAAAAATGTCGCCGGTGGGGATATTTTTTATAAGATTTTACAAGCCAGTAACGGTTATAGCTACTGTTTTTATATTCTTTTTTGTATACAATGCCTATATAGTAGACCGTTCTCTTGCAGATATCCAGTTTGCGCTTGAGCAGACATCCGGGGCGCAGACTATAAATGATATGCAAGGCCTGAATATGATTTTAGGAGGCGTGATATTAAAAGAAGTTGCCAATAAGAAGATGGATTCTGGAAATTTGATAAGATTAGATTTGGCCAGCAGCATAGCTGCAAAACCCAAAATTATAAACCAGGTCAAGGATGCGCAATTTGTCCTTTCTGAAGCCCTGGCTGAAAAGAACGCTGCCAGAAACCCTGTTTTAGTCGCGTTAGACAGCGTTAATAACAGGGTTTTAAGTACAGGCAAGGCCTTGAAGGATATTTTGTCCATGGCCGCGGTAAAAGGTTTAGTTGTTACCGAGCTTGACGACGAGGTTTTTTTACAGGCAAAGAAACTTCAGGAATCCGGCGATATTAACGCTGCCATAAAGGCGTATGAGGATATATTTAAAAATGAGCCTCAGTATCAGGGCGTGGAGAAAGTCAATCTTGGTTATCTGTATCAGAAAATTGAAAATTTCAACAGGGCAGGGATAATTTTCGAAGAAGTGATAAAAAATGCCCCGGGTTCGCATTCGGCGGCAATCGCAGAAAGGCTTCTTTATAACTTAAAAGGGCTTGAAAAATTATCTTCCGAGAAGAAAAAATTGCAGGACGCCATAGACAGGGAGTTATCCCGGGAGAAACTGCAAGGAATGTATTATGAACTTGGAAATATTAAGTCCAGGCTGTATGATTTTGCCGGCGCCAACTATGCCTATAAGAAATCGTTTGAATTGGGGCCGGATACTGATGTAGGACAAAAATCAAAATTTAACATGGCCTTTAATTATAAAATGGATAATAAATATCAGGAAAGCGAAAAATTATTTGCTGAGATTTCGCAGGAGGCTGTATCTGATGAGTTGGCGTCTGGTACAAAATATTGGAAGGCAGATAGTTTGAGAAGCCAGGGCCGTTATGATGAGGCGGCAAAAGAATTTGAACAACTGGCATCGGCGTCCGGGGATAAATCATTGGCGCAGATGGCCCTGTTTAGGTCAGGCTATACGCATATGTACGATCTTGAGGATACTGAAAAGGCAAAGTTAGCGTTTGGTGAATTAAAAAACAGATTTGACGCATCAGGTATTTCCAAACATACAGACAAGGAAATCACATCAGATATGGGCGCTGTGTACAGAGAGAGCGGATTCAATCTGTTACTTGAAGGTAAAATAGAAGAGGCAATGCTTAAATTTGAGGAGGCGATAAAAGTAAACCCGAATGACGGGCTTTCTTACAGCGGTTTCAGCGCTACAAAAGGTTTTATGAAACAATTGCAGGACGCGGTTGATAAGGCCAAAAAAGGTATAGAGCTGGCTCCTAAAAACAGCTATGTTAACGCAAATATGGGTTTTGTTTATTTATTAAAAAACGATTATGTTAAGGCATTGGAATTTTATAAAAAAGCAGTTGAATTAGATCCTAAGTATTCTGAAGCAAGGTATAACCTCGGCTTGATTTATCAAGAGCAGGGCAACATTGATAAGGCCATAGACGCTTACAAGGGAGCTATAAAATACAGGCCTAAAATGGCCCAGGCTTACAATAATCTGGGTTCTTGTTATTGGGGTATGGGTAATATAGAAAAAGCAGCAGATGAATTTATCACAGCCGTAAAGTTAAATTCGCAATCAGCAGAGGCGCATTATAATCTGGCGCTTACACATGTAGTATTAGGCCGGTTTAAACAGGCGGAAGCAGAGATCTTAAAAGTTATGGAGTTAACTGATAGCATAAAAGATGCCAAAAGCGTATTAGATGTGATAAGGCGTAAGATGCTATGAAATATAAAAAGAGCCTTGGAAGGATTATTGCCATAGGCGCTATTTTTTTATTTATTGTTTTAACCAGGTATTTGCCTTCTGATCAAAAAGATGTTTCCGGGCATGCTGCTTGGGTTAAGAGGGTGATCGACGGGGATACTATTGTGCTTGGTAATAATGAAAGAGTTAGGTATATCGGCGTAAATACTCCGGAAACACATCATCCTAAAAAAGGCATTGAATATTACGGCCCTGAAGCAGCGGATTTTAATAAAAAACTTGTTTTGGGTAAAAATGTAAGGCTTGAATTTGACGTAGAAAAATATGATAAATATGGCCGCACACTTGCCTATGTATATCTAGGGGATGGGATTTTTGTCAATGCCGAGCTTGTAAAGTTAGGATATGCGCGCGTTATGAGCATAAGGCCTAATACAAGATATTCTGAGTTGTTTAAAAGGTTACAGCAAGAGGCAAAGACAAAAAGACTTGGTTTGTGGGCAAAATAGTGTTATAATAATATAGAAGTCGTCCCTCGTGACTAAACGAGATAGCTGGTCACTCGGGACGAAATTTTTGCTTTGCAAAAATTTCGCGGAAGTGGCGGAACTGGCATACGCGTACGCCTCAGAAGCGTATGGGGCAACCCTTGAGAGTTCAAATCTCTCCTTCCGCACCATTGCTTTTTGGGGCCTTTTATGGTATAATAATAGGTCTTATGGCTCAGAACATAGTAGTTACTAACAGAGAGGCCAGGAAAGACTATAATATACTTTGGACCCTTGAGGCCGGTATACAGCTTCAGGGGTGCGAGGTTAAGTCATTAAGGGAGCATAACGCCAATTTAAAGGGTAGTTTTGCCCATTTTGATAAAAATAGCAATTTAGTGCTATATAATATGCATATAGCGCCTTATCAGCAGGCCGGCATTACAAGCCCTGAGCCGTTAAGGCCCAGGATGCTGTTATTACATAAGACAGAGATAAAGCGCCTGCAGGGTGAGTTAAACCAAAAAGGCCTGACTTTAATACCTTTGAAGGCGTATTTTAACAAAAGAGGCCTTGTTAAGGTTGAGCTTGGGCTGAGTAAAGGCAAAAAGTCGTACGATAAGCGTGAGGATATAAAAAAGCGCGAGCACAACAGGCAGATGCAACGGGCTGTGCGTAAATAATTTGTTTCTTTGAAAATTTGGGGGTGAAAGGTTTCGACTCTTGCTAGCCGGGAGTAAGGTGGCATACCGAGGTTGGTCGGTTGGCCTCGATAAAAACCGACTACTATTAAATGCTAACGACTACAATCCAGTAGCCGAGGCCGAAGCTATTTTAGCTGAGGCTCAATTGGCACATGTTGCTGCACCTATGGGTGCAGCCCTTCCTGTATTCCAACCTGTGGGAATATAATAGGAAGTCATTAACAGGTAACCTCGCATAGTTCTTAGCCTTTAGGGCGTGCGAGTATTAAAAAGGCTGGCCTTGAAAAATCCTGTTTATCGGAGCGTTCTTGGCGAGATTAAAAGATGAACTAAGTATGTAGATGCCTTATTTTAGGGGCAAAAGGACGCGGTTTCAATACCGCCACCTCCACCAATTTTTCCAGTAGAATATCTTTGCTGGAAAAATTGTCCCGAGTCACCAGTTATTCCCTTTAGTGACGAGGGGCAAAACAGGACCTTTCTTAACGATGCAAAGGCAAATTTAGTCCTTTCATGAAAAAAAATTTCATATATATTTTACTAATAGCTTTTAGCTTACAGCTTGCGTTTCTTCCAGGCTGCGCTACGGTTCCTAAGGTAGCCCCGCATGCAATCTCGCCAGCCCTGCAAGATCAGATAGTAAAAATAAATAACGTAGATTATGTCCCGCTTATAATTGTCTGCGACAGGTTTGATTATAAATGGTCATGGGATACTGTTGCCAGAAAAGCCGGGATACAAAATAAAAATAATTATTTTCGTTTTTCCGAAGGCAGCAGGTTTGCGCTCACCGGCGATAAAGTTGTAAATATGGGGTTTCCGGCAGTCATTTACCGCGGGGCATTGATGGTACCTGTATCTTTTGCGCAGGAAAAGATAGCCGTGCAACAGGATACAGTATGCCACCCGGTGTATTCCGTAAAAAAGGATTATCTTTTGCGCAAGGTTGTTGTGGATGCAGGCCACGGCGGCAAGGATCCCGGCGCCATAGGCAGGTGCGGGCTGCTTGAAAAAGATGTAGCGCTTGATATAGCGATACGCCTGGCAGATAAACTCAAAAAGGAAGGGTTTGATGTTTATCTTACCCGTTCAAGCGACAGGTTTATTGCCTTGTCAAAAAGGGTGCAGATAGCCAATGATAAATCAGCTGATTTTTTTGTTTCCATACACGTTAACGCAGCCAAGATGAAAAACGCAAAGGGCTTTGAAGTTTACTATCTGTCCGAAGCAGCGGATGACGCCGCAAGGAAACTTGCTGAAAGTGAAAATGCAAGCTTGAAGTTTGAAGAGGGTTCCTATCAGGTGAATTCTTCAAACAATCTGCAATGTATATTATGGGATCTGGTTTCAACCGAAAACAGGACTGAATCAATACAATTGGCCGGGTATATTTCTGACCAGGCAAGAAAAAGGCTTTGGGTCCGCCAGAGAGGTGTTAAGTCAGCCGGATTTTATGTATTAAAGGGCGCGCGCATGCCGGCTATCCTGGTTGAAACGGGTTTTATTACAAATCTGGACGAAGAGGCAAAACTTAAGAGACCGGATTACAGGGATGCGATAGCGGATGCTATTGCCAAAGGCATACTTGATTACAGGCAGGAGTACGAAAAAACCGAAGGATTTGCGCGATAATGGCTCAAGATAAAAATAATCCAATAGGCGTATTTGATTCAGGCGTAGGCGGTTTGACGGTTGTCAAACAGCTTGTAAAATATCTACCATGCGAGGATATAGTATATTTCGGCGACACAGCCAGGGTGCCTTACGGCACGAAATCAACAAAAACAATAGAAAGATTTTCAGTTGAAAACGCGCTTTTTCTGCTGCGTTTTAAGGTTAAATGTATAGTTGTAGCCTGTAACACTTCCTCCAGTATCGCCCTTAAATTGCTGCAGGATAATTTTAAGGCCCCGATAATAGGCGTTATTGAGCCAGGGGCAAGAGAGGCTATTTCTTCTACTAAAGCCGGCCGCATAGGCATAATAGGCACAAGCGCCACCATTTTAAGCAAGGCGTACGAGTCCGAGCTTAAAAGAATAGCTAAAAGCGAATTTCCGCAGAAGTATTTGTCGCTTAAGACGGTTTCAAAAAGCTGCCCTTTGTTTGTTTCACTGGCAGAGGAGGGGTGGCTTAATGACCCGGTTACAAAACAGGTGGCCAAGAGGTACCTTTCGGTTTTTAAACAAAAAAAGGTTGATTCATTAATTTTAGGATGCACGCATTATCCTTTACTGAAAGATGTTATAGGTTCAGTCCTGGGCCGCGGCATTTGCCTGGTTGATTCAGCCAGGCAATGTGCCATAGAAACCAAGAATGTTTTGTACAGAGAAGAGCTGTTAAATACCAAAAAACAAAAAGGCGTTCTTAGATTTTTTGTGAGCGACGAACCTAATAAATTTGCCTCTTCAGGCAGAAAATTTTTGGGAAGTGCTATAAAATGTATCAGGAGACATGAGGATGTTTGAGATAAGTGTTGAGGCTCAGTTTAGCGCTGCGCATTATTTGCGCGCGTACAAAGGAAAATGCGAGAATATGCACGGCCATAACTGGAAGGTGCAGGTTACCTGCACCTCCAGCGAATTAAATACCCAGGGCATGGTTATGGATTTTTCAGGCCTGAAAAAGTCGCTGAATAAGATTTTGATGCAACTGGATCACAAGGTGTTGAATGATGTTGCGTATTTTAAAAAGGCCAATCCCACCTCAGAGAATATAGCAAAATTTATTTACGATAAGCTAAATTATAAATTATTAAAAGTATCCGTTTGGGAAACAGACACATCCTGCGCTGCCTACTATGAATAAAAAGGCCGTTGTGCTTTTGTCAGGAGGGCTTGATTCGGCAACCACCTTGTATTTTGCCAAAGGCAAGGGGTACAGCTGTTATTGCCTGATCTTTGATTACGGCCAGCGCCACAGCCGCGAGATTCAAAGCGCAAAACGTATAGCGCAAAGCGCGAAGTGTAAATATGAAATAATAAAGATAAATTTGCCGTGGAAGGGTTCAAGCCTTTTGGATTTTAAAAAGGCAATTCGACATAGCAGTGGTATACCAAGTACGTATGTGCCTGCGCGCAATATTATATTTTTGAGTTTTGCGCTGTCGTGCGCCGAGGCCATGCGCTCAAAGGCTATATTTATCGGCGCAAACACGGTTGATTACAGCGGTTACCCTGATTGCAGGCCTGAATTTTACGCGGCTTTCTCAAAGGCCGCAAAATTAGGCACAAAAATAGGGGTAAATAAAAGCGCCATAGAGATTTTTACGCCGCTTATCAATAAAACAAAATCAGATATAATAAAATTGGGAAAAAAATTAGACGTGCCTTATCAATTGACATGGTCGTGTTACGCGGGAAAAGGCTCACCCTGCGGAAAATGCGACAGCTGCAGGTTCAGGGCCAAGGGTTTTAAAGAGGCAGGATTAAGGGATCCGTTATGCTAGCAAAAATACACGAAATATTTACATCTATACAGGGCGAGGGTATTTTATCAGGCAAGCGTCAGGTTTTTGTAAGGTTTTTTGGTTGTGGTTTTGGTTGTTCATTTTGCGATACGCCTCAAGAGGCGCACGAAATGAAAGAATATACCGCAGAAGAGCTTCTCTCGGCAGTGTTTATAAAGGCTCTACCCAAGAGTATACATTCGGTATCAATTACAGGAGGCGAGCCGCTTCTGCAGGCGGATTTTCTCAAAATATTCTTACCCAGGCTTAAACAAACCGGTTACAAGGTTTACCTTGAGACAAACGGCGCATTGCCGGATGAGCTGGCAAAAATAATAGATTATGTGGATATAATAGCTATGGATATAAAATTACCCACCTCAACCCTGGCAAAAGGCCTTTGGCAGGAGCACTCGCAGTTTCTGGATATAGCTATGACAAAACAGGTTTTTGTAAAGATAGTTGTTACGGATAAAACTACGGCCTCTGATTTTAACAGGGCGGTTTTACTGGTCGCCCAAAAAAATCCATATATAGCGCTTGTCATACAGCCTGTAACAGACCATGCCGGCCGGGTAGGGCCTTTGATGCTGGAAAGCTTTAAGAAAATCGCCAAAGAACATATTTTAAGGGTAAAGGTTATACCCCAGATGCATAAGATATACGGGATAAGATGAAAGTCAAAAGTTCTTACGAGAACAGGCAAGATAAGATAAGAGGCCTTAAGACACCTAAAATAGATGTCTGGGTAAATAAATATCCTGACAAGGAGTATACGATAACTTTGGATCTGCCGGAATTTACATGTATATGCCCCAAAACAGGCCTGCCTGATTTTGCAAACATAAAAATAGAATATTCACCGGATAAATATTGCATAGAGCTAAAGTCGTTTAAATTGTATACAATATTCTACCGCAATATCGGAATATTTCATGAGCATGTTATAAATAAAATACTCGATGATTTTGTAAATATTTGCAAGCCCCGCCGGGTAAAGATTACAGGCGTATTCAACCCCAGGGGCGGAATAACAACCACAGTAAGCGCGGAGTACGTAAGATGAGATACGTAAAAGCAGGAAAAATAAAAGAAACAGTTGCCAGGCTTTGCCTTGAGGCGAATTTTAATCTAAGGCCTGATGTTTTAGAAGCGCTTAAGCGGGCGTATATATCTGAAGGTAATCGCCGAGCAAAAAGGATTTTAAAGGCCACAATAGATAATGCGCGCATAGCAAAAAAAGATAAACTGGCGATTTGCCAGGATACCGGCATGCCGGTTGTGTTTGTTGAGCTTGGGCAGGATGTCCATATAAAGAGCGGATTATTAACCGATGCGATAAATAAAGGCGTAGAATCAGGATACAATAAAGGTTTTTTGCGTAATTCTATAGTTGCTGATCCTGTTTTGCGGGGCAAATCAGGATATCAGCCGGCAGTAATTCATACCGAGATAGTAAAAGGGAACAGGATTAAATTAACTGTGCTACCGAAAGGTTTTGGCTGTGAAAATAAGGGCCGGGTCAGGATGTTTAATCCCACTGTTGGTATGGCTAAAATAAAAGAATTTGTTTTAGAGGTTGTAAAGAAAGCAGGCCCGGACGCCTGCCCGCCGTTTGTCGTCGGGATAGGTATAGGCGGCACGCAGGACTATGCGTGTTTGCTTGCAAAAAAGGCGCTATTACATAAGCTTAAAGCTAAAAGCGAAAAGCTCAAAACTATGGAACAAGATTTATTAAAAGAAATCAATAAGTTAAACATCGGGCCGATGGGATTGGGCGGTAAGACAACAGCGCTTGCAGTAAATGTTGAAAAATATCCTACGCATATCGCAGGGCTGCCTGTTTGCGTGAATATTTCATGCCATGCTACGCGCAGCGCCACAACCATAATTTAAAATGAAAAATCTAAAATCAGGGAATGAAATATTATATAGCGGCAGGATTTACACGGCCCGCGACCAGGCGCATAAAAGACTGGTTGAGGCGATAAAGTCAGGCAGGAGACTGCCTATAAATCTAAAAGGCGCGATTATTTATTATTGCGGCCCCACAAAAACGCCCAAAGGCAGGGTTATAGGTTCCTGCGGTCCGACGACAAGTTCAAGGATGGATGAATTTACGCCAGATCTGCTTAAGGCGGGCGTAAAGGCGATAATAGGTAAAGGCAGGCGTTCAAAGGATGTTGCAGCCGCGTTAAAAAAATACAAAGCGGTTTATTTTCTTGCGTACGCAGGCCTGGGCGCCCTTATTTCAAAACATGTTAAATCAAGAAGGCCGGTTGCATATATTGATCTTGGGCCCGAGGCTATATATGAGCTTGAGGTGGTTGATCTGCCTTTGATTGTAGGAGTGGATTCCAAGGGAAGGAGTATTTATGGTTCGCAGTGATTCGCGCTCAACTGATATTCAGGCGCAGGAGGGGTTGGGTGAATAAAAAATATAAAGATATAGTCATAGCGACCAGAAATAAAAAGAAGAAAGAAGAAATAATGAGGCTTTTGCGCGACGTCGGCATGAAGGTCTGGTCCTTGGCTGATTTTCCGCACATAGGCCCTATTTCTGAGGACGGGTTTACGTTTGATGATAATGCGATAAAAAAAGCAAAGATAACCGCAGAAGAGACCGGCATGCTGAGCCTGGCCGATGATTCGGGGCTTGAGGTTGATGCGCTTGACGGTAAGCCAGGCATTTATTCGGCAAGATATGCCTCAGAAGACGCCAGCGATAACATGAATAATCGTAAGCTTTTGGATGAATTAAAAGGTGTGCCTTTTAAGAAAAGATTTGCCAGGTACAAATGCAGCGTTGCCTTAGCTGAGCCTGACGGTAATGTAAAGGTGTTAAGAGGTGATTGTTTCGGTTTTATAGGCACAGTGCTTCGCGGCAATAACGGTTTTGGGTATGACCCGTTATTTATAATACCGAGATATTCAAAAACTGTCGCTGAATTACCTGCGAAGATAAAAGACAGGATAAGCCACAGGGCAAAAGCGATATATCAGGCAAGAAGGATTTTGTTGAGGCACGTTGATATAATCAAATAGCCTACGGTTGTTTTTTGAAGAGTTCCTTGATCTTGTTTACAACAGCGTTGTCGAAAATTTTATCCAGATGCAGTGTCACAAAACTGTATTTCGGTTCTTTAAGCGTCCCAGTTAGCTTAAGCTCGCCTAAAAATCTTCCGGTCTCATCCACTAATAGCATTGCAAGCTTTGCCAGCTGATTTTCCTGGGCAAAGCCAGGGGTAAAGCTCAAGCCTATATTAAAATCAAGGCCTCCGTATAATCCGAGCGAGCCTCTTGCTGCCATATTCATCTGCGGGCTTGAAAATTCAAGGTTTTGGGTTGTTATCTTTTTATCGGCAACCACAAAATTTCCAGAAGCTTCTTTTATTTCTATGTTTTTAAGGTTGGGAAGTTTTAAGAAATCGGAAAAACCGCCCAAAAGCGGGAATTGCCATAGCCGGCCGTTTGATATTAATAACCAGCCCTGGCCTTTTAAATTATTTAAATCACTGCCTTTTCCGGTAAGAGCGCAATTAAGAAATACAATGCCCCATATATCTTTATCTTTAAATCCCGTGTCTTTTATAAGTTTGCCCAGGTCAACATCTTTTGCTTTCATATCTATTTTATATTCTGAGTCGGCGTTTATATTGCCCTGCATGTCCAGCGTGCCTGAGTAAGGCGTTAGGTTTAGTTTTGGCACGGAAAATACTTTCGTTTTAAGCTGCGCCGACAGATCAAGCGCGCCCAGGTTAAAACCGTTTAATATAAGGTTTTCAGATTCTGCCTTCAGGCCTACTTCGCAGTTAATGAAATTATTTATCAGCCCGTCTATAAAAAGCGACATTGCGCATATGCCTTTGGGTTTTAAGTTATTTATAAAATCAGAAACATTGTTATTTTCACCAAACAGCCTTGAGAGTATTTTTTGGATATCTTCAAGGTCCAGCTTTGATTCTCCGGAAAGCTTTAATTCCGGGTTTTGATAGTTTTGTATTTCTCCGACCAAGTTGATGGTGGAATTAAACCAGGTTCCGTCAATCGAATCAAAACGCACGTAATCATCTATGGTCCTTAGTTTTGTTTCAAGGAGCAGGTCTTTCGAATTTAACACAGCGTATATTGACGGCGCGTTATAGCTTGTCATGGTTGCCTTGAAATCATATTCTATGTCGTTGTACAACGCTTCCAGGCGCGGTATGGTTATGGAGTTTTCGTCAAAGCTGACAGAGCCTTTTATATTTTGTATGGTATTTTTGAGGTTTTTTATATTTGCCTGGGCATCCTCAACAGAAGCGCTGCCGTTAAATTTTATAGGCCATTGGCTTAATTTTCCGGACATTTTGAGGATGGCTATACTTTTTCCGGAAAGGGTTATTGATTTTATGGAGTTACTTATCTTGGCTAAAAGGAAACTGTCTATTTTTGACAGGTCTAAGTCTATGGTTTCTGTCAGGTCCAGGTAAGGGTCTTTAAAGTTTTCTAAAAAACCGGAGAACTCAACAGGGCAACCGAAAGAATGCCCTTTTAATTCTATTATGGATATTTTTTCGGGAAAGATCCTTATTTTTCCGTTTAATCCGGAAATATTTTTTACAAAAGGCATGTTTTTTATGTCATGGTCTTTAAGCGTTATAATGCCTTCGTAGGCCAGGCTTTTAGGGTCGTTTAATTTATACGATAATTCCCCATCTATAAAAATATGGCCCTTTGATGTGAATGTGTGCCCCGGGCCGGGAAATATTTTGAGCGTTATAAGGTCTATTTTGTTAACCAGCACATGTTTTTTTAACAGCAGTTCCAGGGGTTTAAACCATATCCTTATATTATTTGCCGTAAGTGTTTTTTGCGAAGGTATGTCTCTGTCATAGAGCGTTAAGCCGCGTACGGAAAATTCGCCCGGGAATATGTAATATACATTTTCCAGGTCGATTTTAATATTTGCTTTTTTGGCTGTTTCTATAAGAAGGGGTTTTAATTTTTGCGGTATAAATATTTTTTGGGCATACCATAAGGCAGCCGCGGCAGACAGGATAAGGGCTATTAACAGGCATGAGGATATACTCAATATCATCTTTTTCATAATATGATTATTCTATATTATTTATACGAATAGCGCAAGAATAATTGATGGTCAAATTTTTGTGGTAAAGAATATGGTAATCGTGTATAATACTATGCTTAAAGCGGGGCGTGGCTCAGCTTGGCTAGAGCGCTTGCTTTGGGAGCAAGACGTCGGAGGTTCGAATCCTCTCGCCCCGACCATGAACCTGAGCCCCGAAGGGACGAATGGTTTAGGGCCAATATAAGTAAAGCAATGTACTTCGTATATGTACTTAGAAGCCAAAAAGATAAGTTGCTTTATATTGGTTTTACGGATAATGTAGAGTCTAGGGTTTTGCGTCATTAGGCAGAGGAAGTGCCTGCGACTAAATTTCGGAGACCTGTAGAGTTAATTTTCTTTGAAGCATACATGACGAAAAGTGATGCTTTAAGGCGAGAGCGTTATTTTAAAACAGCAAAAGGCAAGGCAGCATTAAAAATAATGCTTAAAGATTATTTCTGTTCTTTGTGAGCGGTTTGCTCTAGCTGCTGGCAGCCACGAAGGCTTGCCAGCACAGCGAACGTAGTGAGCGAGCAGGCAAGCCGAAGTCGGCTGTCAGCTTGTAGCGAGTAATCCGCGAATACGTCCCTGTAGCTCAGGCGGATAGAGCATTTGCCTTCTAAGCAAAGGGTCGCCCGTTCGAGTCGGGCCAGGGACGCCAAAATTTCCTGTTACACAGGAAATTTTGATCCTGTGTCACTACCAGCTATTACGAGTAGTGACACAGGACCTTACGAGTAACATTTGATAACTAATAGCATGATAGGTCCTGTTTTGCTGTTTGATATAGCTTGCAAAACAGGATCAAATTCAGCTTCGCTGAATTTGGTGGCTGTAGCTCAGCTGGTTAGAGCACTAGATTGTGGATCTAGTGGTCGCGGGTTCGAATCCCGTCAGCCACCCCAAATCCTCACCTTGCGAATTTACAAGGATTTTATAAGGATAACTATAAGAAACAGAAAGGCTTGCATATGCAAGCCGCCGGTTCGAACAGATTTTTCTTAAAAAATCAGCCAATTCTTCGGCGCTTGCAGCCGAA
>PFHB01000066.1:16852-18115 GCA_002783585.1 Candidatus Omnitrophica bacterium CG_4_8_14_3_um_filter_43_15
GAAAATCCCTCATCGGTTCTAACCATTTTCCGTTAGTGTCCAATGAGGGATTTTCTATATGGTGTGTTTTTTTATCCTCTAATAGGGGGATGCTTGAAGGACTGAAAATCGCCTGAGAGTTATTTACTAGGGCGATTTTCTTGTTGATAAGCGAGGCCTTTTTGGCTTTGTACTCGTCAGCCGTAATATTGCCCTCAACAAATAAATCAAGTAGCCGGGCTAATTGTTCGTCTATTTCTTGCAGCTGTATTTCGTTAACCCTGCCATTGTGAATTTTCTCAGCCTTGAGCAGTTCCTTTTCGCGCTCTAACTCAGCCATCATAGCGTTATAAGTTTTATCGTCAAGGTTTATTTTGCTTAAGGCCTCGCTTATCATAAGGGCGAGATTTTCCTCGCGGACATAGCCTTGCTGGCTGCATTCGTCTTTTCGTTTTGTGCAGTGATAGTAATTGTGGCCTTTTTGCCGTTCTGCGGTTATCGCGCAGCCGCATTCGCCGCAACGGAAAAGCCCTCTAAAAGCAAAGTAGCGGCCCTTGCATAGCTTTGGCCTGCTCTTGAGTTTCAATGCATCCTGAACCTTATCAAACAAATCTTTCGTTATTATGGCTGCGTGCGCGCCCTGGAAAATCTCGCCCTTATAAAAAAACACACCATAATAAAAAGCATTCGTTAATATGCGATGAACATTACTTACAACAAGAGGCTTTTTGTATCTCTTGCTCGCCAAGCCGGAAGCAGACGCCAATTTTTTCAGCTCGTCCAGCGTGTATCGTCCTTCAGCGCACAAGGCAAAGAGTTTCTTAACAAGCGGCGCAGCAGCCTCATCAACAAATATCTTACCTTTGCCGTCGTTGAGGTAGCCTATAGGCGCAAATGCGGGATACTCGCCGCGGCGCAGTTTCTCTCGTATGCCGCGCTTTGTGTTCTCGCTTAAGTTGTCCACATAATACTTTGACTGGCCGAATATAATGTTGAGCATAAACTTGCCTTGTGCGCTGTTGTCAAAGCGGTAGGTAGGAAAGCGCAAGTCAACGATATGGCCGGTGTCTATAAGGTATATTATCTTGCCGCCGTCTATGCTGTTGCGCGCAAGCCGATCAGGATGCCATGAAACTATGCCATCAGCTTCGCCTTTTTCTATTCTGGTGATTATCTCATTAAATACAGGCCTGCCGGGAGCCTTGGCAGTGCACGCTTCCTGTAATTCCTGCACAATCTGCAAATTTTCTTTTCGTGCATATTCGCGCACTTCGGTCAGCTGTG
>PFHB01000013.1 GCA_002783585.1 Candidatus Omnitrophica bacterium CG_4_8_14_3_um_filter_43_15
GTTATCAGAGTATAAGCTTCGCCGCCAAGGCGTTGCTGACATGGCCAAGCGGCTTAACGTAGATGTTATGTATCAAGAGCAGCCACTCGGTGGGGGTTCCGCAAAAACGCCAGAAATTCCCCAGCGTGGAATTTTTGGCTCCAAGTTTGCGCTCGCTCGCCCCGCCTCCGGCGGGGCACCGTGCCCGCTCGCGCAAAATAGGTTTTGCTCCACCCCCACCGTCGTGGCTGATAAACAACAACGTTGTTCTAATTGTTGGCGGATGCGATTGACTGAGGCAGTGCAAACGGCAAAAAAACAACGCTTTGATGCGTTTAGTACGACTTTACTGATCAGTCCGTATCAGAATCACGATGAGATTCGGATTATTGGCGATGAATTAGGGAAAAAAGAGAAGATAAATTTTTATTATAATGATTTTAGAGTTGGATTTAAACAGTCGCAACAGGCAGCGAGAGAATCCGGATGTTACAGGCAGAAATATTGCGGATGTGAAAAGAGTATAAGCGAGTCCCTCGCGACTAAACGCGATAGCGGGTCGCTCGGGATGAAATTTCAAGCCGGAAAATAAAGGAAATTTCAGAATTTTTTTGAGAAAGATTCGATGAAGAAAGCGATAGTTTTTATATCAGCCGCGTTTATATTTTTTGCTCATTTTGCAGCTTATGCCGATGAACCTGCGCCAGGCTACAAACCGCCCATTGTGCGCGTTGCTGTGATAAAAGGCGTAAAAGACCTTATTCTTTCAGTAAGAGGCAAGGTGCAGATAAGGCCGTTTCAGTCGGACGATATTTTATATGAAGCGGATTCTTTGGCTAAATCAGAGGCCTCGGCTCAAAGCTGGGGCGTAAAAATAGCCGATATGGATTTTAAGTTTTATGGCATAAGGATAATCCCTTCCAATGAGGCAACCATAGATATAGGCAAACGTTCTTTCAGGGGCGAAGTTGATATTATAAGGCAAAAGGACGAAACGCTTCTGGTTGTAAATCATATAATTGTCGAGGATTACCTTAAAGGCGTTTTATACCACGAGGTTTCGCACTGGTGGCCCATAGCTGTTTTGGAAGCGCAGGCAATAGCGTCAAGAAGTTTCGCGCTTTATCAGGCAGCCGCCAATAAAAACAGGGATTATGATTTAGAGACAGATGTTTATTCCCAGGTTTACGGCGGCGCGACATCCGAAAGGTACAGGACAAACAAGGCGGTTGTAAATACCGCAGGCAAAGTGCTTATGTATAAAGATAAAATACTGCCTGCGTATTTTCACGCGACTTGCGCGGGCCATACAGAGGACGCATCTGTGCTATGGAAGACAGACCTTACTCCGTTAAAAGGGGTTATATGCGGTTTTTGTAACCGTTCCCCGCATTTTCATTGGAAGAAAAGAATATTGGTAAAGGATATACAAAAAGCCATCGGCATAAAAAATATAAAAAGTATATCGCCTAAAAAATTTGATTCATCAGGCAGGATAGTTGCGCTGGACATACAAACATCCGAAGGAAAAATCACAGAATACAGCGCAAAGGATTTCAGGCAGAAATTAGGCGGTAATACCATCAAAAGCGCCATTTTTACCGTGAGTATAAGATTAAAAAGAGGCAAGAAGTATGCGTATTTTGAAGGCGCAGGCTGGGGCCATGGAGTGGGTATGTGCCAGTGGGGCGCTTTTGGCATGGCGCGCAAGGGCCACAACGCCCAGGATATACTGAAACACTATTACCCCGGTGCGGATATTGAAATATACGCTGAATGATTTTGATTATAGTTTTCCGAAAGAATTAATCGCATATCATCCTATGCCGCGGCGCGATGAGTCGCGCCTTTTGATTATTGACAGAAAAACAAAAAATATAAAGCATAAGAAATTCTCCGATATAGTAAAATATTTGCGCAGGCGGGATCTTGTTATTTTAAATGACACAAAGGTTTTGCCTGCGGCGTTGGAGGGCAGGGTACAGGGTTCAGGGTACAGGGTTCAGATGTTAGTGCTTGAGAAAATAAGCGATGATGCCGCAAGATGCCTGGTAAAACCGGCGAAAAAATTTAAAAAAGATGCGGTGATACTTTTTTCTAATGGTTCAATAGCGACAGTCATAGAGCAATTTCCGAATAAGATTTTAAGATTCAGCTGTTCTGTCGACGGATTATTAAAAAAAATAGGCAAGATGCCTTTGCCGCCTTACATAAAAAGAGAATCTGTAAAGAGTGATTTTAAAACTTACCAGACGGTTTACGCCGTAAATACCGGCGCAGTCGCGGCGCCCACAGCCGGCCTGCACTTTACAAAAAACATATTAAATAAAATTTCCAGGAAAGGCTCAAATATCGCGCGCGTTACATTGCATATCGGGCATGGGACATTCAAACCTGTCAGAAGCAATGATATAGCAAAACACAGTATGCATTCGGAACAATTCAGCACGCCGAAAGAGACGATAAATTTGATAAACACGACGAGAAAAAATAAAGGAAGGATTTTAGCGGTAGGTACGACCAGTTGTCGTGTTTTGGAAACGGTTGCTCGGCGGGGACACCTCTTAAAGAGGTGTCCCCGAGAGGGTTCGACGGATATTTTTATCTATCCGCCATACAAATTTAGATTGACTGATATGCTTTTGACAAATTTTCACCTGCCTAAAACAACGCTTCTGATGCTTGTGGCCGCGTTCTGCGGTTACGATTTAATGATGCAGGCGTATAAGCAAGCGATAGAAAAGAAATATAGATTATTTAGCTATGGCGATGCAATGTTGATAATATAGACGGTGGTGGTTATGTATAAACTAATTCACGAAGATAAACATACTAAAGCAAGATTAGGCAAGCTGGTGACAGCGCATGGCGCGATAAACACGCCGGAATTTATGCCTGTTGCCACGCAGGCAACAATCAAGGCGCTTTCTGTAAGAGACCTTAAGGACTGTAAGACGCAGATAATACTGTCCAATGCATATCATTTATATCTAAGGCCGGGGCTTGAAATTATAAAAGAAGCAGGCGGCCTGCATAAATTTATGTCATGGCCAGGGCCTATACTTGTTGACTCAGGCGGGTTTCAGGTTTTTAGCCTTTCTAGCCTGATGAAAATAACTGATGACGGAGTTGAATTTAAATCCCACATAGATGGTTCAAGGCATAAATTTACGCCTGAAGGCGTTATAAATATACATAAGGCGCTTGGAAGCGATATAATGATGCCTTTGGATGAGTGCGCGCATTATCCCTGCGAAAAAGACAAGGCTGAGCTTGCGATGCGGCGTACTATTGAGTGGGCGTTGAGATCAAAAAGGTGCCAGGCACCAAAAAATGTGCCAGGCACCTTTTTGAATAGGCAGTTGTTATTTTGCATCGTGCAGGGTTCCAGCTATCTTGATTTGCGCAAACAATGCGCCAAGCAGCTAATCGATATCGGTTTTGACGGCTATGCCATAGGCGGGGTAAGCGTAGGAGAACCAAAGGATTTAATATGGGAGATAGCCGGTTTTACAGCAGGGTTCCTGCCCCATGATAAACCAAGATATCTTATGGGGGTAGGCGAGATACCTGATATACTGCATGCGGTAAACTGCGGGGTTGATATGTTTGATTGCGTCATACCTACCAGAAACGGCAGAAACAGCGTCGCCTTTACAAGGAACGGCCCTATGGTTTTAAGGGATTCAAGGCATACGCATGGGCATATCCCGATTGATCCCGAATGCGGGTGCTTTACATGCAGGACGCATACGCGCGCTTACCTGCGGCATCTGTATAAAACAGAGGAGATTTTAGGCCTTGCACTAATATCTTTACATAACGTGTATTTTTATGCTAAAATAATGACTGAAATTCGCCAGGCCATAAAGCTGGATAAGTTTAATCAGTATAAAAAGCAACTGGAAAAGACGTACAAGTGAATAAGGGTTAGTAAGGGTGATAAGGGTTAGAAAGGGTTAGTAAGGGAAAAACAAAAATTCCCCTGCTATCCCATACTAACCCTTGCTACCCCCTGCTAACCCCTAATCGAAGGGAGAATGATATGACACAGCAGGCAGCCCCTGTGTGGGCAAATTTTGTTCCTATTATATTAATATTTGGCATATTCTATTTTTTATTAATAAAACCACAGCAGGACAAGCAGAAACAGCATGTTAAGATGGTTTCTGAACTGAAAAAGAACGATGAGGTTGTCACCGCAGGCGGTATACACGGCGTTGTGGTTAATGTTAAGGATACAAGCGTTGTTGTTAAGGTGGATGACAATGTTAAAATAGATGTAGAGAAGACGCATATTTCACAGGTGACGAAGAAATAAGACATCCTATAAAGAGTAAAGATAAATTTTAATAGATTTTCAAAGAGCAATCGTTCTTTTAAAACTAAACGTAACTAA
>PFHB01000020.1:0-1834 GCA_002783585.1 Candidatus Omnitrophica bacterium CG_4_8_14_3_um_filter_43_15
GCTTGAGGCCTTGAAGATTTCAGGGTCTGTTGTTGAAAATGAGGCGGTAAGCAGGGATATCGAAAATATTACCACGGATGTAATCTCAGGGTTGTCTTTCTCAAAGGCAACTGCAAAGGCTGAGCAATTTCCTGATTTTGTTAATAATATGATAGTTGTTGGCGACGAGAGCGGAAATCTTGAGAAAGCGCTTCTTAAAGTTTCTGTCTCGTGCCAGAGGGATGTAGACAGGCTTGTAGGCGTTTTTACTGCGGTGCTTGAGCCGTTGATAATTATTGTGATGGGCGGCGTTGTCGGTTTTATGGTTATATCAATGCTTCTACCCATATTTCAGATGAATTTAACGGTAAGATAACATTTAGCCCCTCGCCATTTATGGACACACCTTAAAGGTGTGTCCCCACAGCGGGTGGCTCGGGACAAATTTTCGGACAAAAATATTCTACTGGAAAATTTGGAGGATTTTATGAATAAACGTAATAAAAAAGCATTTACGCTTGTGGAATTAATGCTGGTGGTTGTAATACTGGGCATACTTGTTGCTATGGTTGCGCCAAGGCTTGCAGGCAGGTCTGAGCAGGCCAGAAAGGCTGCTGCGAAAACAGATATAGAAGCCAGCATATCGCTTGCTCTTGATATGTATGAGCTTGATAACGGTTCGTATCCTGAGGGTTTGAACGATTTAATGATTAAGCCGGGTTCAGGAGGTGATAATTGGCACGGGCCGTATCTTAAAAAGAAGGCCATTGATCCGTGGGGAAAGGAATATATTTATAAAAGCCCGGGCGCGCATAATAACGATTATGACATTTATTCTTTGGGCCCGGACGGCTCTGAAAGCGCCGATGACATAACGAACTGGACGGATAATGAATAAGGGATTTTTACTTTTTGAAGTTTTGATTGCCATGGTTATACTGGTTATAGGCATTACCATGGTGCTCAAATCTTTTAACACTTCTATTACAACCGTAAAGTCGTTAAGAGAATATTCGGATGCATCTTATTTATTGGATGAGAAAGCGCTTGAGTTGGAGCTTTACGGGCCGCAAAAGATAGGTTACGAGGGTAGTTTTGAAGGCCGCTTTAGCGGATTTTCGTGGAAGATAGATGCTGACAGCTTGTCTGTTATATGGGGCCCTCAAGCCTCAGCGAAGTCATTATCGGTTCTGACATATGTTGTCAATAATGCGAAGTAATAAAAAAGGCTTTACTTTCATAGAAATCATAATATCGGTTCTGATATTCTCTGTTATCGCCGTAGGGATATATTATGCCTTTGGTTCAGGTGTTATTACGTCGAGACGCCTTAACAGTGAATCGCGCGACCACCAGCAGGTTGCAGCAGCGCTTGATTTAATGGCTGATGAGATAGCCAGTTTTGTGCCGAGTGAAAAGGTAAAATTTACGGCAGAGAAAAATAGTTTATCGTTTTTAAAAGAACCTTATCTTAAGAATGTGCGCGGCCCGGCAAAAGCAAGATTTTTCTTAAACGAAGCAAACAACGCTTTAACCCGTACATACGAGCCGTTAGATTCAAAAGATGTTATATCCGAAGAATTATTCAGCCCTGTTAAGGCGTTAAGTTTTAGTTATCTTTGTAAAAATCCGCAGGATCCAAACAGTTATGAATGGGTTGATTCATTTGATCCTGAAAATAGGCCTGAATGCCGCGCAATAAAGATTTCTGTTACAACAGCCCAAATACAGGAAAAAATAGTTGTTCTTTACGCAGGGGTAAAACCAGATGCCGCGGCATAATGATAAAGGCGCTATACTTATAGTCAGCCTTTGGATACTTATTATATTATCTATGCTGGCTATAACCCTTGGC
>PFHB01000020.1:1863-15791 GCA_002783585.1 Candidatus Omnitrophica bacterium CG_4_8_14_3_um_filter_43_15
AAGAAACAGGCTTAACAAGCAGAAGGCGTTTTATACTGCCAAGGCAGGCATTAGAGATGCCGTTAATAAGAGGTTAAAATATATTGATTCAGGCAATGTGATTTATGCTGATTCTTTTAATCAGCCATGGCTTGGCAATGAAAGCTTTTCAGATGAGCAGGCAAATATAAATATAAACAAAGCCTCTCTTGAGGCGCTGACAGAGTTTTTACGGTATAAAGGCGTTGATGATGAAACATCCGCAAACCTTGCCGAGTCCGTGGTTAATTACAGAGATAAGAATTTGAGGTTTGATACGGCCAGCGAGATCTTACTGGCTGAAGGCATGACAGAAGATATTTTTTATGATATAATCAGGGATATTACTGTTTATGGCAGCGGTGCTGTTAATATAAATACAGCTTCACGCGCTGTTTTATCAGCGGTTTTAACAGAAGAGCTGGCTGATTATATTTTGTCAACGAGAAAATGGTTTCAGGATTCAGGCGAAGGCGTTTGGTTTGTTGCTATAGCCAGTGATGATTCAGCCGGCCAGGCGTATATATTACATAATTCAGCCAGCGTAAGAAATATACTTTCTGACAATCCCGAGCTGGGGGTAGCCTATCAGCAGAAGCTTATAAGCGTAGTTTCTTCTGTTTTCAGGGTTAAGTCCGGTTCGATAGAAGCCATAGTCAGGTTTAAAGAAAACGGTGATTTTGAATTTTTGTATTGGAACCAGGATAGTAAATATGTTATTTAAAAAAAATCCTGAAATAGCGGTAATAGATTTTTCGAATAACTGGCTTAAATTGGCGCTTCCCGATAAAACATATGTTGCGCAGTTTAATCTGGATATTAATAATAAGGCTTCGCGCAGGGAATTTGCCAGGCTTGTATGGGGATTTTTAAAAAGTAATCCAAAAACAGTTTATAGCTGCCTGCCCAGGCAGTTTGTTACAGTGAGGTTTTTAAGGCTTCCTTCGGTTAATGAATCTGAAATAGAAAAAATGCTTGAGTTTGAGGCGGTAAAGCAACTGCCGTTTTCCGGACAGGATATCGTAACCGGGCATATAACTTTAAGCGCCGACGAAGAGGGTTACTCCAGGGTGATGCTTGCCGCGGCGCAAAAGGATGTTATAGAAAAACATCAGCAAATCCTTAAGGCCATTGGTATAGCGCCGGATAAACTGTGCCTCAGCACAGAGGCTGTTTTGAACTTTTTTTTGTTTACCAGCAGGATAAACCAGGACCAAAAAACATTATATTTACTTGTTGACGTTGATAGCGCTTCCACAGAGTTGATAATATTTAGAGGCAGAGATATTTTGTTTACAAGGTCATTTAGTCACGGCGCTATAGCGCTTTATGATTCAGGCGCTTTGACGCGTGTAAGGCAGTGGGCTGATACTTTAAAGGAGCATATAAAGCTTTCCTATGTAGCTTTTAAAAAAGAATATACGGCAACCGATGTAAAGGTGGCAAAGATAGTTGTTACAGGAGGCGTGTCTAAATTTTTCAGCCAGATTGATAACAATCTCTCTAAGGAATTTGGCGTATCCGTTGAGTTTCTTGACGCAAGGCAGCAGGCCTCTCATGATAAGCCTGTTTCTTTGACAGCTGTTTTAGGCGTTGCTCTTTCAGCTGATAAGATAAAAATGAATCTTCTGCCGCAGGAAATAAAGCTGGCAACAGAGCGCAAAAAAGAAAAATCCGAGATCTTTAAGTTTTATTCGCTTGTTTTTGCGATATTGTGCTGCATCATCATTGTTATAGGCGGGCGTTTTTTGTGTAAGCAGCTTTATATTAATCATCTTGGCAGGCAGCTTGCGCAGCTTAAACCGTATGCGCAAAAGGCCGCGGCGCTGTCGGATAAAATAAAGATTATCAGGCGCCAGTCAGGCGAAGGCGACACAGCCCTTGGCATGCTGGCAGAATTATACGCTATCATACCAAATGGTTTGAAGATTTCAAATTTTTCGCTTAATGACGATGGTTCGATAGTATTGCGCGGTAACTGCGATTCTATGGCGCTTATATTTAGCGCGGTATCTGCGCTGGAGGCTTCTGAAAATTTTAAAAATGCCAAGCTTGTTTCCGCTAACAAAAGAAGGATTGCGCAAGCGGAAACAGTAGATTTTAATATAAATTGTATTTTAAAACATTGATTAAAGCGGTGGATATATGGCTTTTACTTCATTATCAAAAAGAGAGAAAAATATATTTATAGCCCTGATTATTATTATATCAGTCAGCGCGTTTTATGCGGTTGTGTTGGAGCCGGCTGTAAAAAAATGGTCAGGCATGGACAGTCAGATCGCCTTACGGCAGGTTAAGCTAAAAAAATACCTGGGAGCTGTAAGGGATCTAAAAGAGTATAGCGCCGAGTATAAAAAATATATAGCGGCGATAAAGAAATCCGGATCCGACGAAGAATATATGGCATTTGTGTCATCGCAGATAGAAGAGACGGCCAGAAACAGCGGTGTTTATATCAGGGCCTTAAAGCCAAGCGCGGTTAAGAGCGATAAATTATACAAAAAATTTATTGTAGAGACAGAGTTGGATTCGCCGGTTAAGGACTTGGCCGGTTTTTTATACCAGCTCCAAAGCCCGGAACGCATGTTAAAGGTTGACAGCATGAGTTTAATTGCCACATCCGGCGGCAGCGATTCTGTTAAGGCAAGGGTTTTTATCTCAACAGTTTTATTTAAGGATTAATGATGGATTTTAACAGATTAAAATTAGCGCGTATAAATAACATCCTGGCAGTTTTATTTTTACTGGTTTTGGTTTATCTGTTGTATGATTTATTCGTATTTACTGCGCCTCGAATATCTGATTCAATAAAAAAATCAGGCACCGACATTATCCACGAGGATTCTTCCCCGCAAAACGCCAAACAAAAATCTTCCGATATTAGCGTTGCCAGGCAGCTGGATTATTATACGCAGAAGATAGGCGCAAAGAATTTGTTTAAGGCTTCTCTTGTCGAAGAATCATCCAATACAACCATAGCAGCTACTGAGGCGCAGACATTAATATTAAAAGGTGTTATTGCCGGTAGAAACCCGCAGGCAGTCATAGAGGATACAAAGACTCAAAAAACATATTTTGTTGTAAAAAATGACAAGATTGGTGATATAATCATAGACAGCGTAGAAGAGAATAAGGTAAAATTAAAACTTGGCAGTGAAATATTTGTTTTGACGCTATAATATAAACATTATATGCGGGTAGAGGGGGATTTTATATGTTAAACATAAAAATAAAGAAAATATCAGTATTGTTTGCTGTTTTATTTTTGTTTTCGCAATTTAACGCGTTCTGTCAGGACGTTGATCAATCGGCAGCGGTAACAAGCGAAAATATAACGCTTGATATAAAAGGCATGGATATACTGGATGTTCTTAAGATACTTTCGATGAAAAGCGGTTTAAATATAGTGGCCGGCAAAAATGTTATAGGCCGCGTTACGATATTTTTAAAGGATGTAAATGTATGGGATGCCCTGCAGATAGTGCTGGTGGCAAATAATCTTGCCTATGAAAAACAGGGCAATATAATAAACGTTATGACAGACAGGGATTATGAACTTATTTATGGAGAAAAATTTTACGATAAGAAAAGGGTATATATAGCTAAACTGCAATACGCCAAGGCAGCGGACGTAAGCAAGGTTTTGATGCAGGCAAAGACCAATGTCGGCAAGGTTATAGCCGACGAGGGCTCTAATACAATTGTCCTCATGGATGTGCCTGCCAGTATCTTGCAGATGAAGCGTATGATAGATGAAATGGATGAACCTACGCGCACAATGATATTCTCATTGCAATACGCAAAGGCCGAAGACATTGAGAAAAATGTTTCTGAGTTGGTGACTAAAAATTTAGGGTACATAAAAATAGATGCCAGGACAAACAAAATAGCCGTTACAGATGTGCCCCAACAGCTTGAAAAAATCGAGAAATTGATAAACGCTTTTGACCAGAAGGATGCCCAGGTGATGATAGAGGCAAAGATTTTAGAGGTTACTCTAAGCGACAATTTTAAGATGGGCATAGACTGGGATGTAATCGCGGATAAGTATTTCAGATTAACCCAGAACCTGAAGCTTGGCCTTACATCAGGCGGCACTGTTAAGATAGGCACAATCGCCGGAGGCGGCAGCCCAACGGATGAGGGCGATTATTCAAGCCTTATAGACGCCTTAAGAGAAGTTGGCGATGTAAATACTTTATCCGCGCCAAAGATAATGGCTTTAAATAATCAGGAATCAAAAATATTGGTCGGCACAAGACAGCCTTATTCTACACAATCGGTCGTATCAAGCCAGCAGACGACTACTACAGCCGAAAGCGTGACTTTTGTGGATTTGGGCGTTAAACTGTATGTGACTCCCACGATAAACGAGAATGGCTTTATCACGATGAAAATAAAACCTGAGGTAAGCACAAAAAGCGGGGACTACACAACTTCTGACAATAACACAATCCCCATTATTTCAACAACAGAAGCTGAAACAACCATTATGGTAAAAGACGGGGCCACGGTTGTCATAGCAGGCCTTATAAAGGATACTGTAGATAAAAGCTCTAAAAAGGTCCCTTTTTTGGGAAGCATACCCGTTTTAGGCCATTTATTCAGCAACATTTCAAATGAGAAAAGGAAAGAAGAAATAGTAGTACTTTTAACGCCTCATATAGTTACCGGGGAATCTATGTTTAGCGAAACGGAAAAATGGCGCAGGCACGAGGCGCTTGTTGATAAGATTAAAGACAGTGTTGAGATTGAGGATTTAAAAATAAAACAGGCCAGGCAAAAAGAGGAGTTAGCCCGCCAAAAAAGTAATCTTGCCGAACAGAAAAAAGAGTTAGTCGGCAAGAAAAAACAGGAAAAAGTAGAAAAAAAAGAGCCTGTTGTTGAGGTTAAAAAAGAAGAAGAGCCTGCTGTAGTTTCTTTGATACAAAAGAGTAATTACAGCAGTTATTTTTTGGGTATCAAGAATAAGATTCATGATACAGCAATCAAGAATTTTTACGATCCCGACTTAAGAGGTGAGTGTATCATAAGGTTTATCCTTGATTCTAAGGGGAACCTTTTTGATGAGCCTGTTATTGTAAGCGAGGATAGTAAGTTAGCCGGAGACGTTGTGCTGCAAAGCGTTAAGCTTGCCTCGCCATTCGGTGATTTTCCTGAGGAATTTGGAGCTGACAAGGAAGAGTTCACCGTAGCGGTTTCTTTCCAGCAATAAAGTACCTACTTTTTGTATCCAACCTGTCTTGACAAAATTGGTTTTATATGGTATACTTTACTGATAAAACCTAATAAAACATTTAAAAAAGTAGATCCCCAATAATATGAATTGGTTTGATATATTTGTTGTAATCCTTTTAATTAGAACAAGTTACATGGGTTTTAAGAATGGGCTGTCTGTAGATATCTATAAGGCAGCAGGGTTGTGCATTTCAGGCCTTGCGGCCTTTTATTTTTACAATAGGGTAGTATTTCTTGTAAGTAATTATATTACTATTCCAATAGAAGAGACTCAGCTTGCAGCAATATCTTTCATTTTGATTCTACTTGCATGCCTGTTTGCATGCAAAATAATTTTTACTTTGATACAAAAAATAGCGCAGATACGGTTTGTCAAGTTTTTTGATTCAACAGTAGGCATGATTTCCGGATTAATAAGAGGTATTGTTATAGCATGCCTGTTTTTTATGATATTGAACTGGAGCGCATTTGATTATATAAAAAGATCTGTCCAGGAAAAGTCTTTTTCAGGTGTTTACATAGTATATGTAAACAGTCAAGCCAAGGGTGTACTCAATAAGATACTGCCGGAGTAATAATTATTTGTCCCTCGTCACTAAACGTGATAGCTTGTGGCTCGGGACGATTTTTCAACCAAAGAGATTCTACTGGAAAAATCGGAGGTGTAAATTGAAGTTAGGTGATATTTATGAATTTGTGGTAAAAAAAGGCATTGAACAGGATCCGCGCGGCGCAAAAGCCGTGCAGAACGCGCTTAACAAAGCCAAAAAGGATTTTGATGAGTTAAAGCCCGGGGATAAAGAGAATTTTGATAAAGAGTCGCTGGTAAATCCTTATGCCGATACGCGTATCTTAAACGGCAATCCTAAGGAAGAAATAAAATCAATACTTGTAGGCATAGATATGGAGGTCGGCGAAATTGTATTGGCTGACCGTTTAAAGCAAAACGGAAAGCCTGTGGATTTGGTAATGGCCCATCATCCAGAGGGTTTTGCGCTTGCAGGATTTTATCAGGTTATGCATATGCAGACAGATATAGCGGCTCAGATAGGTGTTCCCATAAATATAGCCGAGTCGCTTCTTCATGAAAGAATAAAAGAGGTTGAAAGAAGAGTGCATCCTGCCAACCATGCAAGGGCAGTGGATGCGGCCAGGCTTCTGGGGATTAATTTTATGTGCGCGCATACGCCTGCCGATAATCATGTCACAGCGTATTTGCAGAAGCTTATAGACAAGGAAAAACCGGAATTCATCTCAGATCTTGTAAAGCTTCTTAAAAGTGTTCCGGAATACAAAGAAGCGTCGAAACACAACGCCGGGCCTAAGATTTTTCTGGGCTCTGAAAAAAAACACACAGGCAGGGTAATGGTTGATATGACCGGAGGCACAGAGGGGTCAAAGGATATTTTTAAAGAATTATCCAAGGCCGGGATATCAACAATAGTCTGCATGCATTTAAGCGACGAGCATGTGAAGAAGGCGCAGCAGGAACACCTTAATGTTATTGTTGCGGGCCATATCCCCAGCGATACCATTGGTATAAATCTATTACTGGATCAATTAGTGAAAAAAGAAAAAATACAAATTTTGGGTTGTTCGGGGTTTGTAAGGGTCGCTAGGTAGATTTTATGATACCGGATGAAATAATCAACCAGATATTGGACAGGACGGATATTGTTGAAATAATATCCGGCTATATACCTTTAAAAAGGGCCGGAAGGAATTTTCGCGCCAACTGCCCTTTTCATCATGAAAAGACGCCGTCATTCATGGTGAGCCCGGATAAGCAGATATTCCATTGTTTTGGTTGCGCAGCAGGAGGCAATGTTTTTGCTTTCGTGATGAAGTATGAGCGTCTTGAATTTCCGGAGGCAGTAGAGTTGATAGCAGCCAAGGCAGGCATTGAGATACCCAGGACGCAGGCCGCAAATCCCGGCGCGCGCTCTGAAGCCGCCAAGATTCATTCGGCCAATGAAGCAGCGACGCATTTTTACCATTACACGCTGCTTAAAACTGACTCCGCCAATGACGCGGTAAGCTATCTTAAAAAAAGAGGGATAAAGGAAGAAACAATAAAAAAGTTAAAACTTGGTTATGCGCCTCAGGGATGGGATGCCTTTTTGAATTTTGCCGGTAAAAAAGGTTTTGATCCCGGGTTCCTGCAGCGCGCCGGCCTTACTGTAACAGGCAAAGACGGTAATTCCTATGATAGGTTCAGGCACAGAGTTATATTTCCTATTCATGACAACAAGGGTAAGATTGTGGGTTTTGGCGCAAGGGTGCTTGATGAGGCGTTTCCCAAGTATGTTAATTCGCCCCAGACCCCGGTGTATAATAAAGGAAACAACCTTTACGGTTTAAATTGGACGGCCCAGCACATAAGAGAAAAGGATTCTGTAATAATCGTGGAAGGGTATATGGATTTTCTGATGCCTTTTCAGGCAGGCGTGGACAATATAGTCGCCTCTTTGGGGACAGCCCTTACTGTTGAGCAGGTGAAATTGTTAAAAAGGTTTACAAAAAACATTGTAATGGTTTTTGACCCTGATACAGCAGGAGAGTCGGCAAGTTTAAGAGGCCTTGACATAGCGGTTTCAGAATCCTTTAATGTCAAAGTTGCCGCCCTGCCGCAGGGTTTTGATCCTGACAGGATGGTAAGGGAACAGGGCGTTGAAAAATTCAAGGAATGCATAGATAAAAGCATTGATTTTTTTGACTACAAATATAACGTATTAAAATCAAAGCATAAAGGCAGCGATATTAATTCAAAGGCAAAGATAGCCGGCGAGATGCTCCTTACTATAGCGAAAGTCCCGAATGCCGTATCCAGGTCTGAATACGTGAAGAAGCTTGCGCAGTATATGGATATAGACCCCCAGGCTTTATGGGCTGAGATTAAGAAGATAAAACCGGGCCAGGATACATCAACCGGCGTATCATTGGAAATTTCAGATTCAACGCCGTCTTCAGGCGTATGTATTAATGTGGCAGAAAAGATGCTTTTGGGGTTTGCGCTCGAGGATTTTTCGTTCATAGAGCAGATAAGAAAACATCTTAACGTAAGGCATTCTGAAAACGATGAATTTAATATTTTACTCGGGGTTGTTTGTGATTTCTGGGACCAGCATAAAAACATAAACATAGGCAAGCTTGTAAATTCGATAAAAGACCAGCGCCGCTGCAGGATTATTCTTGACGCGTATGCCTCTACCCAGGAAGTGACAGACAAGGATAAGTGTTTTAAGGATTGCATAAAAAATATCAAACAAACAGATTTAAAGTTCAGATTAAAGGCGCTTCAGGCAGAAATAGCCCGGGCGCATGATTTAAAAACAGACGAAGAATCTTTAAACAAGTTATTAAGTGAGTACAACGGCCTTATAAGGCAAAAGACAGAGGTATAATTTTCCATGAAAAAACGACGAGTTAAAATAAAAATCCGCCGCAGAAAACTCCGTAAAAAGCCTTCAAAAAAGCCTGTTTTAAGTAAGGCTTCCAAGGCTCTAGAGGACCTATCGGCAGCGCAGTGGGAAAAAGATGCCTGTATAAAAAAGCTTCTTGACCTTGGCAAGCAGAAAGGTTTTTTAACCTACGAAGATGTTAATGATATGCTGCCTGAGGATATTGTCGGCTCTGAAGATATAGATGATGTGCTTGCCGCGCTTGGCTCGGAAAAGATAGAAATAGTTGATTCTGAAAAAGGCTATAGCGGCCCTGTTGCAGATGACGCTCATCAACCTGATGCCGCTAAAGATGTAGAAGCCGCAGTTGTCAGTAATCTTGAGCATATTCCTCATGTTGTGCAGATAGACGACCCTGTGCGTATGTACCTTAGGCAGATGGGCCAGATACCTCTTTTAAACAGGGATGATGAGATTTCCCTTGCAAGAGATATTGAGGCCGCTGAAAATGCTTTTCGCGAAGTGGTATATCCTTTGCGGATTACCAAGACTCAGATTTTGGAAATAGTAAATAAGGTGCTTGAAAAAAAAGTAACACCGGATGAAATTTTAGATGACGAGGATGTCAGGATTAAAAAAGGTCTAAGCGCCAGAAGGCTTAGAGTGCTGGTAAAAAGTTTAAGGCGCGCAAGAAGGCCTGATTCTCTATGCGAGCTTATGAAGGTGCTCAACCTGAATATATCCGTAATAGTAAATGTAGTTGCCGATATAAGGGCAAGCCTTGTTGAGATAGAAAGATTAGAGAGGGAGATTGCAAAATTAAGAAGAAAGAGGAAAAAAGGCGACATTCAGAAGTTTTTACGCAATATAAAATCCATAGAGCTTAGCCTTGGAGGGTCCTATCGCCGTACAAAGGAAAGGCTTCAGCTGATCAAGCGCAAAGAGATTCAGTATAACAAGGCCAAGAAAAAACTTGTTGAGGCCAATTTGCGCCTTGTTGTTTCCATAGCCAAGAAATATACGAACAGGGGTTTAAGTTTTCTTGATCTTATACAGGAAGGTAATATAGGCCTTATGAAGGCCGTTGAAAAATTTGAATACCGCAGGGGTTATAAATTTTCGACATATGCCACGTGGTGGATCAGGCAGGCCATAACAAGGGCCATAGCCGATCAGGCAAGGACCATAAGAATACCGGTGCATATGACTGAGACTATAAATAAACTGATTCGCATCTCCCGCGCCCTTGTGCAGGAAAACGGTAAAGAGCCGGCGCCTGAAGAAATAGCGTCAAAGATGCGCCTGTCTATTGATAAGGTTAGGAATATTTTAAAGATAGCGCAGGAACCCATATCCCTTCAGACTCCTATAGGCGATGAAGGCGATACGCATTTCGGGGATTTTATTGAAGACAAGCGCGCGATTTCGCCTGCTAACGCTACAGCCTATTCCATGCTTAAAGAGCAGATGGAAGGTGTTTTGGATACATTGACTGAAAGAGAGAAAAAAGTTTTGAAGCTGCGTTTCGGTATAGGCGACGGCTGCCCCAGAACGCTTGAAGAGGTGGGCGTTATTTTTAAGGTTACGCGCGAAAGAGTAAGGCAGATAGAGGCAAAGGCGCTCAGGAAACTCAGGCATCCTACCCGCAGCAAGCGGCTTAAAAACTTTCTTGAAATGGCAATGACAGAAGACCGCGTACTGTGATAGTTATTTTTTAGCCCTCCATAAAAGGCAAATCCTATGTCAAATCAGAAAAGAAGAAAAGATGTGCGTAATCTCGCTATTATCGCGCACGTTGATCATGGAAAGACAACGCTTGTAGACGCCCTGCTTAAGTATACAGGCGCGTATGATTTTAAATCCGGCGATCAGCTGATAATGGATTCAAATCCCCTTGAAAAAGAAAGGGGTATTACTATTTTTTCTAAGAACGCGTCTTTTCAGTATAAAGGAGTCCAATGTAATATTGTCGATACCCCTGGGCACGCTGATTTTGGCAGCGAAGTGGAACGCATCCTTAAAATGGTTGACGGCGTTTTACTGCTTGTTGACGCTGTTGAAGGGCCTATGCCGCAGACAAAATTCGTATTAAAGAAATCCCTGGAGCTTCATTTAAAGCCTATACTTGTCATCAATAAAATAGACAGGCCGAATTCGCGTCCGCACGAAATCGCTGATAAGGTATTTGATCTTTTCTGCGAGCTTAACGCAAGCGATGAGCAGCTTGATTTTCCTATTTGTTACGCATCAGGTAAAGACGGCTACGCAACGCTTAATCTTGATGAGCCAAGCGAGTCAGTAAAGCCTCTTTTAGACACTATTTTGCACAGGGTGTTACCGCCTGTCGCTGATATGGATTTGCCGTTTCAGATGCAGGTTACAATGCTTGATTATGATTCGTATATAGGCCGTATCGCGATAGGCAGGATATCTTGCGGCTCTGTGCGTTTAGGGGATCCTGTGGCGCTTGTAAAGCAGCGCGACGGATCTATTACAAAAGGTAAGATTATAAAAATAAAAAGATACTATGGTTTAGTCCGTGTCGATGTAGAAGAGGCAATAGCTGGCGATATAGTATTAATCGCAGGCGTAGAAGGCGTTGAGGTTGGAGATACAATCGCCTGTGTTGATAACCCAAAGGCCCTGTCGCCGCTTAAGATAGACGAACCGACTATATCGATGAATTTTTCTCATAATACAAGCCCTCTTTCAGGAAAAGCCGGCGGTAAATTTTTAACATCAAGGCATATACGCGAGCGCCTTGCGCATGAGGCAATGATAAATGTCGGTATCAAGGTTGAAGAGGTTGATAACGGCGAACGCTTCAAGGTGTCAGGCCGTGGCGAGCTGCATCTTGCGATACTCATTGAGACAATGCGGCGCGAGGGATATGAGCTTGAGGTTTCAAAGCCGCAGGTGATATTAAAGAAAATCGATAATCAGATGTGCGAGCCTGTTGAGGAAGTGACTGTTGAGGTGCCTCCTGAATATCAGGGCGCGATTATACAGGCGTTTGGCGAGCGCAAGGCAGAGATGCGCGATATGAAAACGACTTCTACGAATACAATCCGTATGGAATTTATCATCGCCTCCAGGGCCTTGATAGGGTTCAGAGGGGATTTTCTGACAATGACGCGCGGAAACGGTATTATGTATCAGAATTTTTTTGAGTATCAGCCGTATAAGGGCGATATGCCTAAGCGTCAAAGCGGGGTTATGGTATCCCAGGGTAACGGAGACGCGGTTGCCTACGCTTTAAATGCCCTGCAGCCGCGCGGCGCTATTTTTATTTCGCCTGGCGAGAAACTGTACACAGGCATGATAGTCGGCGTAAACAACAAAGGCGTTGATATTGTTGTAAATGCCCAAAGGGAAAAGAAACTGACCAATATGCGCGCCGCAGGATCTGATGAAGCGATTCAGCTGATACCGCCGCAGAAGATGACGCTTGAGTTCGCGTTGGGGTTTATTGAGGACGATGAATTGGTCGAGATTACTATGCAGAGCATCCGTATAAGAAAGCTCCATTTAGACGAAGTCGCGCGCAGGCAAGCCAGCCGCGGACAAAAAGCAGAGCGAATCTAGCCACTAGGATTTCCTTCTTTACAAGCCAATCAAAATTTGATATACTATTTATTCTAGGAAAGGGCCCATAGCTCAGCGGTTAGAGCAGGTGACTCATAAACGGCTTTGAGAATTTTTCGTAACCCATTGAAATTGCTGTAAATACGAATAGTGTCAAGAGGTTACAGCAAAACCTTGTTTTAACCTGTTTTAATGTGGTTTAACGATTTTTAACCTCGTATGGACACTTTTTGGACACCAAAAAAGTAAAAAGCGATTTTTATTGACAAGAGTAATAAATATGATATACTTAGTATCGATGAAAGAGTTATTTGCTCCCCGTGTGACTTCCCGAAAGGGCTCATGCGGGGTTATTTTTTATAAGGGGTTAAGATGGCTCTAACCGAACCTAAGATAAAGAACGCAATAATTTTTATTGATGGTCAAAATTTGTATCGCGCTGCGAAGGACGCGTTTGGTTACAATTACCCCAATTACGATATTAAGCTTTTATCTGAATGGGTATGTTCCGGCCATAAATGGAATTTGAACGACATATATTTTTACACCGGAGTGCCTGATCCTCAAGATGATGCTTTATGGCATAGCTTTTGGAGTAAAAAATTAAGCTATATGGGTCGGATGGGAATCAATATTTTTAGCAGGTCTTTAAGATATCACAATAAAGATTGGACATGCCCTTCATGCAATAAAAAGTATACTTCTCTTGTAGGCCATGAAAAAGGGGTGGATGTTCGTATAGCCCTTGACATTATCAGGCTGGCGCATCAAAAAACATACGATGTAGGGATAATATTTAGCCAGGATCAGGATCTCAGCGAGGTGGCGGATGAAGTGCGTAGAATTTCCGCAGAGCAAAATCGCTGGATTAAATTAGTATCTGTTTTTCCGGTTAGTCCTACTTATCAGAATAAATGGGGCATAAATAAAACAGATTGGATTAAAATTGATAAAAAAATCTATGATTCTTGTATAGATACTTGTGATTATAGATAGGTTTGTCATTAGGCAAGACAGTTCTTTGTATGAAGTACAAGCTCTTCCTTAAGAGGAGAGCTAAAGGAGCGACATGAATAAAAAACTATCACAATTACTATCAACAGCAAAAGATAAAATTGATTGGATTATGATAATTGTAGGATCTTGCATGGCTTCATATAGTTTATTATCTTTTAAGGCGAGTATATTCTCGGTGCGTGAGCAATTAGCAATACATGTGAGTAGGCTTGATTATACAAATGGATTTTATTATTGTTATTCAAAGAGCAGTAAGTTTTTGTTTGTTATTGGTATAGGCTTACTGGCATTGGGAGTTTTGCTTCATAAGAATAAAAAATAAGGCAATGATAAGGCGATAAGGGTATTTAAGAAAACTACAAAGGGAATATTAATAGCAGGGGTGAGCTTGGAGCTTGCACCGTTTGAGAAATTAAGATTGCAGTTGTCCCCGTAACCAAGATTAAAGGTGTCCCCATTAGGCGTTTTTGAGTTCAAGTTTTTCCGCTTTACAATCCTACCTAAATTTGGTATACTACATATCTTAAGAAAGGTCCTGTTTTGCAGTTAGAAAAACTATACAAAACAGGACCCAAAAATTGCTTTGCAATTTTTGGGCCCATAGCTCAGCGGTTAGAGCAGGTGACTCATAATCACTTGGTCGGAGGTTCGATCCCTTCTGGGCCCACC
>PFHB01000079.1 GCA_002783585.1 Candidatus Omnitrophica bacterium CG_4_8_14_3_um_filter_43_15
AAAACCACTTGGCGAATTAGCATCAATGAAAAAAGGATTTGAGCCAGGCGGTGATGAATATCAAGATGAGGGAAAACTATTTATTCGAGTGAGTAGTGTTTCAAAGCACGGTTTAATTGGTAAGGATCAAAAATATATAAGCGATGAATTATATCAAGAATTGAAAAATAATTTTCAGCCAAAAATTGGCGAGATTTTACTTACCAAAGATGCAAATCCTGGGATTGCTTATGTGTTAAAAGAATCCATAGAAGGTATTGTAGCAAGCGGCATTATGCGTTTAAAGCCTGATAAAGAGATAGAAAGCGAATATTTAGCCCTCTGCATCAATTCTATTATAGGTCAAATGCAAATTGAGCGCGACGCAGGCGGTTCCATTATAGTTCATTGGAAACCAGAACAAATTAAAAAGTTACAGATACCAATTTTGTCAAAACCTGTTCAGCAAAAAATTACCGATTTAGTTCATCAATCACATGAAGCACGCAATAAAGCAAGACAAATGTTAAAAGAAGCCAATCTGAAGGTTGATGAAGCCATTAATAAAGGTTAGTGATTTCGCTTGACAAATTAAGACAAGTAATGTATAATTTTAATAGAAAGTAGAAACTTTGTCTCAAAAACAGGACAAATTCGCTATGAGCGAAGAAATGAATAGCAGATCAATTGTTATAGGCGAAAGGCTTAAAAAAGCTAGAGAAGCCTTAGGCTATACACAAGAGAAAGTTGCGGAAAAACTTAATATCGGTAGGCCCAGATATTCTGATATTGAAAATGGCAAGCGCGATATTCCTCTAAAAGAGCTGTATAGTTTTTGTGAATTTTTCGGAAGGCCATTAGAATATTTTCTCAAGGAAAAACTCGCTGTAGATAGCGGATTCAAAGTTCTTTTTAGAAAAACAGAAGGTGATCAAGAAGTGGCAAAGGTTATAACGGAATTTGAGACTCTCTGCGAAAAAATGTACACACTGGAAGAGATTGCGGATATTAAAATAAGGCCGTCAATATCTAAAGATTATGCATATGAAAAAGACAGGCTTTTATTTTGGGGTAAATTCTATGCTAAGCAAGAACGACAAAGATTAAATTTAGGCCAGGCATCCATTAGGAACCTCGATCAAATATTAGAAGAGAAATGCGCTTTAAAAATTTTTTATCTGCCAATTCCGGCAGAAAGAGGTATCTTTGGAATGTTTACCTACGATGAGGAAATGGGCGGATGCGTTCTTATAAATACCAATGCCAATTTTGGCAAACAACTTTTTTCACTCGCTCATGAATATGCCCATTTTATTTTTCATAAAGAGCGTTTAGGCATTGTTTCTTCTGAAAAAGAAAAAGATACTTCAGACGAAAGCTTGGCCGATAATTTTGCGGGTGATTTTTTGATGCCCGAAGAATCTGTCAACGATATTTTTAATATAAGAATAAAAAACCGCAAAGATTTAACGGCAGAAGATACTATCTATTTTGCGGAATATTTTGGCGTAAGTTTTCAAGCCATGGTTTATAGACTCAATAATTTAAAACTGTTGAGCAATGATATGAAAGAGAAACTTATTAGTGAAACATGGGTTAATACAGTTCGTAGATCTATGGGGATTTCAGAACCAGAGAGTAGACCTAAATTTTCAAGTCTCTATTTTCATCTTTGTTTAAAAGCCTACCAACAAAACAAGATTACCACTTCAAAACTTGCTGAATTCCTGGAACTCCCCCTTTATCAAGCTATGGAACTTGGTAGAAAAATTAAACGGAGTGTTCAGGATGACGAGTGCCTCGACAATTTTTAATGGAAAATTAGTAACCGTTGACGCAATGATTATAATAAAATTCCACGCCCTATTAGCATTAGATAAATTCATTGACTGGGCAAAGAGAGAAATAGTCGTTGAAAAACGAATAAAGAGCGAAGCAAAATATTCAAAGGCAGGGCAAATAGATTTAGCGTCATATATAGAAAATAATTTAATAATTGAAGAAGAGATAGAAGGGAAAGAGCAGGAAAATTTATTTTATCATTATCTTACTAATAAAAGCCTAGGGGTAATAATCTACGAGGGAGAAGCGGCGTGCCTTGCGTTAGCGATATCAAAAGGATATGGTTTGGCCTGCGATGAAAAAGTTGTTAGAGACGAATTCAAAAGAAAATGCCCTGGTCAAATCTGCACCAATTCTTGGGGCATAGTTTCTAAAGCAAGAAAAATAGGATTGATCGGCACAAAGGCCGCAGAAGGTCTTTTAGAAGGTTTACATCAAGTTTGATTCAAGCCGCATCATAAAATTAGACTAACCTGTAATATAGTGCATCCAAAAAGCTTTTTCACTTGTTTTTGCCCGATTTGTGGATTATAATAAAATACCGTATTCCCGTTGATTTTTTGTTCTTTTGTCGAAGCCTTGGAGGGCAGCTTTGCCAAAAGGCAAATTTTGCCCCCGCCCAAAATTTGCCTTTTGGCTTTGTGCAAGTGAATGGCTCGGCCAAACCGCCGTCCAAGTATTTTTCCAAGCACAGGCGGTGCGGCTGAGCCCGAGTATCGTGTGTTTTAACATGTATCAAGTAGCGAAGCCGCAGGCAGATGGCGGCCAGTATAGATGATTTTTGCGGCAGGGTCGCTGCCGCCAGCTGCCTGCCGAGCCAACGGTGAAAATTTAAAATACGAGGAGATTGCTTCGCCCCTTCCCCTCGCTTCGCTCGGGACTTCGCGGGGCTCGCAAAGACGGTTTATTTCTTGAAATAAGTTCTGATTTCGTCGCATGAACACCGCCATCCTTTTTATCCAGTAGTAAAAATCTAGATAAAAAGGATGATCCTGTTTTGCAAGCAATAGCGAGCAGCAAAACAGGACCTTTCTTAGCACCATAAGTATCAGAAGGCTAAAAACATGAAAAAAGCTTTCACATTAGTCGAACTTTTAATCGTTATCATCATTATCGGCATACTTGCGACAATAGCAATCCCGCAGTATAGCAAGATGGTTGCTAGGTCAAAAGATGCAGAGGCAATGACATTTTTAAGAACTATAGAACAGGCAGGACTCCTTTACTACGCATAGTATGGCGGATGACTTGTTGTGAGCCGAGGTTACCTAGATCCAAATAATTCAGATGTTATTTCTTTTATGCAGACCTTGAGCATAGATAATCCGAATTCAAATCCTGCCCGTAAGTGGGATTATTATTTTTCATGGGTTGACATGTATCCTGGATATATTGGTTTTAATGCTGATTCTAAAGATGATCCAAAACATAGAGTGGGTTCAGCAATTCATAACAGCGGACATATAGGTATGTCTGAATCTTGGGATGGTGGAGCTACTTGGGTTTTTATAGAGAAGTAGGTTCAAAATTTTGACAAGCTTGTAAGGAATATATGCCCGAAGATATAAAAGGTAAGGTTATAAATATGGCAGGCCTGATAGATTATCAGGCCGGTTCTGTTGTAAGCAGGGCCATTATAGATAAAAAGACAGGTACTGTTACTGTTTTCGCGTTTGATAAGGGCGAAGGCCTAAGCGAACATACAGCGCCTTTTGACGCGATGGTTTATGTATTAGACGGCCAGGCGCAGGTAACGATTTCAGGTAAGGCGTTTGATGTGAAGGCGGGCCAGATGATTATAATGCCTGCCAACGAGCCTCATAGTTTAAAGGCAGTAGAAAAATTTAAGATGGCGCTTGTTATGATACGGCTTTAAGCGCGCACATTGTTTCTATGTGGGGTGTGTGGGGAAAGAAATCATAGCATTGCGCTTTTTCTAATTTATAGCGGGTGAGAAGTTTTTTCAGATCCCTTGTCAGGGTTGCCGGGTCGCAGGATAGATATATTATAACGCTTGCGGGCCTTTCAATCAGCATCCTGCAGATTTTATCGCCAAGCCCTTTTCTGGGCGGATCCAGTATAAATACATCAATATTCTGCGAAAATATTTTTTCAGCCAGATATTCGCAGTCACCCTCGTATAACCGGTAATTTTTTATATTATTTCCGTCTATATTTTTCTTCAGATAGCCGATATTATCCGCAGATGACTCAACCCCCAGCACATTTTCTGCCAAGCCGGACAAGATTATACCAAAAGTCCCTATCCCGCAATACAGGTCTGCAATGGTTTTGATGTCAGTGT
>PFHB01000027.1 GCA_002783585.1 Candidatus Omnitrophica bacterium CG_4_8_14_3_um_filter_43_15
GCAAAGGTGGGGTTGGAGCAAAACCTAGTTTGCGCGAACGGCCATGGTTCCTTTGCCGCCTGTTATTACGTGCTGCGGCAAAGGAGAGCGAGCGCAAACTTGGAGTCCCAAAACCGACGGTGGCGGTTTCGGGACGCTTTTGCGAAATGCCCCGCCGAACGGCTGGCAAACGAGTATTCCGCGAATAAAAAAACCCGGGAATCACCGCTTGTAATCTCTCCCGCCAAGGAAGGAGATCTACGAAACAGCTTACCCGGGCTTTATTCCAATACAATCTGTACTAAAAGTATACTTTATAAAAGGACCTTTGTCAATAGATAAAATCTACATTTTGTTTTTCCTAACATGATTCTAGTATTAAAACGCCTACCAAATTAATTGGTAGGCGTCCCTTGGGCTATATTTTGTTAAATTTTTAGACGTTTGGCCAAGGCCTCGTATTCCTCCCAAATCTCTTTAGGCAGGCGCTCACCGAACTCCAGGAAAAATTCTTTGTGGCCTTTTAACTCTTCTTTCCAATTATCCACATTGATAGATAAAAGCTTGTCTATTGCTGCCTTTGTGATATCAAGGCCCTTTTTATCTATATCTTCGGGATTTGGGATATATCCTATCGGTGTTTCTTTAGCCCCAACCTCACCTCTGCAACGCGCAAGTATCCACTCCAAAACACGCAGATTTTCGCCATACCCAGGCCAAAGGAATTTACCTTTATCGTCTGTCCTAAACCAGTTTACATGAAATATCTTTGGCGCAGGCAACATCTTCTTGCCCATGCCAAGCCAGTGCCCAAAATAATCAGCCATATTATAACCGCAAAAAGGAAGCATTGCCATAGGATCCCGACGAACCTCACCCTGTTTTCCAAATTGCGCAGCAGTGCGCTCTGACGCCATTGTGGCTCCGACATAAACACCATGCTGCCAATTAAATGATTGATAAACAAGCGGCATAAGATGTGCCCTTCTGCCTCCGAATATAACAGCTGCTATAGGAACGCCGTGATGATGTTCAATTCTGAATGATGCTGTAGGGCATTGAGACATAGGCGCTGTAAAACGACTGTTAGGATGAGCGCCTTTTATAATATTACCGTCTTTATCCTTTAAGCCAGGTTTCCATGGCCTGCCTTGCCAATCAGTGCCTTCTTTTGGTACCGGGCCATCTCCATCCTCCCACCATACAGTCATGTCTGGCTTTAAAAGAACGTTTGTAAAAATCGTGTTTTTCTGTACTGTTTTTACTGCATTGGAATTTGATTTTGAATTTGTGCCAGGTGCCACTCCAAAAAATCCTGCCTCAGGATTTATCGCCCATAACTGGCCGTCTGTATCAACACGCATCCATGCAATATCATCGCCAACAGTCCATATTCTATAACCTTTTTTCCTCAGGCCTTCCGGAGGAATAAGCATGGCCAAGTTTGTCTTGCCGCATGCCGAAGGAAACGCTGCCGCAACATATCCTATGCGGCCATTCGGCTCCTCTATGCCCATAATAAGCATATGCTCTGCCATCCATCCCTCTGTTTTTGCTATATGTGAGGCAATCCTCAAAGCAAGGCATTTTTTCCCCAAAAGCACATTGCCGCCATAGCCTGAGCCAACGCTCCATATCGCGTTGTCTTCCGGAAAATGCAGAATCAGCCGTTTTTTTATATCAAACTCTGCCTTTGAATGCAGGCATTTTGTAAATGTCGCATTTGATTTTTCCAACTCTTTTAAAACAGCGCTGCCCATACGCGTCATAATACGCATATTCAGCACAACATAGATACTATCAGTAAGCTCAACGCCTATCTTTGAAAAAGGCGAACCAACCGGCCCCATTGAAAACGGTATTACATACATGGTGCGGCCCTTCATGGATCCGGAAAATATTTCGCCTGCCTTTTTATACGCGTCAGCCGGCGCCATCCAGTTATTGTTCGGGCCTGCGTCTTCTTTTTTACTTGTGCATATAAATGTCAGGTTTTCCGTACGCGCCACATCGTTTATAGCAGTCCTGTGATAAAAACATCCTGGCAGTTTTTTATCATTAAGGCGCGTGATCTCACCTTTTGAAGCCGCCTCATTTTCAAGTAATTCTTTTTCGCGCAAAGACCCGTCTATCCATACAATCTTATCGGGTTTACATAGTTTAGCGCATTCATTTACCCAATTCTTAAGCTCTGTGTTTAAAGTCATATTATTCTCCGATTATCTTAATTAAAACTCTTTTTCTCCTCTGTCCGTCAAATTCTCCGTAAAAAATCTGCTCCCACGGCCCGAAATCAAGCTCACCAGCTGTTACGGCAACAACAACCTCCCTGCCCATGATTGTCCTTTTTAAATGGGCATCGCCGTTATCCTCGCCTGTTAAGTTATGTTTATATTTATCCTTGCCGTATGGCGCAAGCTTTTCAACCCATTGCAAAAAATCCGCGTGCAAACCGCTTTCATTATCATTTATAAAAACACTTGATGTTATATGCATGCTGTTTACAAGACACAGGCCTTCTTTTATAGCGCTTTTTCTTAAAGCGCTGCGCACACGGTCTGTAATATTTACAATATCATACCGCTTGGCTGTATTAAGCTCTATATGCTCTGTATACGCTTTCATTTTTTTAAATTAATTTTTTGCGGATATCATGGGGAATCTGCTTAGGCTTAAAATCCCTGTCTATACAAACCACTATTGTCCTGGCCGCGGCTATTATTTTTCCAACCTGGTTTTTTATCTGATTGGTAAATTCTATTTTTGCAGCGCCTATACTCTCAATGCGCGCGTCTATGTCAAGGATATCTGCGTAAAATGACGGTGATTTGTAATCTATCTCCTGGCGCGCCACCACAAAAAGCAGGCCTTCTTTTGCAAGCGTGCCTATAAGCACGCCTTTTTTTTCAAAAAATTCCGTGCGCGCCTCTTCCAGAAATTTAAGATAATTGGCATAATAAACAACCCCGCCGCAATCCGTATGATGATAATAGATTCTCTGCTTCATTATTTTTTACGCCTTTTTTCTGTTTTTTTTATTCTTTCCCAGTTGGAGATAATTTCTTTCGCGGATTTAACCTTAACATTGCCAAACACATGAGGATGCCGCCTCTTTAATTTCTTTATCAATACATCTATAACATCCTCTATATCAAACCTGCCTTCTTTTGAGGCCAGCTGCGAATGAAACATAACCTGAAGCAATATATCGCCTAACTCCTCCTTCATGTGCTCCAGCTTATTGCTTTTTAAAGCATCAATAAACTCTTCTGCTTCTTCTCTAAGATACGGTATAAGGCTTTTGTGCGTTTGCTTTTTATCCCAAAGGCAGCCTTTTGGGCTATGAAGAACCTGAAAAACATTTTTTAATTCTATGAATTTTGTGCGCCCGGGGCTTACCATATGCCGTTTTCAACCATAAAACAGGCATTATGCCTGACATTGATCCCGGCATCCTCTGCCTTTTTTATGGCAGCGGGTGATTCTGATCCAGGCTGCATCCAGATCTGTTTTATGCCAAGTTCTATTGCATCCTGAACAACTTTTTCAGTAACCCCTGGAGGAACTATTGTAATAATCATATCTATGGAGGCATTAATATCCTTTATGCCCTTGTATGTCTTTCTGTCTAAAACCTCTATGCCTCTGGGGTTTACGCCTGTTATATTAAAACCGGCCTTTATCAGGTCCCTGAATATTTTAAACCCGAATTTTTCTGTTCTGTCAGAAACGCCTATAATAGCTATATGTTTTTTGCGTATATCTTCCATTTTGAAATAATATTATACCATATAAACATATATATTCAAGACATTTTAAGCGAAGGGTTTGCCTATCTGCACAGGTAGAAAAAAGGGCACCACTGACAACGGATGGGATTTTCGCGGTCTGAAACAAAGGCGCAGTCCTGGCTGACTATATCGGCTAAAACAGCGCCAAGGGCTTTCATATAAACCTGCATGCGTATATTTTTATCTGCCGGCTGCAAATCGCAGTCAAAAAGCGCTTCAAGCCTTAAATTTTCTTTCGGGCCTTTTATAAAATAAAGCGCGGCGTCAACCTCTTTATCTTTATAGTTATTATCATTTGCCACCAAATAATAATATAACGGAAGCTGAAAAGATTTTATTGACTTTTTCAATACAGCCCTTGAAAAACCGGCTGCCTCTATGCCAAGAACATCCGTTGAAGGCATCACATCGGTATCGCCTGTTTTATAATCAAGTATGAGTATATCCTTATTCTCCAACATGTCAATCCTGTCAACTATTGCCTTAAATTTAAATGCGCCTGGCTTAAATTCTATCCTTGACTTAAACGTGCTCTCAAGGCATAAAACCTCTTCTGCGCAACGCTTTGCCTCATTATCAAGAAAACTGTTCATCCTTACGTCAAGAATCTCCTTAACAAGAAAAGCGTCGGATTTCATCTTCTTTTTAAACTCGCTGTCAAATTTTTTATCAAGCAGATCAAAAAACGCCTTTCTAAATTTACTGTCGATAACTACGGGCTTATTGAGAAACACGGAAAACGCCTGCTGAAACAATTCGTGTATAAACACGCCTATATCCGCTGCTTCAGGCTCATCCAGAGATTCAGCCCTTTCTTTAAGGCCTAAGACATACTGGTAATAAAACCGCAACGGGCAGTGCAGGTATGTATTTACGCTGGAAGCCGAATATTCAAGGCCTTTTAAAAACTCTATTACCTGCGGCGTTTTTTCTATTTTTATGCTCGGCGCTATAACCTTTACGTTAAAAATCGCGCGCGGGGCATCTATAACATTCAAAGACCCGGACTTTTTCTGTTTTTCCCATATAAGCTCCTCTACAAACCTGCTCTTTTCTTTATCAGGGGTATCCTGATATATTATATGAACCTTGCTAGCCCCTGCTATAAGGCGCCTAAATTGGTAGCGCTGTATCTGTTCCTCTTTTTCAAGGCTGTTTAAACCAAGCCCCACCATAACCTCTCTTGGTATCAATGGCTCATATATCTTAAGGCTCGGCAGCACAGATTCGTTGGCATCAATAATCAAAACATTTTCAAAATTAAGCGAGCGCGTTTCAAAAAAACCCAAAACCTGCAACCCTTTAAGCGGTGAGCCGGCAAACCTTATCTTTTCGCTGTCAAGCTTGTTTATGAATATCCTGAATATATCGTCTTTGGAAAATCTTTCATCCTTAAATGAAGCGTTACTAAGTTCATCTGCTATTGAAAAAATCTTATCCACCATCGTGACATTTAAAGGATAGCTCTGCAAGTGGCTCTTTTGTACCAGGGTATTTAAAAAAGCCTCGAGGCATAAAGAAAAATCGCCAAAACTGGATATGTCCTCCCATTGCATAAATAAAATCTGATGCAGCTGATTTAAGGCATCTTTAGTCTCCACGCGGCCTGCATTTATATCCGCCCTATCCATTGCCTTAAGGGTTAAATCATAAAGCTGGCTGCAGGCGCTTATATCCTCGAGTTTGACGAACAGGCTGCCTCCCAAAGTTGTTTTTTCCATACCCAGCAGGACTTCTTCGATTTTATGAACAAGCACCCTTACTGCCGACTCATCACGAAAAACCTTCAGGTTTTTTACCAGAGGATGAAGTAATACAGCCAGGTAATCTTTTGCGTAATAATCATTTTTATTCATGGTCTCCTGCGCCCTGAATATACACTTAAACAAAGAATAAACCGAACTCCTGTTTAAAGGATACCCCATCGAAACATTGAAATCACCGATGAAACCGTGAATTTCAGAAATCAGCGGTAAGACATTCTCAGGCTCAGGCAGCACAACAACTGTTTTGCCTGGATTTTTGACTTTTTTAAGAATCTCCCTAACAATACAGGCCTGGGAATGCACATCAAATCCGGCGTATATTGAAAAATCAGGCGCAACCCAGGCAGGGCTTTCCTGCTTATGCTCTAAGCTCAATGCTTTATATATATCCGCTATGGCCGGCCACTCGGCCGGGTTACCATGAAATATAAGCGCTGCCTTTTGACTTTGGTATAGCTGTTTTATTAACTGCTTCTCTGCTTTTGAAAGATAAAAAAATCCACAGAATATTATATGATCGAATTCCTCAAAACCCACAAAGCCTGCGGCTTCTGAAGCGCGCAAATACATCAACCCTCTTGAAAATGTATTTTTTTCAATAAGAGCGGCGTGATAGGCCTTTCTTATCTTAATAAGGCTCTGAAGCAGCTTATTTATATTTTCCGGCACATCGTAGCCGATTTCCGCGTTAAACTGTATATTACCCAAATGTTTTTCCTCTACAGCCTCCAGATCCATTTGCTCTATAAAACTGAGGATCTCTTTTGCCCAGACCAGAAACTGTGAAAAGTTTTCCCTCCCCTTTAATATATCCGGGGCTATGGTTTTGGCTATATTATATATAAGGAAACAGGCCTCCAAATCGTTGATATTTGAAAAAACGCCGCTTTTAGAAAGCGTATATTCTACAAACTCGTCCATGGAAAAAAATCTTGGAGGGAAAAAATCATTTTTAATTCTTCGCGAAAGCTCTTTTTTAAGAAATAAAGCCGGCCTGTGGCCTCCGAAAATAAGTGCAACCCTTGATATATCCTTGCCCTTCTTTATAAAATCGTTTTCCAGAAGCGCGGCGAGCTCTTCTATTAAGTTTTGTGAAAAATCAAAATTAATTACCCTGTTCAAAAGATACCTCTTCTGCAGTTAAGCTATCAAGGTACAAAAGCACACCTTTGACCATGCGCCCGGGATAGATATGCTTAATGATATTGACGTATTTCACAACCTGTGCGCGATAGTCGTCTTTTAAGCCTTCATCGCCTGTACTTTTATAATCTATAACGATAATTTCTTTTTTAGAAACTATGAGCCGGTCAATCCTCTCTGTATCGCCAAAAGAATTGACAACATCTTTCTCCAAAAAAACATCAGCGCCTTTTGTATAAAAATATTTTCCCAGGCCCTTATCATTAACAATACGCCTCAGGCAGGATTTTATATCTTTAAAATCTTTTATAAAAACAAACTTTGCAGCTGTCTTTTTAAACGCAAGATTTAATGTCAAATCCTTGTCTTGGTTATCTAAGTTCCCTACAAAAGAAAGCGCATAATGTAGTATGTTGCCTCTTAAAATACTGTCTCTGCCTTTTAGAATATTGTCCTGACGAAATTCTCTTTTAATGAAATCTATAAGATCTTTATATGCGCAGCTTGGAATACGGATAACGCTATCTTTAGCGCCGTTATCTTTTTTGACGCATTGGGCAGTTAGCTTTGCGCCTATTTTTATTTTATCTTCTGTAAAAAGTATTTGGGCCAGGTTAAAACTTGTCTCAGAACCCTCAGGCACAAATACATAAAGTTCATCGGCTGCCCTTGTCAGCGCAACATAAATATTATTTATCTCGTCTATGAAAGATTTCTTGTATTCGTCCTTATGCACCTGCTTTAAACGTTGCGAGAAATCCGCGTATTTCCTTTTTATGCGCAGAAGGCTTAAAGAAGTATCGTTTTCAACAACTATCTCCCGGCTTACCTTGACATTCATGGTAAGCATCGGTATTATAACCGCCTTAAACTCAAGGCCCTTTGCCTTATGCACGGTGAGAATCTTTAATGAATCGCTTTCAGCGGCATTTACATACAGCTTTTCATCCTCGCAGTCCTGGAAGAATTCAAGAAAATCAGATATACCCGCGCATTCCGACTCCTCTTGTTTTATGAGTTCAATAAACCTCATAAAAAATCCCTGTTGATCCGAAAACTTTTCAATTACTTTAAACCTGGAGTATATACTTACCACCAGCTCATATAAAGGCACAAATCCCACGCTTTTAAAAAATTCCTCGAAAAAACGCTCCCATATGCCGGTAAACTTCAATCTGAATTCTTTATACAGGTAAATATTATTCCAGTCAGGCGCCTGACGCAGGCCAAATATAAAATCCCTGATATCCTGCATAGGCACGCCTGATGAATGAGAAAATATGTCGCCCAGAATAAAAGACGCGAATGAAATATTGTCTATCGGCGAATTAAGAAATTTGAGGAAGCTGACTATCTCTTTTATATAATAATTTTCTTTTATATTAAGAGTATTCTCAGATTCAACGGGAATACCCCTCTCAAGAAACCACGATGTAAACATCCCGACATCATCGTTTTTCCTGGTGAGTATGGCTACCTCGCCAGGCGCAAATCTTTTTCTTAAATCATCCACGGCCCCATATAAAGCTGTTTTAAGGCCTTCTTGTGAAGATATCTTCTCAACGCTCACATATCCGCCAACAAGCTCATCAGCGGATTGCTGCCCGGAATCTTTAAACGCGCTCAATATTTCAGATATATCTTCTGCAGACAAATCCGCTTTTATCTTTTTAGCTGACTGAGCCTGTTTTAAAAATCTTTGAAGGTTGTATTCGGAAAACAGATTATTATTAAAATCTACTATATTTTTTCTGCTTCTGTAATTTTTTGCCAGGGATTCCTGCGTAAGGTTAAAATCTTTAAAATGGTTTTTTACCAAATTCATCAGCCCGGCCTCGCCGGCTCTAAAACGGTATATGGCCTGTTTTCTATCTCCTACATAAAACAAAGACCCATCGGAGGAAAGCGCATTCTCGACCATCGCAAATATATTTTTCCACTGCAACACGCTTGTATCCTGAAACTCATCTATAAGAAAATGCTTAAATCTGGCGGCAAGGCGGTAATAAAGTTCAGGCAGGGCAATGGATTTTTCGTCAAAAAGCCGGCAGGCGTTTTTATTTAAAGCCTCAAGAAACAACACATCCTCGCGGCCTGATATATCCTTAAGAATAACTGACAAAGCGTCAAATATATCTATGTAATAATTAAATGAGGATAGCGATTCCAGCTCGCACAGATTTGCGATTACCTTTCTTAAATCAGACCACAATTCTATGGTTTGGCTTGAAACATGAGTGCCTTTTCTAGCAGGAAAATCCGGCCTTTTGAAAAAATCGGATATATCCTCTATACCGAATCCGTTTTCGTTTTCTTTTAAAAATGAATCCAGTTTTTTAGCAAATGCGGAATTGGTGCCTTCGGGAAGTTTTTTAACCAACTTGCTGTTAAGCTTTAGTATGTCTTTTTTACAGGCAATAATATCTTTCGGGGTGATATCATTGCGCGCAAAATCCTTTGAATACTTATTGCTTTTTGAAAATAACGACTGCATCCTTAAGTATATACTCTGCTTGGGAAACCAGCCGCTTTTATTTTCTATATACAAATACTGGTTCAAAAAACGCTTAAAAAGCCCTAAAACAGCTTTATCTGTGGCAGCCTGATCTATAAGTCTGTCAAGGCTAAAGCTCAGATAATCCCGGTAAAGTTCCTCTGTCTTAAAATTCGCCGAAAGCCCGAGTTTGAAAGAACATCCGTAAAGTATGGAATTTATAAAACTGTCTATTGTCTGCACCTGGAAAAAATTATAATTTCTTATAATATAATCCATTGCAGAACGCGCCTGGAGGTTGCCGCTTAAGGCCTCTTCTTTTAAAAACTGGAGTATCCTGGCCTTCATCTCCATAGCGGCTTTATTGGTGAAGGTTATGGCAAGTATTGTATTTAGCGGGATTTTGTTGTTTTCGCGAGGTAAGCCCAAAAGAAGCTGTATATACCTTTTGGAAAGGCAATACGTCTTTCCTGAACCTGCGGATGCCTCTACTGTATGAACTTGGGGAAATTTCACTTCTTTGCTTTACCCTGGGCTTGAACTGCCTCCATAGCCTTCTTAATATCTTCTGGATCACCCAGATAATAATGCTTAATAGGTTTTGAAACTTCATCTAACTCGTATACCAGCGGGATGCCTGTGGGGATATTCAAATTTACGATTTCGGTTTCGGATACATTATCCAGGTATTTCACCAGAGCACGCAGGCTGTTGCCATGAGCTGCTATTATAACGCGTTTGCCTGATTTGACAACAGGCGCTATTGTTTCGTGCCAGTAAGGAAGGAACCTGGCAACAGTATCTTTAAGGCATTCGGTTAAAGGAATATCCTTAGGATCCATATCCTGATAAAGCGGGTCATTCTTAGGTGAACGCGGGTCATCGTTCTTTAACGCAGGCGGCTGGATATCGTAACTTCTTCTCCATATTAATACCTGTTTTTCCCCAAACTTAATAGCCATCTCTGCCTTATTTAATCCCTGCAGCGCGCCATAATGCCTTTCATTCAGTCGCCATGAATTTTTAACAGGAATCCGCATCAAATCCATTTCCTCAAGCACTATCTGCAGGGTTCTTGTAGCCCTTTTTAATACAGAGGTAAAGGCTATATCAAATACAAAACCCTCTTTCTTTAAGGCAGCACCGCCTTTTTTGGCCTCTTGGACGCCTTTAACAGAAAGATCCACATCTGTCCAGCCGGTAAACCTATTTTCCTTATTCCAAACGCTTTCTCCATGACGAAGTAAAACTATTTTATACATTTATACCCCCCATGCTATCAATTATATAGTCGTTATACTATTATGGCAAGAATTATCTATGAAATAAAAAAGGCCCGGCATTGTATTAGCGCCGGGCCTCATATACATCCGAAATTACACTTTTCGTACGTTTGTTGCTTGTAGGCCTTTTGGACCCTCTTCGACTTCAAATTCAACTGCTTGTCCTTCAGCTAAAGATTTAAAACCTTCGCCCTGGATCGCATTGTGGTGAACAAAACAATCCTTACTTCCATCATCAGGCGTAATAAAACCATAGCCTTTCTGATCGCTGAACCATTTAACTTTACCTAGTGCCATTATCCGCTACCTCCTTCCGATTAGAATTTAGCAAATAACAGCAGAAAGAAAAAACGCAAGGCGAATTATTTCTTGACCTTGCGGTTGTAAACTTCTACTCGCCTATTTACTATGGTGTGTATTATACGCTAAACCCAACTTTTTGTCAAGTAAAAAATTACAAACTGGCGCTTAATTTCTTTCTTACTTATTTAAATAAACCTTTGCTTCCGCGACAAGCTCGGCAATCAGCTCTTTCACTGACACTATTTTATTGATCCTGTAAGCATTGCTGCCGCACATAGTAAAACCTTCATTCAACTGACCATGATACGCATTTAAGAGCGCTTTGGCTATACAATAGTTAACCTTCTTAAAATCACAGGTAAACAGGCATTTGTATTCGCACGTAAAAACAACACGTTCACCTTTGATTATCTTCTTTACAAAATCATTGGAAATAACCCTGCCGGGCATGCCTACCGGGCTTTGGATAACCACGATATCCTCTTCTTTTGCGTCTATATAGGCCTGTTTATATTCCATAGACGCGTCGCATTCATGGGTGCAGACAAAACGTGTGGCCATCTGTACCCCGCTTGCGCCCAGGCGCATAACCCTGGCAATGTCTTTACCGTCAAAAATTCCTCCTGCTGCGACAACGGGTATTTTTATTTCATCGTGTTCGAATTTACGCACAACTGCCAATACTTCTTCCAGTATTTTATCCAGATAAACATGCTCTTTATCTTCAAGCTCGGCTAAACTGTATCCTAAATGCCCTCCTGCCAAGGGGCCTTCAACCACAACTGCATCAGGCAGCCGATTATATCTTCTCTGCCAGGTATTACAGATGATCTCCGCTGCGCGCGCAGAAGATACTATAGGCACCAACTTTGTCTTTTTGTTTTTAATCAAAGAAGGCAGCCTTAACGGTAAGCCTGCCCCTGAAATAATCACATCCACCAATTCGCTCTGGGCCGCATCCACTAAATCATCATAATTAGTAAGGGCGCACATGATATTTACGCCGAACGGATTTTTAGTCATGGCCCTGGTTTCGCGGATTATATTAACAAACTCTTCCCGCGAACGCATCTTATAATCACGTTTCTCGTCCATGCATTCTTCGCCTAAACCTACCGAGGCAATAACACCAAGCGCCCCCTGGCTGGACACAGCCGAGGTTAACGAAGATGAAGATACCCGTACCCCCATGCCGCCCTGGATAATCGGAAGTTCTATTTTTAAATCGCCTAAATATAGACTCTTAAACCCTGCTTTCATGAAAATTCCGGATCCTTCTAATTTTTGGTTATCTATTATATCAATTTTGGCCTATTATGGCAAGTATTATCTATCCTGGAAAATCAAATCCCCTGAGAAATCATAGATAACCTTGCTAAAAGGTATGACGTAGTGGACTCGGCCCCCTGATTAAGATTAATATACCCTTCTCCTAAACCATCATAACATCCGCCTGTGGCCCTGTCATAAACAACCTGTTTTAAGCTGTTATCGCCTAAAAACCAGTTAAAAGCTTCATGCATAAGCTTTTTATAAAAATCCTTTCCGGTTATCGAATATGCCGTAGCAAGAGCGCAAACCATCGCCGACACATCCTCCGGTTGTTGATCAAAATAGCGGCGCTCTCCATCCTTATGATGCCAACCATCCTGGCCTATTGGCGCATATATACCGTTGATAAAAGTCTTGCCTATCAAAAAATCCAACGTCTTGATGCCTATATCCAGGTATTCGGTGTTGCCGGTATGTTTATGCCCCAAAATAAGGGCCTCGGGCAAAACAGCATTCGAATAAGTCATATATTTTTCAAACCACTGCCATCCTTCAGAAGATACGCCCCGATAAAGCGATATCAATCTGTCGCAATGAGTGACTAACAGCCCATTTAAATTTTTGCCTTCAATCTCCTGAATATTTCTTAAAAGCAGGCAAATCCCTTTTGCGCAAAAAGCGGTTGACCGCGGAGATTCAAACATCTTATATATTTTTAATCTTTTTTTTAATAAAGAAAGGGCTTTATTTTTTACGGCCTCCGGCATGTAATCGGCTGCGGCAACAACCGCCAATGCCCAAATAGCCCGGCCATTAGCGTCATCAAGATTATCCTTTTTGTTAAGCTTGTCATCTATTGACCTGTCAGGCCTTACATAATTACAAAACATGCAATCTTCGCCTAAAACAAACTCGATAAAACATAAATATACATCTATACGCTTGAGCAATTCACTTTTCTGTTTATCAGGATAAACCGCCTTAAGCACTCTTCCTGATTCACCGTAACATAAACATGCGACTATCATAGCGCGCGCGTTATCATCGAGCGTATAGCCCGATGAAATATCCGGCAAAGATAATCTGGCAAATTGTATAATCCCAAAACTATCTGTCAGGCGAAGAATATGATTAAGGTTAACGCGAGGTATTTTCTTATGCTCGCTTACTTCGGCAATATCGCTGGAATATTTTGAGAATAATTTTGAATACTCAAGGGCGACATTTTCCCATGTCATGTTGCGGGTCCTGAAGTACGCGTTCTTTCCAAACTGCTCTCTTAAGGAAGGATCTTTTAAAAGCTTAATGATAGCTTCGGAATAAGAACCGGGGTCTCTGAAATTAACCAATATGCCTGCCTCCGAATTGCTAAGCTCTCTTGCTTGCGCAAAAGGAGTGGAAATTACCGGCCTTCCCGAACCCAATGCATAAGAAAATGTCCCTGAAACAGCCTGATTCTGATCAAGGGAGGTTGAGATATAGATATCCGCGGCCCTTAAAAAATAAAGGAGCTCATCCACGGAAACATATTCATTATAAAAATTCACGTGGGAAGAAAGCTTAAGATCGTGAACCTTCTGAATCAGGAATTTACGGTAGCTTTCTCCTTCTTCTTTTAGGACATTCGGATGAGTAGCCCCCAGAACTATATACAAAATATCCGGGCAGGCATTAACAACTTTGGGCAGCGCCTCTATTACATATTCAATCCCCTTGCCTCTGCTCAATAATCCGAATGTAAAAAGTATTACTTTCCTTGAAAAACCTAAAGCAGCCTTAGGTTTTACGCTGGAGGCATAAGGCGCAGAATGGATACCGTGAGGAATCACTGAAATTTTTTCTCCGGATATTGCGTATTCGCTAATAAGGATTTCCCTTGAAAGATTAGTCATCACCACTAATCCGCTTGCTTTTTCAGCTATCAAGCGGACTGTTGTTTTAAGCTTATCGGCAGGCGATGGCAAGACACTGTGAAAAGTCACAACCGAAGGTTTTTCAAGCGCCGCCAGGAAAGAAATAATATATGAGCCGTATTCTCCTGAAAATATACCAAATTCATGCTGAACGTTGACAAGTTTAACCTCTTTTATTGCGTTAATATTTTTGGCAGTCTCAATGTATTCCTGCCTGGAATACTGATTTATTTGAAAAATGACTTTTTTTGAATAACGGTAACGCGATATATCGTCAATATTAACCGCGACAACCCTTGACTCAATGGCAGGTTCAAGTAAATCATCCATCGCAGCCGTAAGGTCTGCTGTAAATGTGGCTATACCGCATTCCCTGGGAGGAAAAGTAGACAGATAAACTATTTTTGTGTTTTCTTTTAATTTTAACGGGCGGGTATCAAATATCATTTTTCAATTCTTTTAAAAGCTCATCAATATCCACGGATTTAACGGCTATAAGCTTATCAGCCGCGCCGTAATAAATATACAATCTTGCGTTTTTCTGGATACACCCTGTGGGAAAAACCACATTATTAACATCCCCTTTCTTCTCCCACTCTTCAACCGGAGAAAACAAAGGCCTCTTCATACGGCCTATAATCTTTGCAGGGTCCTTAAAATCTAATAACGCAGCGGCCGCATGATAAATCCTGCCTTCATTAAAATTCTCTACAGCATGGTAAATCATCAACCAGCCGTCTTTTGTTTCAATAGGCGGGCATCCACCTCCCACATTCCTGTTTTCAAACCTGTATTTAGGTTCAAGCAGAACATGCTCACCCAGATTTTTGAGATACTCTCTCCAATAATTATCTGTAAGTTCTTTGAAATCATTGAAATATGCTATCTGTATTCCCGGAAGAATGCGGTGCACCAGAGCAAATTTGCCGCTGATTTTTTTAGGAAAAATAAAAACGTCTTTCTCCCATAAAAGTATATCATTGCCCTGCCTGTCCTTTATATATGACTCGAACATAAAATATTTCTCTGCCATTTTTACCTTTGAAAAACCAAAAAGACGCCCGGCCTCAGCGTAAGAAAATCGCGGGGAGATAATGCCGTGTTTTGTAAAATTAACAAGATCAGTAGTTGTAGCGTAGGCAAAAAGCGCGTTTTTCCCGTCGTAAACGGTATAAAAAATATAATATATTCCGTCTAGAAAAACAATCCTCGGGTCTTCTACGCCGCTTTTTTCGTAATCATATTCCGGAAAAAGAACCGGCTTATCAAGCCTTTTTACAACTTTATTGTCAATCAACTGACAATAACCTATTGACGAAATCATATCGCCGCGCCTTACGGCCCGGTAAAACATATGCGTTACGCCATTTACCTCAATACAGGCAGGGTTTAAAACCGCCTGGCTGTCAAACTCATTCTTGGAGCTCTCAAGTATTACACCTTCGCTTCTGACTTTAACCATATCAACCTTTCTTGTTATCCGAAAAAAATGGGACGTTGGAAGTAACTATCTTATTGTGAGGATTTTTTTGGGGTCGTTATATCAAAAGGTTAGAACCTATTTCAAAGGTTCCCTTTGAAATAATGGCCTAAAATTAATTTTCAACGCGGC
>PFHB01000085.1 GCA_002783585.1 Candidatus Omnitrophica bacterium CG_4_8_14_3_um_filter_43_15
TGCCTCATCCAAAGGCGCGTCCATTTCATCCATTACGCAAAAGGGACTTGGTTTTATCTTAAACACAGCGAATAAAAGCGCAAGCGCTGTCATGGTCTTTTCGCCGCCTGATAAAAGCGATATATTTTGAAGCCTTTTTCCGGGCGGTTTTGCCACTATCTCTATGCCGCTTTCAAGCACATCGCTCTCATCCACCAGGAATAATTCCGTGTCTCCGCCTCCAAAAAGCAGCTTGAAAAAGTTCTTAAATTCTTCCTGGATCTTATTGAATGTATTGACAAACATATCTTTGGTGGTCTTGTTTATCTTTGATATAGCGTCAAGCAGATTTTCCTTTGCCTTTAAAAGGTCTTCGCGCTGAGTAACCATATTATTAAACCTGTCATTAAGCTCTGTCTCCTCGCTGACAGCATCAAGGTTTACTGAGCCGATTGAATCAAGCTTTGCCTTCAATTCTTCTATCTCAGAACGCGCTGATTCAATATTAAATTCAACAAGCGGTTCCTGCTGAACATCCGCATCGTGTTGTATCAAAAGCTTATACGAACCCAAATCAATCTTATATGTCTGGCTCATCCTGTCTTCTAATCTTTGCTTTTGAAAATCGATCTGGGTTGCCTGCATCTGGTAAGAATGCGCTGCGCTGTTTAAATCCTGCAGGTCCTTATGCAATTTCTCATAACAGGCCTGTTTATCAGAAACCTTAGACGTTATTTCAATTCTTTTGCCTGCAATAATCTTCAGATTATTCTCAGTTTCTGATTTTTGAACCTCAAGGGCCTTTAATTCTCCGGCAAGCTGCTCTATCTCAAGGCTTAAGCTAATAATCCTTGTTTTGGAATCATCTATCTGTTTTAATCTTGACTGATAAAGAGTATTTTCTCTTTGCATTGATTCTGTCAGCACATTCAGATTATTCTCCAAGTCTAGATACCTCTGATTAAAAGAATCCAACTCTGCGCTTGTCTTGGCAAGATCAACCAGCACAAGCTCTTTTTCCTTAAGGTTTGCCTGCATCCAATTTTGGTTATTATTTATCGTCTCTGTCAATTCGCCGAGCTCTTTTTCGAAAGCAACGATCTGCGAATTAAGCGCTTCGTCTTCCTGCCTGAGATTACCCAATTCCTCGCTTATATCATCTAACTCAAGCTCTATAACAGAAAGCTCTTCCTTTAATTTTGTAAATTCCTGTTCATTATGCGTTTTACCTGTCTGCTTATTTGCAAGCTCTATCTGCTCTTTTAAGGCCTGCTCATTTAAAATGGCCAATTCTGATGTAAGATCCACGATGACGCGCTGGATTTTTTCCTTTTCATCGGCCAATAGCTGCAGCCTTTCAGACAGCAAAGATACCCCGCCTTCATTTTCAATACAGGTATTTAAATCCGACATTACGGCGTAAATATCGCCATACCACGGCTTATTTTTTATATCCGGATCTGATAAAAATTCTTTAACGCGATCTTTAAAAGACGCGCGTTTTTGGGCTATATCCTGCAATAACACAAGCCTTGACTGCGCAACCGCCAGTTCTTTCTGGGTCAGGTCGCGCTCTTTGTCCAACGACTGCAATCTTTGCTGTATGTTTTTAAGTTCGGCCTCAAGCGCATGAGCCTTGAGCTCCATATCGCTGACCTTCTGCGACTGACTATTTAATTCATTTTCGGCAACGCTTAATTTATCTTTTGACGCGGTAAGCGCGCTCAAACAGTTTTGTTTTTCTATTTCAAGCCGGCGCACCCGGTTTAACGCGCCCTGAGAATTTGCCGCAATCTTTGCCGTCTCATTTTTAGCCCGGGCGTTTTGATTGGTTTTTTCAAGAACAGCTGTCTTTGAATCCGATATCTTAAGCCGCGCGGCCTCTATATCTTTTTCAAGCACAGAAAGCAGGTCCTTTTTCTGATTAACGGAATCCTCTTTCCCCTGGCGCTGTGAAGAAAACAAATCTCTTTCGCTTCTCAAAGTCTCTGCCTGCGCCTTAAGTTCTTCTATCTTTACGGCGCTGGAACCTAGATGCTGCGATAAATCATCTATCAGCGCGTTAAGCTCTTTTATCCTTTCATTATCCAGCTGCGCTTTTTCCTTTGCTCTGAATATAGAATTTTCCGCCCTGGAATAATCTTCTTTTATATTTGACGCCTCGCTATCAGCGGCTTCAAGCTCTTCTCTTACGGATTTTATCTCGCCTGATAACAATTCAATATCGCGCGATAAATCTCCCCTGGAAGATTCCGCCTTGTCAATATCTGCCTGTAATCTCTGGCGCTGTTTTTTTAAATCTTCATACTCTATATGCGATACGGATAACTCCAATTCTTTAAGGCGTTGAAAATGTTTTTTATACCTTCTTGCCTTGGCTGCCTGGCGCTCTATGGAATTAATCTGTCTCTGAACCTCGGCAATAATATCATTAAGGCGAAGAAGGTTCGCTTCAGTGGCCTCAAGCTTATTAAGCGCTTCTCTTTTTTTGGATTTGAATTTGGTTATGCCGCTTGCCTCTTCGAATATGGCGCGGCGCTCTTCAGGCTTTGAACTTAAGATAAGGTCTATCTTGCCCTGTTCCATTATAAAGTAATTATCTACACCTATGCCTGTGCCCATTAGAAGCTCGGCAATGTCCTTAAGGCGCACTGCTGTCTTGTTTAAAAGGTATTCGCTTTCGCCTGAACGAAACAAACGGCGCGATATTGTTACTTCTTCGTAATCTATGGGGAGTATTTTTGAATGGTTTGAAAGGACAAGTGAGACTTCGGCGAAGTTTACAGGTTCTTTCTGGGTGGTGCCGTTAAATATTACATCCTGCATCTGCAGGCCACGAAGGGATTTTGCTGATTGCTCGCCCAAAACCCACTTTATGGCGTCTGAGATATTACTGTTATGAACGATGAAATCATCCGCTATAAAATTGTGATTCGCTTCTACAGTAAGATCATATACCCATTCAGGAGGATCAACCTTTTTAATTTCTACAATCTCATCCCAATAGACATCTGAATTAGCCAGCATCCGCAAATGATTTAACATTAATCTGGCCAAATCATTAATCTGCCCATGTTCTTCTATTATGCTTAAAACCTCCCGCAATCCGCCTCTTGAAACCGCACATCTATTTTCATAATATGCGGCTAACTTCGGGCAAACCTTCCTTAAACGCTTAATACTTATTTTAGTCAGCTTAACAAGCTGTTTGACTAAACTATTTATACCCGGGATTAAATCCAGATTTGGATTAGACACGCATTCTAATTTCTCAATGGCCTGTAGTTTATCTTTTTTATAGCCTATAAAATGTAAATGCCTGATAAGGTTTTTAAGGTTATCCGTTCCATAAACAAATACAGAATAATATGTCCTCATTATCTTCTTTTCTGTATTAGTGGCGCACTTAATCTTTCCCCTGATTAATGACTGAATTCCAAAACGCAGCAATATGCTGCTTAGATCATACGCTAATTGCTCAGACGCCGTAGAATATTCCAGATAAATAACGTTTTTCTTACTCTTTCCCTGTTGTTTTACACAAACATGCGCATCGCCTTCAAATAACGCGCTTAGAAAATTTTCTACGACATCATCGCTCGCGCTGAAAATCTGCCTGGGAATGCTTTTCTGACGGGATCCTTCTCCTATACCGATACCAAAAATTCTTTCTAAAAATTTACACAGAGATTGGGAAAATATGATTGCATCCTTGCAATTTTCTTTATAATTAAACACACCTGTTTCTACGCCAAAGGCGCCTTTTGCAGTTTTTACAAAATCATTGACAATCGCCTCGTCCTCATTTACAAACCAGACCTGGCTTGAATTTGTATTTCTGCCTTCTGAAATAATATAACCGAGAAAACGCGCTAATGCCGGGGTAAGCTCTGTTGGCACGCGCATCCTGCCCGTGGTCCTGGATTTAATCTCATGTGGAATGTTTAAAGAATCGGGGGATTTACCTTCCAGCATTTTAGAAAAAATATTAACATTGAGGGACTGACCTGAAGATATTGATTTTATCTGATTATAACTGACGCCTGTCCGGTCTGCTAATTTCTGAAGGCCGCCGCTGTTTTTAGCTGCATGCTTAATAAAGTTATCCAATTCAACCGAATACGGCGCAT
>PFHB01000067.1 GCA_002783585.1 Candidatus Omnitrophica bacterium CG_4_8_14_3_um_filter_43_15
AAAAAGACGAGTATCTTGGATATATTAGACAAGCCGGTTTTCAGGATATTAAGGTAGTAAGCGAATCCAGTTATCCGGTTGATGCCATGTTTGATAATCTCAAGAACGTTCAAGATGCTGTTTTAAGCATAAAAATCTCGGCAGTTAAAAATTGAAATGAGAGCAATTATGAAAATAGAAATTTTAGGCATGGGATGTCCGAAATGTAAAACACTTTATGAAAACACTCTTACCGCATTAAAAAATGCCGGCAAAGAAGCTGAAGTTGTGAAAGTAGAGGATCTTTCAAAGATTACCGAATACGCGGTGATGACAACGCCCGCTCTCGTTGTAGATGGTGAAGTTAAATCGGCGGGCAAAGTTTTGTCGCCAGAGGATATTAATAAATTTTTGGAGGCTTAATTTATGAAAAAAATATCGTTATGCGTATTCATTTTATCAATTATCTGTTTTCTACCAAGTTCTTTATTCGCTCAGGATGACGATAAGGTTATTGCTTATTATTTTCATACCACATTTAGGTGCTCATCTTGCCATAATATCGAGCAGTATACGGAAGAAGCGATAAAAAATAATTTTGCAAAAGAAGTCGAAACAGGAGAACTGGTGTATAAAGTTATAAATATTGAAGAAAAAGGCAACGAGCATTTTGTTCAGGATTATAAGTTGTACACGAAATCAGTTGTTCTTTCACTGATCCAAGGCGGTAAAGAAGTAAGGTTTAAGAATCTTGAGCAGGTTTGGCAGTTATTAAGGAATAAGGATAAATTCTATCAATACATAAAAAATGAAACTCAAGGATTCCTTGATAGTCTGCGGGAGGGTGATCAATTATGATGGCTTTGCTTTCCGCATTATGGTTTGGAATATTAACGTCCATCAGCCCCTGCCCGCTTGCGACAAATATTGCGGCTGTTTCATTCCTGTCAAAAAAGATCGACCATCCACGCATGGTTCTCTGGTCAGGTCTTGCCTATGCGCTGGGGCGTATGACCGCATATGTAGTGCTTGGCATTATCATCATTTCATCTCTTGCCGGAGTTCCTTCAGTTGCCAATTTCTTGCAGAAATACATGAATAAAATACTCGGGTTTTTGCTGATTATAGTCGGTCTTTTTCTTATGGATATATTACGGCTGAATTTTAGCGGATTTGCACTTTCCGGCAAACATCAGAACAAACTTGCTGAATCCGGAGTGTTGGGTTCATTCGCGTTAGGTGTTATTTTTGCGCTGTCTTTTTGCCCTATTTCAGCGGCTCTCTTTTTCGGCAGTTTAATCCCGCTGGCGGTAAATAGTAATTTTGGAATAGTTTTCCCTTTTATATACGGTATCGGGACAGGCTTGCCGGTTTTAATCTTTGCGGTTGGAATATCTCTGGGAGTCCATTCCATGGCTCACTGGTTCAATAAAGTAGCAAGGCTTGAAATTTATATGCGTAAAGTCACAGGAGCGATATTTATTCTTGTTGGGATTTATTATATTTGGGCATATATTGTTTCAACCCTTCATGTTTAGGAGAAGATATATGAGTGAAAAAGTAGATCGTAATATGTCAATTTTTGAGAGGTATTTAACCGTATGGGTTATTGCCTGTATCGGTGCCGGAATACTGCTGGGGAAAATTGCTCCCGGTGTTGCTAAGGCGCTGGATGGTTTTGCCATATACGTTAACGGCGCGCCTGTTGTATCAGTTCCCATTGCAATATGCCTGTTTTTTATGATGTATCCAATCATGGTGAAAATTGATTTTGCGGAAGTCATAAAAGCGGGAAAGTCGCCGAAACCAGTCGGATTAACATTGTTTGTTAACTGGCTTATCAAACCGTTCACGATGTACGGAATTGCTTTTCTTTTTCTCGGCATTCTTTTTAAAGGGCTTATTGGGGCTGAAGCAGTAGATTTTGTAAAACTACCGCCCGGAGCTGATTGGGTTTTGGGGTCGATCCACGGCGCAGGTACAGTAGTTATGCACGAGGGAGTTAAAATGTTGCAGGTTTCTCTGTGGAGAAGTTTCTTTGCCGGGTGTATCTTGCTTGGAATAGCTCCGTGTACGGCAATGGTTCTTGTTTGGGGATTTCTGGCTAAAGGCAATGACGGACACACGCTGGTTATGGTAGCTATAAATTCATTAACCATGCTTTTGCTGTATGGGGTGCTTGGAGGTTTTCTTCTCGGTGTCGGGCGTATGCCGGTTCCTTGGCAGGCATTGTTGCTATCAATTGCTATATATGTTGCCTTGCCGTTAGTTGCCGGATATTTTTCAAGAAAATGGATAATCGCCCATAAAGGCTTAGCGTGGTTTAATGAAAAATTTCTGCACGTTCTTGCGCCTGTTTCAATAACAGCATTGCTAGTGACTCTTGTACTGCTGTTTTCATTTAAAGGCGAAATTATCCTAGCACAGCCGTTGACAATTCTCTGGATAGCTATTCCGTTATTTATACAGACTTGTTTGATATTCGCGATTACTTACTGGATGGCAAAAAAGCTGAGGTTAAAATATGAAGACGCGGCTCCATCAGCCATGATCGGAGCAAGCAATCACTTTGAGGTCGCGATTGCCACAGCGACAATGCTGTTCGGGTTATCATCGGGAGCGGCATTGGCAACCGTAGTCGGGGTTTTGATTGAAGTGCCTGTGATGCTCATGCTTGTGAAAATATGCTTAAAAACGAAATATTTATTTGATTAAAGGAGATCTTTTTATGGATAAGAAAAAAGTGCTATTTGTATGCGTTCACAATTCGGCCCGAAGCCAGATGGCGGAAGCGTTTCTTAAGAAATACGGCGGTGACCGTTTTGAGGTGGAAAGCGCCGGGCTTGAGCCGGGTAAGTTGAACCCCATAGTTGTTGAGGCTATGAAGGAAGTTGGGGTTGATATATCACAGAATAAGGCCAAAAGCGTATTTGATTTTTACAAGCAGGGCAAGCAGTATGATTACGTGATCACGGTCTGCGATGAGTCGCAGTCCGGCGTCTGCCCGGTTTTCCCCGGCACAGGAGAAAGCCTTCACTGGGGATTTTCTGATCCGTCGAGTTTTCAGGGAACGCGTGAAGAAAAGCTGGAACAGACTCAAAAAGTCAGGGACGAGATAGAATCTCGGATCAAGGATTGGGTTAACTTCATATAATTCCCCATTTTCAATTAAGTTTTTTATTGACAAGAGGCATTCTTTAAATATACTATATGTAAATAACATATAGATGTAAATAATTATCAAGGATGGCGACTATGTTTGAAGGCAGTAAAATAGCGAAAAAATATAAACTGACTAAATGTGAGTGCCCGAGCGGAAAAATGACACGGTTTGTCGAGCCGTGTCTTTTGTTTTTTTTGTCCCAAAAGCCGTCGTACGGATATGAGTTAATGGATCAGTTAGATGAATTCGGTTTTCAAAAAGGCAAGCCTGATCCCGCTATGGTTTATAGGACGCTGCGTTCATTAGAGAAAGAAAATTGTGTTATCTCAAAATGGGACACCAAAGGTGCGGGCCCCGCGAAACGGAATTACGAATTAACTCCGACGATATCGATATCCGCATAAGAGGATACAACTTGGATAAGCTTTTTGAGATAGCCAAAGAGATACAGGACGAGATAAAAGACGTGGAGGGATTGGGGAATCTTGATATCTCAGTTGATTTCTCGCGGCCGGAAATACATATTTTTCTGGACAGGGAGAAATTAAACGACTTTAGCCTTACCGCCAGAGACTTGTCGGATGTGGTAAGGACGTCTGTGGACGGTCTGGTAAGCACGCAATTTACGGATAAAGAGCGCAATGTTGACTACGATATCAGAGTATTGGCGGATCCGCTTATTATAAGCAGTAAAGAAGCTATTGAAAATATTCCGATTTATCCTTCCAGCGGCGTTGAGGTTAAACTTAAAGAGGTGGCAAATGTTGAAATATCAGAAGGGCCTGTGCAGATCGATAGGGAAGATCAGGTGCGATTGGTTGGGGTTACCGGCGATGCAGTAGGCAAAAATGTCGGGAAAATTACCGATGAAATAAAGAAACGGTTGAAAGCGATTACCATGCCTGTCGGATATTATTTGGAATACGGTGGGGAGGAAGAATCGGCAAAGGAATCAAACGCTCAGCTCGTCATAGTCATTGCTCTGGCGG
>PFHB01000073.1:0-740 GCA_002783585.1 Candidatus Omnitrophica bacterium CG_4_8_14_3_um_filter_43_15
CTCAGTGGCCTGGCGGCCGCGGGAGGTGCGGTTTAAAAAACCTATCTTAAGTAAAAATGGCTCAACAACATCTATTATTGTATCGGCTTCCTCGTTTAATGTGGCAGCCAACGACTCTATGCCTACCGGCCCACCCTTGTAAAAATCAATTATCGCCTTTAAAACCTTCCTGTCAACATTATCAAGCCCCATATTATCTATACCCTGCGCGTCAAGGGCCACGCCTGCAAGCTCTTTGGTTATCTTGCCGTCTGATTTTACCTCGGCATAATCCCTTACGCGGCGCAGAAGCCTGTTTGCAACGCGTGGCGTGCCGCGAGAACGCGCCGCTATTTCAGCTGCTGCGTCAACGTTAATATCTATGTTTAATATTTTTGCCGAGCGCTTTATAATTCTGGCAAGGTCCGTTGCAGCGTAAAAATCAAGATGATGCAATATCCCAAACCTGCCACGCATAGGCGCTGTTAAAAGCCCGGTCCTTGTCGTTGCGCCAATAAGGGTGAACTTTTTGAGGTTAAATTTTATGGTTTTCGCGTACGGGCCTTTGTCTATGACAAAATCTATCTGGTAATTCTCCATCGCAGGGTATAAAAATTCCTCAACCACCTTTGACAAACGGTGAATCTCATCTATAAATAGAATATCGCCTGCTTCAAGATTAGTAAGAATACCTATCAGGTCTCCTGCGCGCTCAATTGCAGGGCCGCTTGTAGCTGTAATCTTTGTGCCCATTTCATGCG
>PFHB01000073.1:765-4559 GCA_002783585.1 Candidatus Omnitrophica bacterium CG_4_8_14_3_um_filter_43_15
CTCAAGCGATTCATTTCTTTTTTTTGCTGCTTCTATGGAAATCTTTAGATTATCAATAATATCAAGCTGGCCCACAAAATCGCCAAGCTTAGTCGGCCTTAGAGAAATATTCAATACAACGTCTTCCTCTGTCTCCTGGTTTACCAGAAGCCTTTCCCTTCCGACGTCTTTCTGAGTCAATTTATATTTTTTATCTTTCATTGTTTGACTGATTTAAGGCCTGGCCTTATTTCCTATTATTCCCCGCCAAATGTCCCATCGAGCTTTATATAAATATCTGGGTCATTTACATCAAAAATGATTCCATTTCTGTTTTTATCATAAACTGCATAGGCAACCACACCGTATGTGTTAAACATCACTAATGGTGGCTGCAGATAATAATATCTACCATCTTTTTTAGCAGGTGGAATATCTATATCAAGATTTTTTTGTTTCAGCAAACCTTGATCCTCTGCATTAAACCAATAAGTATTATTGTCAAAAGGATATAAACCTTTTTCTTGATAATACAAAATACAAGCCTGCCTTATAGCGCCTAACATGTTTTTTGCTTCTACCCATCTTGCCTTCTCCACCATCTTTTGATACTGCGGCACTGCCATGGTTGCGAGGATGCCGATGATGACGATGACAATTAAAAACTCTACGAGCGTAAAACTATTCTTTCTTTCTTACGCATTCGCCACCTCCATTTTTTATCCTCTTGGTTAAATAGCAAAATGTTTCAACTGCAACCGTTTTAGGCCAAATTTAGCGCAAATCTTCTCAGAAGCTTTATGGAAGTAATTTAATTTTTCCTCCAAGCACATATTTACAATATCATTGTGAATATCTTCTCTCCACTTATGTACCTCATCCATTGCTTTGGATGTCCTTGGATAATTCATAACGTTACACCTCCTCCGGCGTCACTATTTCAATATGTTTATAGCCTTTAAGCTCATTAATGGCATTTACCATCCTACGGGTTTTTAAATTAACCATATGCTCAAAATTCCAACTGATTAAAACATCTAAATTATAAACAGAAACAATAGCTATATGATAAGCATCTGCTTCATATTTAGCAGGAATAATTCCAGCTTTAATATATTCTTTCGCTAAGGCATCTGTCTCATCTGTAATTTCGAGCACCTGCACTCCTTTAATCGCAAATAATAACTTTGCTTTTTTATCCGATGGCGCCAGTTCTATTTCTTTAATAACTACATCTGAAACAAATATCTCAAATACCTCTTTATTTTTTTCTATATTCTGAAAGAATAAATGAGTGGCCCCTTTTCTTATAGGGACATCATCTGCAAAAAGATGATTCGGAATACTTGTATCTAAATACAATTTTAATTTTTTATTAACAGGCACTTTTATCCTCCTTTACTCGGCGATCTTTCATTTATTAGCTTTTTGGCGGTACACCTCGTTTAATAATTCCTCTGCTGATTTTATGCACGGCGAACGCTTTAACGCCTTGTCTATCATCTCCTTTGCCTCGTGTTTTTTATACTGGAGCTGAAGAAGGACATCAAGGGCCTCCTCGGCAAAGTCAGGTGTTTTCTCTTTAGGGGCGCAACTTATACCGGTATCCTGCATAAGCGCGTACTTGCCTACCTTCCCCTGCAGCTTTGCGATAATCTCCTTTGCCCTTTGCTCGCCTATCCCGGGCAATGACTTAAGCATGGCCTTATCCGCCTCATCAATCGCCTTCGCAACCTGCGAAAACGGGATATTTAAAGCCCTAACAGCCGCTCTGGGCCCGATGCCTGAGACAGTGATAAACTTCTCGAAAAATTCTTTCTCTATTTCGTTTAAGAATCCGACAAGGGTTGGCGTTGCGCGCGAGGGCTCCAACTGGTGGTAGTAAAATGTGGTAAGTTTTATCGTGCCGTCAGGCGCTATCCTGTCCTCTATCACCTTCATCACAGCGCCAGGCACAAGTATCTCGTAGTGTATGCCGTTTACATCCAACACTATGCTTGAATCTTTTTTATCGGCGACCTTTCCGCAAATATGCGAAATCATTGCGTCCTCTATTTTCTCAAAGTAAATGCGTGGCTCATTGCCAACGCCAGCGCATCGCTTATGTCAACAGGTTCGGGCGGCTTTTTTAAATTCAGATACGCCTGCACCATTCTACCCACCTGCTCTTTGCTTGCGTTGCCGTTTCCGGTCAACGACTTTTTTACTGTTTTTGCCGGGCACTCAAACAAACTGATGTTGCTTTTTCTGATGGCCAGGTAAATTACGCCTCTTACATGGCCCATTAAAATAGATGTCACAGGATGTTTATAATGCGAATAAAGTTTTTCTATTACAGCCGCATCCGGCGACGTCTCTTCTATGACTTCAATCAAACCGTCGTATATTTCAATAAGCCGGTCCTGCAAATTTTGCTTATGCGATGTCTTTATCACCCCGGCTTCTTTTAATTTTACTTTACGGCCCAGTGCATCAACAACCCCGTAACCGGTTATCTCAAGCCCCGGGTCAATGCCTAATATTGTGAGATTATGTTTCATTCTCTATTTTCTGCATTATCTCATCAGGGATATCAAAATTCGCGTAAACATTCTGCACATCGTCATGATCTTCCAGGGCCTCAATTAAACCCAATACCTGCCTTGCCGGAGATAACTCTAATTTAATATAACTATTTGGAAGATTCGTTATTTCAGCCTGTTCACACTTAATATTAGCTTTCACAAGCGCTTCTTTAATTTTTTCAAAGTCTTTTACGCTTGCTATGACTTCAAAATTATGCTCATCATCCGTTTTCATATCTTCTGCGCCTGAATCAAGCACCAGGCTCATAAGCTTTTCTTCGTCTATGCCTGCCTTAGGGATTAAAAAACACCCTTTTTTGGCAAACATCCAGGAGACAGATCCCTGGCCTGCCATATTACCGTTTAGCTTTGTAAATATGGTGCGTATTTCGGATGACGTACGATTTTTATTATCGGTTAAAGCATCAACGATTATTGCGACACCCCCTGCGCCATAACCCTCGTAAGTCGTCTCTTCGTATATTACTCCGGGCAATTCGCCTGTGCCTTTCTTGACAGCGCGGTCAACGTTATCAGAAGGCATATTCGCCTCTTTGGCCTTGCTTAAAGCCAGGCGCAGGCGCGGATTCGTATCCGGGTCATTGCCCTGCTTAGCAGCTACGGATATTTCCTTTGAAAGCTTGCTGAATAATTTGCCTCTTTTTGCGTCTAAGGCGCCTTTTTTATGCTTAATCGTCGCCCATTTAGAATGTCCTGACATAACAATACCCTTTCTTGATTCATTGATTTTTATATTATTTTATATTTGTGTTAATATTATATTATATAAGGCGGGATTTGTCAACCAGCAAAAACAAGCAAGGGACAGATCCTGCGGACCTCTGTTCCCTATGCAATTCTAACCTGTCAATTTTAACCAGGTTAGATAACGTTTAAGACCAGTTAGAAACGGTTGTCGTATTTCTTAACTTATATTTTCGTTCGCCTGCTTCGTTTGCGTTCAAAGAAAGAGAAGCCAAATCGCTTGAAAAGGTTACATATGGATTTCTTCCGCCTACGCGAAGGTTATCTACGCTAGTTTCCATATAGTACGGATCACCTACAGGATCTCTTGTTATAAAATATTCAAAATATGTATCTGCCGGAATTTCTATATTTAACCCTAATGTATTAATATCCGTCCCGACGACAGTCGGAAGGCCGGAGGACCCCAGCCAAGGGGACTTGTTATTTTCAAGCCTGTACATGGAAATGGCTCTAATGATCGCCCCGGTCATATTAAACCCTTCT
>PFHB01000030.1:0-1041 GCA_002783585.1 Candidatus Omnitrophica bacterium CG_4_8_14_3_um_filter_43_15
AGGGTGGAGAAGTTCAGGATTGACAAAAATGGTAAGCCTATAGTAAAAGGCGAGCTGGTTAAGATGAGCACTATTAGCGTGCCTGATGCCAAAGGTGTAACAATACAGGTTCCGGAAAAGCTCAAATTATTTGGCGGAGGCCTGCGTTTAGACAGGGAAGTCAGCATTGATGATGTTTTAGCAAAGGCAGAGGCAGGCGCAACCGGGCTGTCTCTAACAGAAAATGCGCTCACCGATCTTATGGAAGATTTAAATATATCTACAGCAGACCTTAATTTTGAACAAAAACGCAGATTATTAGCAAATAACATATTAGACAATGCGGCAAATAAACAAAAATTACATGTTTGGCTTTCAGAGAAATTACTGCCTGAGCATCTGACGGAAGAAAATATAATAGAATTAAACCGGACATCGCCGCCCAATGTCGCGACATTAATTGAGGTTATAACCGGCTGCAGCGCCGCTGACAATGAAACTGCAAAATTTGAAATAGCTGAGTTTGGGAAAATTGTAAATAAATATATCAAAACCAATGCGCAAAACGATAAACCCGGGCATGTGGGCCAGATTTTAGTTAACGCGCTTGATAACTACGGTGATCAGGAATTAAGATATGACGCGGTTGGAAATGTTTTGCCTACAGCCAACGCGCTTTTCAGGGCTGCCGTATTAAAAAAAGCAGCACCAGATGGCCCAACAGAAACAGACAATAATATAATAGCCATATACAATTTACTGGATACCTATCTTGGTGAGACAGGGGTTACAAGTTTGGACGATGTTATAGCTGATGCGTTATTTGACGGCAAAGGCGCGGACAATATCATACCGCGCGCGTTTTCTTATGAAGTAATAAACGGAGAGGTTGCGGAGGTCCTTTTGGATAGAAGCGGTGAACCAATAGATCCGGAAGTCAGTAAAGTTTTATCCGTAGATATAAATAGTCCTATCAATACTGACGAAGGCGTTTATTATAAAGGTAAGGCTATTGAAAACGGAAAAGTAGTGGAAATATTATGCAACGAAGATAAAGAGCCT
>PFHB01000030.1:1072-4058 GCA_002783585.1 Candidatus Omnitrophica bacterium CG_4_8_14_3_um_filter_43_15
TTGATGACAGTAAAAAGCTGGTAGCGTCCGCGTTTTCATATACTGCTTTAGAAAGTTACAATTCATCCGAATATGTAGTTGAGTATAGCAACGGAAGGCCTGTTAAGCTTTTTAGGGTTACAGGCAAGACAAGTAAAGGATTACCTGTGTATAACAGAAAAAGCAATCTTTTAATAAACAAAGCCGAGATTTTAGAAAGAGGCACAACTCAGATTAATACAGTAAAGGGCGTTCGTTACAAAGTAAAGGCAGTTGTTGATGGGGAAATAGTAGATGCCCTTTGGGATAATAATGCTAATAATAAGCCAACGCCTTTAAAGCAAAGACTGATAACAGATATTGCTGATTTTCCTGCAGATGATTATGATGTCACATATAATGAAGACGGAAGCATTGATAAATTGCTCAAAAAAAGAACAAATGTAAATTTAATAACTCAGGAAGGCATGGTTTTAGGTAAAGACGCTAGTGGTACTAAGATGTGGGTTGTGCAGGGTACGATTAACCCGCTTCTTAAGGCGCGTACGCTTAAGCAGAAGAATTTTCAGCAGAAAATCGTTGCCGAGGACAGGGTTGTTGAGGAGCTTAAGAGAATGCGCGCGGAACTTTTAAGCAAAATGCATGCAATCGCAGGGACAACGGAAAAAGGCGCGCCGGCAATAAATCTCGGATTAAAGGTAGACAGGCCCTATATTGACAGGGTAAAATCGCGGCTTTTTGGCCCAACCAGCGTAATTGTATGGAGCCCGCTTAAAAATATACACCTGCAGTTAGTCTTGGCGCATTATTCGGCTGAAGAAGTTGAGGAGGTTGCGAGTCAAACTATAGATAAAGAGCTGGAAAAAAAGAATGAAAATAAAGCAAAGGCAGAAGCGAAAATTAAAGGTATTAAAAAATTTCTAAGTATTGACGATGATGATCAAGAAATTGGCATAGCAGAAATAATAGAATTTTTAATAAAGAAAGAACTGGATGCTATTTTATCTTTACGTAAAATCTCTAATCCGAATGCTAAAAATTCAGAGCTTGACCGCGGCTACGCTTTATTAATGGCAAAGGAGCGTATTCTTCAAGCTGCTGCTAATGAAGGCGATAAAGTATTAACGAAGGCATTGGAGGCCCTTGGCGCTATCATTTGTGTTTACAATGAAGGTGATCGCAGCTTGGCGTTTAGAGCGCTTTTGTATTCCGAGATAGCTGAAAATACATGCGTTGACAATCCGTTGGCGTCGGATATATATTTAGGGGCTGAAAGCAGAAGGGTTTTGAGAGTTGGCGTAAATGAGGCCCAATATTCTGCAATGGATAGCGCAAGGGCAGGCAAAGAAACAGCCAGAAGGATAAGAATGGAGACGTTGATTAAGCAGTATTTCCCCGACTATGCGTCTCAAAGAGATTGGGTATGGACTTCAACCAGCGTGTTAAAAGGCATACCGACAGATCCTGATAAAGACAGGACTGAGCCTTACAGGCTGCGCTCGGCTTCGCAGGTGAACTTAGCGCGCGGGCTAAACGATACACAAAATTCGCAACGAGTATTAGACCTTATGGATAGGTTAACCGAATTATTGAAGTATGAGGGCATATTGCCTACAAATGTTATTTTCTATGTTATAGATGAAACTACAAAAGAACTTCGTTTGCCCAACGATAATGATAAGAATATTAATGTAGCTGTTGTGTCTCAAGTGGTTAATGATGGTAATAAAAATATTATGCTGCCTGCTATTAAAAGGGCTATTGGTTATCTTGGAAACGAAATGCCGCTTGCAAGAAGCATAAAAATAAACCCGGCTTTAATCGCTGAAGGGGATATATCAAAAAATAATAATGTTAAGGCCGCTTATGAAGCAGATATGAGAATTGACAGGATACCTGGTTATTTGTCGTACCTTATTTCCGGCGATGGGGTTATGGCCGATACCGGATTCGGGGCATGGATAGGAAAACATTCTGCGCTTGAATTGGCTACTGACAACTTGATGAAATTCCTTCGTGAGGATATAAGCAAGCCATACGTGAATGGCGATAACACACCTGACGACCCGGGCTTGGCAGGCAGGATAGATATGATATTAAGTATGGCAGGCAGGCGTTCTTTGGATAACAGGCGGATGGAATCATTTAAAACATTTACAAATCTTGAAAATTGGGTTAAAGATGCAATAAAAAAAACATCTAGTAGTCAACGAAAACAAGATTATATTTTTTATTTAAAATGGATGCAAAACAGGATACAGCAGGCAGAGGGCGCGCTTGGAGGCAAAAAAAATTATAGGGGTTTTATTAAGTCAAGAAAAGATGCTGCCGGCTGGACAGAGATGCAGGTTTTAAGGCAATATCAGATTGTTTTATCCTGGGCTGATATGAAAGAGCTTATAAATCCCGCAAGTGATGAAATGCGTTTAAGGGGGCGGGTCAATTTTTCGGATGACGCGACAAAAGATGAAGCGCTGGTGTTTTTGAGGCGCGCATGGAATGAAAGGATTTGTGGTGTATTAAAGGGATATAGCGATCCAAAAGAGAAAGAAAGAATCTTAAACGATATTCTGACTATCTGGAAAGCCAATATCACTAAGGCCGTTGAAGATAAAATTATTACTACTGAAAAAGCGCAAGAAGAAATGGCTAAGCTGAAGGATTTTAAATTTGAGGATTTAGCTGAAGCATTGAGTGATCCTTTAAGCAATGATGAATTAACGCAAGAGGGTTTTGATTTGAGGCCGAAAGAATCGATTCGTAATCTCTTTAAGATGATGATTATGGAGGAGTTTTGGCGCAGTGAATTGTATTTAGGCAAGGATATGCGGACGTTAACAACATTGTTCAGCCCGATACCGGCGCTGCATAGGTATGGTTTTTACGATACCGCTAAATACTGGACATGTTTTGGGCCATTTGCGGTATGGCCGGGCCAGTTGTTCGGAAGGATACCTATTTTGCCAAGGCCGTTTCTTCCTACCGATTCTAAGATAAATCCTGATAC
>PFHB01000076.1:0-631 GCA_002783585.1 Candidatus Omnitrophica bacterium CG_4_8_14_3_um_filter_43_15
AAGACAACCTATTTTACTTAGAGAACCTTGCGGTAACTTTTTATCAGGGGTTAGGACAGGAAAAGGTGTCAGAAGTATTAAGGCGGGAAGGAATGATTGTGCTTCAGGATTTAATAGATGAAGGGTATACCAAAGAAGAAGTCTCCTATGCGTTAGGCTGGGCTGTAGATAATATAAAAGAAATCCATAGTATTCGGATTATTCCTAAAGTTATTGGCCAAGCTCTTGGAGATAAGGAAAGCAAGCGCCTGGTAGAAGAAAAAGAAAAGGCAGATCAACAAAAGAAGTTAGAGGAAGACAAGCAGAGGGAAGAAGAAAGAAAAAAAGGAGAGGAGCTGGACAAGGTATTTGGGCAGTTACCTAGAGAGAAACAAGAGAAGTTAGAGGAGAAGGCCAGAGAGAATTTAATAGAGCAAGGGATCAATCCTAATTTTATTTTACCGACTTTGCTTAGGCTTGAAAGAAACAAGCTGCTTGAGAATAAGAAAGATTTAGTGAAACAGGAAAGTTAAAAATGAACCAAAATATTAAATGTCTTACTCCACAGGAAGAAGAAAGGTTTTTAGATGTCCTTAAGAATCGCAAGGATGCCGAGAGAGCATACATGCTTTATCATCTTATGCTTATTACT
>PFHB01000076.1:647-4202 GCA_002783585.1 Candidatus Omnitrophica bacterium CG_4_8_14_3_um_filter_43_15
CCGGCCGGGCCAAGGTTGAGCTGAAGGTTAAAGGATGGACCAAAAAAAGGAATCGAAGTCCTGAGCGAAGTGAAGGGAAGAAAGATAGATTTAAAACGGTATATTTCCCGAAAGCCCTGCAAAAACATTTGAAAGATTATTTAAAGATCAAAGCAAAAAAAGGAGAATCCCTTTTATCTGAGGCTCCTTTGTTTGTTTCTAGAAATAGCACCAGGATCAGTCCGCGCCAGGTGCAAAGGGATTTTAAGAAGTGGGTAAAAGAAAGTGGTATTGAATCAAATCTCTCACCACACAGCCTAAGGCATACTGTTGGGACAAGGCTGCTAAAGGAATTCAAAAACGCTAAGTTGGTGCAGCGGTATTTAGGGCATTCAGATGTGGCGACGACTTTAAGGTATTATGTGGATGTGTTTCCGGAAGATTTAGAAGAGGCGGCAGAGATGTTGGCGGAAAGGTAATTTAATCCTTACAAGGAAATTTTAGAGAAAAAAAGAAGGTCAAGATTTTTGATAATAATCTAATTTGTGGAGGAGAAAAAAATGAGAAAAATTTATCTTTTGTCGATATCATTACTTATCATGTTTTTGTTAAGTTATTCTATAACTAATGCTTTTGGGGAGTATTATTACGATGGATTTATGTGGGAAAAAATTTCAGAAGAATCAAAGTTAACATATGTAGTAGCTTTTTTTGATGGTTTTTCAAACTGCAATTCTATGATAGTAGAAAAGATTAAGATTAACGGTGGTGACTCAGTCGTCAAAAACATTGAATTACTACAGAAATGGTCAGAAGATAACTACATTATTAAGGATAAATCCACACTGCTTCAGGCGGTAGACGGCTTAAATAAATTTTATGAGGACTATGCGAATAAAAAAATACCCGTCTTTTTAGCCTACTTGATAGTATCATTAAGAATCAGAGGTTTTTCCGAAGACGAAGTGCAAAAACACACAGAAACTATGCGACGGGTCACAAATAAAATCTTGCTAAAATAATCAAATCAAAAAGGGGTCGCAAAATTACACAGGTCTTATACAGTTTTTATAAGCCGGCAGTTTATTAATCTATGCTTTAAGGGATAAAAAGAAATAATTTAAAGAGGCGAAAATGGATGTTGGGGAAAAGGATATTCTTAAGATTATAGAGTCGCTCGGTGGAAAAGCTGATGTTGATACTATAAAAAGTAAATATGAAGAATTGCCTAATAACCAATCTTTTCATCTTTGGGCCCATTTAAGAGACTTGTGTAAGTCTGGAGATATTAAGGAAGAGGCACCAGAAGTCTATTCCTTGACAGAACCCGGGAAAGAGAGGATTTTGAAGGGAAATTATTCTTGGGAAGGTTGCTACGACGAGGAAACAAAGAAGAAGACTGAAAAGGCTGAATGGGTATAGGATAAACCATAAGGTATTTTAGAAACTAAATGAAAACCTTGTTCCTATCAATTTTAATATTATTTTTTACTTATCCTCTCGTTTCTGCCGAGCCCGATACTAATTATTTCCCCTTAGCAGAAGGTAATTATTGGGTCTATGAGGATCAGATAGAAATTCAAGATCCGCAAGGTAATTTTGAAGTAGAAAATAAGTATATTGGAGAAAAAGTCAAGGTCAAAAGGATAAATCAGTTGCGCACCTTAAAGGTTCTATCTACCGAAATCAGGGGCGATTTTAAAATAGCCAAAATGCAGGAAGAAGGCACTCCAGAAGGAACAATAACATTTTTCTATGTTGTAGATAATAAAAATGGAAGGATATATAGCTATAGCAACGAGCAGATAAAAATGATTCTGCCCGATAATAATGATGTATCTATAGAAGGTTCGCCCGAATATATATTCCCCCTGCAAGTAGGCTCAAAGTGGGGAGATCCTGAATCATTAGAGAGAAAAGATAAGATGTACTTTTCCTATGTAGAAAAATTAGAAGATGTAACCGTTCCTGCAGGCACTTTTAAGGATTGCTTTAAAATAATCCATTATACTCTGCCAGATGAAACTATTCAGTGGTTCTGTCCCAATGTGGGCGTTGTAAGACTTGAATATCGTCATCACGGAACAATCACTGACCTTATCAGCGAATTAAAAGAGATTAATTATGGTGAATGAAATGATGAACGAGGGAAAATTTAAAAAAGGGCTGCAAGAGATTATTGATAGTCTTGGATGGGTCATATTGCGGGAATGCTTCAATACCAAAAGTGGTTATAAAATTAAGATTCCAGTATTAGAAAATAGTTATCAATATCCGAAGCCGGAAAAATACGAATTTCGTCTATTATATGTTAGGTTGCTATGATCTAGAAAATATTAACATTCTGAAGGAGGTGCTTTATGATTTTTTTCTCTTTCACTGTAAGAAAATCATTTCTTAATTATTCTACGCATCCGATTACTGTACCCCAAAGGCAGGTTGACCATAAAAAAATAAAACAAGAAGAATTAGATAAGGGTGATTTAACAATAATATTTCCAAAAGGCGAAAGAATTCGCGGTCATATGTATTCCGGTAGAGCTAATGGTACGTATCCGTACTACCAAATTCGTTCCTGCCCAGACCAGAAAACACCAAAATATTTATCCTGCTGGGACAAGGTTATAGTTTTGTTATACAAAGATAGGAATCATCGTTATTCTGCCATGGAGTATAGAGATTAAACAAATAAGAGTGGTCTGATATCTTTAACGACCTAACTTTTGATAAACCCAACCGTTTAAACACTGCACGTTTAACCTGAAAAAACGGCGAATCGCCGTATTTTTTCCTTGGTATCGACGAGACCAAAGATGAACCTTTCGACAAATCTATGTAATTTTGAGATGTTCTATTCTTTTGGAGACCTGATAAAAGAGTTTTTGATGGGGATACCTCTGTGGCAGCTTGAGTTGATTTCTTCCTCCAGAGTGAACCAAACGAGCCGGCAGGGCGAGGAGATCTCTGCGCAGAGTATGCAAGGTAGACGAGTTCCATTCTTGCGGCAGGCACAGGCGTTTGAACCAGTTGACCAAATCGTAGCTCAGAAGAATCAGATGAAAATGAACCTGATTGGCCAGGAAACTGTTGGTAGGAATATTGCCCAAGGGAAAGCTTTCCTTGAGTTCCCTGATGTCCAATTCGCAGCGGGCTCTGGGTTTGTAGAAATGCCATACGTTTTCTGGGCTCAATGGGAGATTGGTAACAAAGGTATGGTAAAAGTAATTCTTGAATTCCCAAAGCGTAAGCTGATTCTCTTCTTCTTGAGAGTTGGGTTTGGGCCGACGCACTACAATGAATTGATGCGGCTTGTTCCAGTTGTGCGGCTGGTAAGTGAACCGGGCTACTTGCCATCCGTTTCTCCTGAAAGTATAATAACGAAGGATTTGAACCTTCTCCTGAATAGGCTGGGTCATTTTGGCCACGACTGCGTAACCAATCCTTTCCTCGTCGAGAGGCTCGATGAATTTGTGGTCGAAGAATCCAGAATCGGCTCGAATTCTGATTCGGTAGAGGTATTTGGGAATCTTTCCTCGGCAGGTTGCCCAGAGCGCTTGAGTTCCGCTTGCAGGATGG
>PFHB01000047.1 GCA_002783585.1 Candidatus Omnitrophica bacterium CG_4_8_14_3_um_filter_43_15
GCCGATATTAACATGCGGCTTATTGCGCTGGAATTTTTCTTTAGCCATGTTATTTTCCTCCTGAAATTATTTTGTCATATATACTAGACGGGACCTCGGCATAAAAAGAAGGCTCCATTGTATATGTTGCGCGGCCCTGGGTTAAGCTTCTTAAACCTGTGGCATATCCAAACATCTCACCCAAAGGCACATTGCCCCTTATTACCTTTGCGTTGCCTCTTTGTTTTATGGACTGAATCTTGCACCTTTTTGAATTAAGATCGCCTATAACAACTCCTAGAAATTCCTCAGGCACAGTAACTTCCAAATCCATAATCGGCTCAAGTAATTTTGATTTTCCTTTTCTTAAACCATCGGAAAGCCCTATAGAAGCCGCCATTTTAAAAGCAAACTCTGAAGAATCAACTTCATGGTATGACCCGTCTATCAATAAAACCTTTATATCAGTAACAGGATAGCCTGCCAGGACACCTGTCTTTGCGGAATCCTCCACGCCTTCTTCAATGGAAGATATATATTCTCTCGGGATTGCCCCACCTATAATCCTGCTGAGGAATTCAACGCCGGTGCCAGGCTCGCCCGGGGCTATATCAAGCACAACATGGCCGTATTGGCCCCTGCCGCCTGACTGCTGGATAAATTTTCCAACAGCTGTAACCCTTGTTGAAATAGTTTCGCGATAAGCGACGTGCGGCTTTCCGACATTAGCGGAAACATTAAATTCTCTTAACATCCTGTCAACTAAAACCTCCAGATGAAGCTCGCCCATTCCTGATATTATGGTCTGGTCTGTTTCCTGATTATACCTGACAGTAAACGACGGGTCTTCGTCCTGAAGCTTGCGAAGAGAAAACCCGAGTTTTTCCTGATCCACTTTGGATGCAGGCTCAATTGCCAATGACAAAACAGGTTCCGGGAAATGCATTGTCTCAAGCCTTATGGGATGATTTTCATCGCATATGGTATGGCCTGTTGTGGTATTTTTTAACCCGACAACAGCCGCTATATCGCCTGCGTACGCTTCCTGTATTATTGTTTGTTTGTTTGCGTGCATCTGAAGAAGCTTGCCGACTCTTTCTTTTTCCTGTGTTGTAACATTATATATATAAGTTCCGGTTTTTAATATGCCTGAATAAACTCTCACATATGTAAGCTTTCCTACATATTTGTCAGTTACTATCTTAAATGCCAAAGCGCAAAACGGTTCGTCCTCTGTTGATTTTCTCTCTTCCTCGGCTTCTGTTTGGGGATTTATGCCTTTTATCGCAGGCACATCAACAGGAGAAGGAAGATACTCGCATATAGCATCCAATAACGGCTGTATACCTGTATTCTTCAGGCTTGACCCGCATAAAACCGGAACAAGGCTGTTATGCAAAGTAGCCTTTCGTATATGTTTTATTATATAGGCCTCTGTCATCTCTTCATTATGTATATATTTTTCCATCACCTTCTCGTCGGCCTCGGCAAGTTTCTCTATCATAACATACCTGTAGTGCTGGGCCTCTTTAAGCGCGGCTTCAGGTATAGGAAGCAAGTCATATTCCCTGCCTGATTCATCCTTATATTTTATAAGTTTCATATGTATAAGATCTATAATACCTTCAAAAGAACTTTCTTTGCCAAACGGTATCTGTATAGGGCATGCCAAAGCGCCGAGTTTTGTATACATCTCATCAAGGGCCTTAAAAAAGTCTGCGCCTGTGCGATCCATCTTGTTTATATAAGCTATCCTGGGTGTTTTATACCTGTCTGCCTGGCGCCAGACTGTCTCGCTCTGCGGTTCAACCCCGCCTACGGCGCAAAACACAACAACGCCTCCGTCTAAAATACGCAAAGACCTTTCAACCTCTATTGTAAAATCCACATGCCCCGGGGTGTCTATAACATTTATTGTAAAATCCTTCCACTCGCACTGGGTAGAGGCGGATGTAATAGTTATACCCCTTTCCTGCTCCTGAACCATCCAATCCATGGTTGCAGTGCCCTCATCAACAGTGCCTATTTTATACAGCCTGCCTGTGTAAAAAAGAACCCGCTCCGTGGTCGTGGTCTTGCCGGCGTCTATATGCGCCATGATACCGATATTTCTAAGTTTTTGTAAAGGTGCTTTTCTTGCCATTATCTTTTTTTGTATTTCCTGCCCTATTATGCGTGTCATCTCACCATTTAAAGTGCGCAAATGCTTTATTGGCCTCAGCCATTTTATGGGTATCTTCCCGTTTTTTTATTGCAGAGCCTGTGCCGTTATACGCATCCAATATCTCAAGCGCCAAACGCTCTTTCATGGGCTTGCCTTTTCTGGCTCTTGCAAAATTTCTTATCCAACGAAGCACCACTGCCACTCCCCTTTCATTGCTGACTTCTATAGGAATCTGGTATGTTGCTCCACCGACCCTTCTTGGCTTTAACTCTAAAAGTGGGCGAGCATTGTCAACCGCCTTCTGTAAAACCTCAATTGTTTCTGTTTTGTTAAGTTTTTTGCATACTATGTCCAGGCTGCCATAAACTATGGCCTCTGCCGTAGACTTCTTTCCATCCCTCATAACGCAGTTTACAAACTTGGTTATGAGTTTGCTGTTATATTTAGGATCCGGAGTTACCTGTCTTTTTTCCGCTCTTCTTCTTCTCATTTGGGCTTTTTTGCTCCGTATTTAGAACGCGATCTTTTTCTGTCGGATACGCCCGCGGTATCAAGCGAACCGCGCACTATATGATACCTGACTCCCGGCAAATCTTTTACCCTGCCGCCTCTTACAAGAACTATTGAATGTTCCTGAAGATTATGGCCTTCGCCCGGTATATAAGCCGTGACTTCTATACCGCCGGTAAGCCTCACCCTCGCAATCTTGCGCAATGCCGAATTAGGCTTCTTTGGCGTCATTGTCTTTACCTGCAGGCAAACACCGCGCCTTTGCGGGCAGCGCTTCAAAGCAGGAGATTTTGTTTTATATCTTTTATCTGTTCTTCCCAGTCTTATTAATTGGCTTATTGTTGGCATCTTATTCCGCTTTGTTTTGCTCTATCTCTTGTTCTTGTTGTTCTCTTACTATCTCTATTTTATGATGGGCCTTAAAACCTGTACCCGCCGGTATTAAGTGGCCCATGATGACATTTTCCTTAAGTCCACGTAAAAAATCTATTTTGCCGCTTGCGGCAGCCTCTGTCAAGACTCTTGTTGTCTCCTGGAAGCTGGCGGCTGAAATAAAACTTTCAGTGCTCAAGGAGGCTTTTGTAATACCGAGAAGAATCGGCACAGCGCTGGCTGGCTTATCGCCTTTTTTAGTAACCTTATTGTTCTCTTCTTTGAATATAAACTTGTCGACCTGCTCTCCGATCAAGAAAATGGTATCGCCTGAATCCTCTATGGATACCTTTCTCAGCATCTGCCTGACAATAACCTCTATATGTTTATCATTTATCTTTACACCCTGAAGCCTGTAAACTTCCTGGATCTCGTTGACAAGGTATTCCTGAAGTTTCTTGTCGCCGGAAACCCTTAATATATCCTGCGGCACAACAGCGCCGTCTATTAATTGCTGGCCTGCGTTGACATAATCACCCTTGTACACATTGAGATGTTTGCCGTGCGGTATAAGATATTCTTTTTTCATTCCCGAGGCTGACTTTATAATTACCCTGCGCTGGCCTTTTTTAGCCGGGCCGAATTCAACAACACCGTCAATCTCGCTTATTATGGCAGGATCCTTTGGGCGCCTGGCTTCAAACAATTCAGCAACCCTGGGAAGCCCGCCTGTAATATCTTTTGTTTTGGTCAACACCCTGTGAGTCTTGGCGATAGTGCCGCCGGCCTCTATATTCTGGCCGTCTTTTACCGCTATATGCGCGCCCACCGGTATCGGATATATGGCAAGCACTTCGTCTTTTTTATTCTGTATAACAATCTGAGGATGATACTCTCCGCCTTTGTGTTCCATTATAACCCTGTCGGTAAGGCCTGTGGCGCTGTCTAATTCCTTGCGCATAGTAATATCTTCGACTATATCCTCAAACCTCACAGCGCCCTCAACCTCTGTAAGTATGGGCACGGTGTACGGGTCCCATCTCACTATGACAGCATCTTTTTTGATTTCCTGCTGATCATCAAATTTTACGACAGCGCCCTGAGGCATAACATGACGTTCGTGTTCACGGCCGTTTTTATCGTTTATAGAAATCTGGCCGTTTCTGTTTAATACTATATTTTCACCGGCCTTCTTTTTTACAACCCTTAAACCGTGATAAGAAAGTATCCCGTCGCTTTTGCTTTTTATAAATGACTGCTCTATTATCCTGCTTGCCGTGCCGCCTATATGAAATGTCCTCATTGTAAGCTGAGTACCGGGCTCGCCTATAGACTGCGCCGCAATAATACCAACGGCCTCGCCTAATTCCACTGGCTTGCGCGTAGCAAGGTTTTTACCGTAGCATTTGGCGCACACGCCGTACTTAGTCTCGCATGTAAGTACGCTTCTTATTCTTATCTTTTCTATGCCCGCTGATTCTATCAAATCTGCCTGCTCGTCGCTTATTTCCTGATTGGCCTCGACTATCACCTTGTCTGTTATAACGTCCACTATATTATCAATCGCCACTCTTCCGACGATTCTTTCTTTAAGGTCTACGACGATTTCATCGCCTTCAACTATGGCGCTTACAATTATGCCGTTTATAGTCCCACAATCAAGCTCCGTAATAATAACATCCTGGGCAACGTCAACAAGCCTTCTTGTAAGATAACCCGAATCGGCTGTCTTTAAAGCCGTATCGGCAAGGCCTTTTCTGGCGCCGTGAGTTGATATAAAATATTCCAGCACTGTAAGGCCTTCTCTGAAATTTGCGGTAATAGGGCTTTCTATAATCTCGCCTGAAGGCTTTGCCATTAAACCCCTCATGCCTGAAAGCTGCCTTATCTGCTGCTTGGAGCCCCTTGCGCCGGAATCGGCCATCATAAATATGGGGTTAAACGGGTCTAATTCGTCAAAGATCAGGTCTGAAACCTTGTCTGTAATATGGGTCCAGATATCTATGATCTTGTTATATCTTTCACCTTCTGTTATTATACCCATCTTGTATTGTTTCTCTACGTCGGCCACTTCTTTTTTGGCTATTTCAAGAAACATCTTTTTCTTTTCAGGCACAACAAGGTCTGTTATTGATATGGATATACCTGCCTGCGTGGCCCATTCAAAACCTACTGCCTTTAAATCATCCAGAAGCTGCACTGTCCTTGCGTGGCCTAACAACTGATAACATTTAGTGACAACACCTGAAAGAGCGCCCTTATTCATCTCCTGATTGACATACGGCATTGCCTGCGGTATGGCTATAACATTAAACAACACCTTGCCTGTTGTTGTCTCGATTATTTTGCCGTCTATTCTTACTTTGATCTTTGCATGAAGGTCTATCTGGCAATCCTGAAACGCAAGCACTACCTCTTCGGTATTGCTGAAAACACTGCCCTCGCCTCTTAACCCTGCTTTTTCCTTTGTCAGAAAGTTACAGCCCAAAACTATATCCTGAGTGGGCGTTACTATAGGCCTGCCGTCTGAAGGTGAAAATACGTTATGCGGGGCAAGCATCAGAAGCCTGGCCTCCATCTGCGCCTCCAAAGACAATGGCACATGGACAGCCATCTGATCGCCGTCAAAGTCAGCGTTAAACGCTGTGCAAACCAAAGGATGTATCCTTATGGCCTTTCCTTCTATCAAAACCGGCTGAAAGGCCTGTACGCCGAGCCTGTGCAAAGTCGGGGCGCGGTTTAAAAGCACAGGATGCTCCTTGATAACCTCATCAAGTATATCCCATACCTCCATACGTGTTTTTTCAACCATCTTGCGCGCGCTTTTTATTGTATGGACAAAACCCTTATCGCGTAATCTCTTAATAATAAACGGCTCAAACAATTCAAGGGCCATTCTCTTAGGCAGGCCGCACTGGTGAAGTTTAAGCTCCGGGCCTATAACAATTACAGAGCGGCCGGAATAATCAACGCGTTTACCCAAAAGGTTCTGCCTGAAACGGCCCTGTTTGCCTTTAAGCATGTCGCTTAAAGATTTAAGGGGCCTGTTACCCGGGCCTAATACCGGCCTGCCGTGACGGCCATTATCAAACAGCGCGTCAACCGCCTCCTGAAGCATCCTCTTTTCATTTCTTATTATTATTTCAGGGGCCTTCAGGGTAAGCAGCTTTTTAAGGCGGTTATTCCTGTTTATTACTCTTCTGTATAAATCATTCAAATCGCTGGTCGCAAACCTGCCGCCGTCTAAAGGAACCAAAGGCCTTAAATCAGGCGGTATAACAGGAACCACGTCAAGTATCATCCATTCCGGTTTATTGCCGGATTTTTTAAGCAGTTCGACTATTTTAAGCTGTTTTGCCAGGCGTTTCTTTGTCTGGTCTATTTTGGTGGCCTTTATCTGCTTATTAAGCCTGGTTGTAAGTTTGTCAAGATCAACTTCTTTTAATAACTCACGGACGGCTTCAGCTCCCATCTTAGCGGTAAACTTCTGGCCGAACTGATCAAGCGCTTCCAGGTATTTTTCTTCATTCAACAGATCGCCTTTTTTAAGAGGCGTCTCGCCAGGATCTATAACAACATATTCCTCATAATATATAATTCTCTCAAGTTCTCTTACGTTTAATTCGAGCATGGCTGACATTCTCGAAGGTATGGCCTTGAAAAACCAGACGTGGGAAACAGGCGTTGCCAGTTCAATGCTGCCCATGCGTTCGCGCCTGACCTTTGATAATGTAACCTCCACTCCGCAACGGTCGCAAATAATGCCTTTATGTTTGATCCTTTTATATTTTCCGCAGCTGCATTCCCAGTCCTTTGTCGGCCCGAAAATCTTCTCGCAGAAAAGCCCGTTTTTCTCAGGCCTTAATGTCCTGTAATTTATGGTTTCAGGCTTTTTCACTTCGCCTCTTGACCATGACCTTATTATTTCGGGAGAAGCTATTCTTATTGAAATCGAATCAAATCCCGCTACGGGTATCTCGTGTCCCTGAGTACTCATATTATTTGGATTCCCTTTCCAGCCTGACATCAAGCCCTAAAGACTGGAGTTCTTTGACCAGCACATTAAAAGATTCAGGCATCCCCGGCTGCAGCGCTGATTCACCTTTCACGATTGCCTCGTAAATCCTGGTCCTGCCTATCACATCGTCGCTTTTAACTGTAAGAAGTTCCTGCAGGGTATATGCTGCGCCGTACGCTTCAAGGGCCCATACCTCCATCTCGCCGAAACGCTGCCCGCCAAATTGCGCCTTGCCGCCCAGCGGCTGCTGCGTAACCAATGAATAAGGCCCTATTGAACGGGCGTGTATCTTATCATCAACCAAATGCGCCAGCTTCATTATATATATGTAACCAACCGTTACCTTCTGCATAAAAGCCTTGCCTGTAAAACCATCATAAAGGACTGTTTTACCATCCAGCGGCAAGCCGGCTTTTTTTAATTCACCTAAGATATCGCTTTCTTTTGCGCCGTCAAATATGGGCGAAGCAACATAAAAACCAAGCGTCTTTGCGGCCCACCCAAGATGGGTTTCCAGAATCTGGCCTACATTCATTCTTGAAGGCACGCCTAACGGGTTTAACACTATGTCAACCGGCGTACCGTCAGGCAGAAACGGCATATCCTCTTCAGGCAAGATCTTGGCTATAACGCCCTTATTTCCGTGACGGCCCGCTACCTTATCGCCTACTGACATTTTTCTTTTCGTAGCTATAAAAACAACAACCCTCTTTAATACTCCGGAGGGAAGCTCGTCGCCTCTTTTAACCTTGTCAATCTCTGTCTCCTGCTCGTATATAAGCTCATCTATATGTTCATCCAAGATACGCATAACCCTGGAAACCTCTTCTTCAAGCTGAGGATTATCCTGGATCTTTATGTGGTCAAGCTTGCACTTCATAAGCTTTTTTATGTCGGATTTACGTATCGTGCGGCCCTCGGATATCAAAACCTTTCCCGTATCTTCATCTGTAAGACTTTCCGCAAGTTTTGTGCCGGAAAGCAGTTTTATAAGTTTTTCCTGCTTTTCAAGTTTTATATCCTCGATCTGCGACTGGTAAATCTTTCTGATGCGCTCTATATTTTCACGTTCTTTTTTGAGCTCTTCCCTGTTGGCCTTATTCAGGCCCTTTCTTGAAAACACCTTTACATCAACAATAATACCTTCAACGCCCGGCGGCACCACCAAAGAGGCGTCTCTGACGTCTCCGGCCTTTTCGCCGAATATGGCGCGTAATAATTTTTCTTCCGGGGAAAGCTCTGTTTCTGATTTAGGCGTAATCTTACCGACAAGTATATCTCCCGGGTGGACTTCTGCGCCTACCCTTACTATACCGTTTTCATCAAGATCCCTTAAAGCATCTTCGCCTACATTGGGTATATCTCTTGTGATCTCTTCATTGCCTAATCTTGTATCCCTTGCCTCTATCTCAAATTTTTCAACATGTACGGACGTGAATACATCCTCTTTGGCGGTTCTTTCGCTTACCAAAACCGCGTCTTCAAAGTTATAGCCTCTCCACGGCATAAACGCAACAAGCACATTCCTGCCCAACGCAAGCTCTCCGTCTTTGGTACCTGCGCCATCAGCTATTATATCTCCGGCTTTTACCTTCTGCCCCGGCTTAACAAGCGGCCTCTGATTTACGCATGTATCGGCGTTTGAACGCATAAACTTTTTCAGTTTATAAACAATCGGGCCTATCACAATCTCATCTGCCTGCACGCTTTTTACAGTGCCATCGGCCTTTGCGACTATAACAGTACCTGAATCCTTTGCCGCCCTGTACTCCATGCCTGTTCCGATAAGAGGCGATTCAGGGTTTAAAAGCGGCACTGCCTGGCGCTGCATATTTGAACCCATAAGCGCGCGGTTTGCGTCGTCATGCTCTAAAAACGGTATCAAACTTGCCGCAACAGAAACAAGCTGCCTGGGTGAAACGTCCATGTAATCAACTTTTTTCCTCTCGGCCTTCGGAAAATCTCCTTTATGCCTGCATAGCACGGTATCCTCGGAAAACCTGCCGTCTGAATCAAGCTGGGCATTGGCCTGGGCTATTATATATTTATCCTCTATATCCGCTGAGAGATATTCTATCTTATTGGTAACCTTTCCGTTTTCAACCTTCCTGTAAGGCGTTTCAATAAAACCATATTTGTTTATTCTGGCGTATGTGGAAAGAGAGGCTATCAATCCTATGTTAGGTCCTTCAGGCGTCTCAATGGGGCAAACCCTGCCGTAATGAGAATGGTGCACGTCTCTGACCTCAAAACCTGCGCGCTCCCTTGAAAGGCCTCCCGGCCCAAGGGCGCTTAAGCGGCGCTTGTGCGTTAATTCCGCAAGAGGATTTGTCTGGTCCATAAATTGCGACAACTGGCTTCTGCCGAAGAAATCTTTCACAACGCTTGACACGAGTTTTGAATTGATAAGATTATGAGGCATGGCATTGTCAAGATCGTATATGGCCATTCTTTCTCTTATCGAGCGGTCAAGCCTTACAAGCCCTATACGCATCTGGTTTTCAAGCAACTCGCCCACTGTCTTAACCCTTCTGTTGCCCAAATGATCTATATCATCGACTTCGCCTTCGCCGTTTTTAATCTTTACAAGAGTTTTAATCGTGGTAATGGTGGTTTCCCGGGTAAGCACTCTGACGTTCTCAGGCTCATTTATACCCAACCGCCTGTTTATCATAAATCTTCCGACATTTCCTAAATCATAGCGCTTGTTGTCAAAAAACATACGCTCAAACAGAAGTGTCGCGCTCTCAAGTGTCGGCGGATCCCCCGGGCGCACGCGCCTGAATATATCCACCAACGCTTCCTGCTGATTCTTGGTATGGTCTTTTTGTATTGTATTAAGGATTTCCTGTACCGGCTGAATAAAAAGTTTTATATTTTTTATATTATGAGAAGTGAGTTTATTAAGCGCGGCTTCGTTTATTTTTGAAAATTTCTCAAGCACCAAAACATCTGTGGCAGGATCTATCACATCATACGCGGTAACCCTCGTCAACGCATTTTCAAGCTGCGCCTTGCGGGATATATCCACATCCTCCATGCCACAAAATATCTTCAGTATATCTTCATCGCTGGATAATCCCGTAGCCCTTAAAAAAGTGGTTGCCGGCAATTTTCTACGCCTGTCTATAAAAACATTCAATGTGTCGGATATATCAAATTCAAACTCAACCCATGCCCCGCGATAAGGTATAATCCTTGCCGAATAAATCTTTCTGCCTGAAGAATGCAGCTCTTCTGCAAAAGATACGCCTGGCGAACGGTGGAGCTGACTGACAACAACCCTTTCATCGCCGTTTACTATAAAAGTGCCTGTATCTGTCATTAAAGGCAGGCCGCATATATAAACATCCTGCTCTTTGGCGAGCTTCTTGGATTTAAGCCTTAGCCTGACCCTTAAAGTGGATGCATATGTCAGGCCTCTTTTTTGACACTCCAGTATGTTATATTTTGGTTTTTCCAAAGAATAACTTACAAACTCGAGCTTATAAGTCGAGTCTATATTTTCAATCGGAAACACCTTATTGAATACCTGCTGTAAGCCGCAAAATTTTCTTTTTGCCTTTGCTATGTCAGCCTGCAGAAAATTTTCGTAGGACTTAAGCTGGATATCCAGCATATGAGGTATGTCAAAAACATCTTTTATCTTGGCGAAAAATCTACGTTTGATCATTTCCCCTCGCTTAGGTTTTATTTCAATTCTACTTTTGCGCCTACTGCCTCAACCTTTTTCTTTATGTCTTCGGCTTCTTCTTTCGGCACGCCTTCCTTGATCGCTTTCGGAGCGGCTTCAACTAAATCCTTTGCTTCTTTCAGGCCTAAGCTCGTAATCTCTCTTACTACTTTTATGACCTGAATCTTGTTTGTGCCGATACTTGCAAGCACAACATTAAAGGTTGTTTTTTCTTCCGTTGCTGCCGCGCCCGCTGCCGGCGCGCCGGCTGCCGCAAAACCTGCCATAACCGGCATGGCTGCTGAAACACCAAATTTTTCTTCAAGCGCCTTCACCAAGTTTGCAAGCTCCAAAACCGTCATACCTGCGATGCTTGACATAACCTCTTCAGCCTTCTTGCTAAGCTCAACTTTAGGTTTTTCCTGCGTCTTTACGTTCTCCTCACTCATTTTTTACTCCTCCTAAAATTTTTCCTTGTTTACCAATTTAAAAATTTTATCCCGAGTCCCTCGTCGCGCCATTTCTATATTCAGACGTCTCGGGACGAGGGACTTCCTTTCTTCTTTGCTAATTGGTCAACTACGCGAACAAAACCGTTAATCACATTATTTAAAACTCCGACAAGGCCTGTTATAGGCGATTTCATTGTGCCTATGGCCTTTGCTACAAGCGCCTCCCTACCCGGCAATAACGCAAAATCCCTGATCCGTTCGGCATCGATAAATTCTCCGGCTAAACATCCGCCGCGTATCTTAAAACCCTCATTTTCCTTTGAAAAATTGACAAATATTTTCGACGCCGCCAGAAAACCGTCCTCATCGCAGAAAGTAACAGCGCAGGTCCCGTCAAAAAGCCCGGCCATGCCTTCCATATCGGCCTTTTTAACGGCTATCTTTGCCATTGAATTCTTGACAACCTTAAACCTTGCCGAAGAATTCTTAAGCGGCTTTTTGATTGCCTGCATCTTATTAACATCCACCTGCTTAAAACTCGTAACTATGGCGGATTCATTTTCTTTAAAGAGCTTTGTCAGCTCATTTATCGCGTGCTGCCTTGTCAGTTGCCCGAATTTTTTTAACATATGCCTGCTTTTCCTTATATATGCGAAAACTGCGCAATGTCCAGCTTAAGGCCCGGCCCCATGCTGCTTGCAATACTTATAGATTTTATAAAATGGCCCTTTACAGTGGCCGGTTTATTTTTTATAACGCTCTCTATCAGGACGCTGGCATTATCGTTTATCGCGCCTTCAGCGAAAGAAAGTTTTCCTACAGGGGTGTGTATATTTGACTGCTTATCCATCCTGAATTCAATCTTACCGGCCTTAACCTCTTTGATTGCCTTGGCAACATCCTGCGTCACAGTGCCGGCTTTTGGATTCGGCATAAGGCCCCTGGGGCCGAGTATTTTGCCCAACTTGCTCAAATCCTTCATCATCTCAGGCGTGCTTACTGCAACGTCAAAATCTGACCATCCTGCCGCAATTTTATCTATAAGGTCATTGGCGCCTATAAAATCAGCCCCTGCGTTTCTTGCCTCAATAACGGACTCGCCCTTACAAAAAACAGCAACCCTTACTTTTTTGCCTGTGCCGTGCGGAAGCGCAACAGTGCTCCTGACTGACTGCGGAGCCTCTTTCTGGTCAATGTTAACCTTAAAAGATATTGTTACTGTCTCATCAAATTTAGGATGAGGCACGCTCTTTAAAACAGAAATGGCTTCGCTTAGCGTGTATTTTTTATCTTTATCTACAAGCTTGGATACTTCTTTTTGTCTTTTTGTTGCACGCATTATTTCTTTCCTGTTGGTTTTGCTTTTTCAGGCGCAGGCGCAGCTACGGCTGCCGGCACATCTATCACAGGCTCCATAGTAATCTTGTCCACTACTTCTATGCCCATTGAACGCGCGGTGCCCTCAACTATTTTAACCGCTTTATCCAAATCGGTTGTATTCAAATCCTTCATTTTTATTTTTGCTATTTCTTTTACATGATCATGCGTAACCTGGCCTATCTTTATCTTGTTCGGCTCGCCTGAAGCCTTGGCAATACCGCAGGCCTTTTTTAACAATATCGAACACGGCGGGGTCTTGATTATAAACGAGAACTTTTTGCCCTCGTAAACATCTATTACAACAGGCAGTATAAGGCCTTCCTGACCCTTTGTTTTTTCGTTAAACTGCTTGCAAAACTCCATTATGTTAAGGCCGTGCTGGCCCAAAGCCGGGCCTACAGGAGGCGCAGGATTTGCCGCTCCTGCCGGGCAGTATAATCTTATTTGTGTAACTACCTTTTTAGCCATGTTATAATTTCTCCACCTGCCAATATTCAAGCTCTACCGGAGTTAATCTTCCGAATATTGAAACCTTGGCTTTTAATTTCTGCTTTACCGGATTGACTTCCTCTATTGTGCCGTTAAAATTGGTAAACGGGCCTTCCTTTATCCTTACTGATTCACCTATATCAAAGGCTATCTTGGGAATCGGGCGCTCTTTTTTCTCTTCCGACTGCCTTATTATATTATCTATCTCGCTTTCCTTAAGCGCCTGAGGCCTTGAGCCCGGGCCTATAAAACCTGTAATACCCTGAGTATTTCTGACAAGATACCAACTTTCCTCGGTAAGCTCCATTTCGATAAAAACATAACCGGGGAAAACCTTTCTTTCAGAAATCTTTTTTTTTCCGTCGCGTATTTCAGAAACCTTCTCGGTAGGTATTAATATCTGGGAGATCTGCTCATTTATAAGGCTTGCTTTAAGGCGGTTTTCAAGGTTTGTTTTAACCCTGTCTTCATAACCTGTCTGCGTATGAACTATGTACCACTTTTTTGCCATTTTAAAAGAGCTTTACCTTATTATAATGTTTATAATTTTGGCGAAAACAAAATCGCACACCCCTATAAACGTTGCGAGCAGCGCTACCGATACAATGACAACGCTGGTTGAACCGATAAGCTCGTTTCTATCGGACCAACTTACCTTTTTAAACTCTGTTTTTACTTCCTGTAGAAATTTTTTTGTTTTAGATATAATTTGCATAATTGTTCAATTTACTCTGTTCTACTTCGCCCTTCTCAACGTTATTGCTGGTATGGGCTTCGTAGCAACATTCTGCTTCGCCTAATTGCTGCGTAGCCCCACCGCTATTTTTCCAAGCACAAAGCGAAGCAGAATGGCAGGCCTGGAGGGATTTGAACCCCCAACACGCGGTTTTGGAGACCGCTGCTCTGCCAATTAGAGCTACAGGCCTACTTCGCTCTACTAATCTTAATTACAATGGTATGAGCTTCGTAGGGCCTTGTTCCTGCGAAACCCTCACCGTTATTTTGCTACGCGCAGGGCGCAGCAGAACAGGCCTATGGCCTATATAATCTACTTTATCTCTTTGTGCGGCGAATGTTTCCTGCAAAACTTACAAAATTTACTCAACTGCAACCTGTCTGTTACAGTCTTTGGGTTCTTTGTGGAAGAATAATTTCTATTCTTACAAACAGTGCATTCAAATGTTATTATCTCTTGCGGCATTGACTATCCTTTACGCTATTATCTCCGATATTACACCAGCGCCTACTGTATGGCCGCCTTCACGAATAGCAAAGCGAAGCTCCTTTTCCATAGC
>PFHB01000037.1 GCA_002783585.1 Candidatus Omnitrophica bacterium CG_4_8_14_3_um_filter_43_15
TTCAAGTATCCTTACCTTTGCCTTTGCAAAAACATCGCCATCCTGTTCAACTATTACATTCCATTTTACCCTGTCATAGGCGCCGTACGGCTCATCCCTGCGTATATCCACATCAAAACCCGATGCCCTTGCAACCGGCCCAAGCGCTGCGTAAGCAATAGCGTCTTTTTTTGTCAATATACCCACGCCTTTAAGCCTTGCGTGTATAACAGGGTCATCAATTATAGCGCCTTTAAACATATCCATGGCAGGCACCAGCTCTGAAACCATTTTAAGTATCGCAGGAATATCATCGTCTATTATATCGCGCCGCACGCCTCCGGGCTTATTCATTGCATAATGATTTCTGTTTCCGGTAATGGCCTCAAATATATCAAGCACAGGCTCGCGGTATTTCCACGCCCACATAAAAACAGTATTATATCCCAGGAAATGGCCTGCCAAACCCAACCATAAAAGATGCGAATGTATCCTCTCTAATTCAGCTATCACGGTTCTTATAAAAGATGCGCGCTCAGGCGCTTCTATGCCCATTAAATCCTCTATGGCCAGACAATACGCAAAAGGGTGGGAATTCGAGCATATCCCGCAAATCCTTTCAACAAGAAATGTCACCTGGTCAAACGATTTTACCTCTGAAATCTTTTCTATGCCGCGGTGGTTATAACCTATGTTTATCTCTATGTCCGTTACGGTTTCGCCGTCTACGAATAATTTAAAAAATTCAGGCTCTTCCTGTAAAGGATGAAAAGGCCCTATGGGAATAACCGTCTGGCGTATTTTTTTCTTATCACTCATTTTTAAAATCCCTTCTTAAGGGGTATTTACCCTCAGGCCACTCATCAGCCAAAAGCAAGCGCTTTAAGTTCGGATGGCCCTTAAAAGATATACCCAGTAATTCGTGTATCTCCCTTTCAATCCATTCAGCGGCAGGCCCTATCACCGGAACAAGAGAATCAATAACAGGATCATCTTTTTCTACAAATGTCCTGATAGAAATTATTTTCCCCAAATCATCAAAAGAAAAATGATACAAAAGTTCGAAATTCTTTACATTGTCAATGCCGGAAGCGATTGAAAACCTTGCTTTAAAATCCTTGTGCAGCACTCCGGCAACCTGCCTGAGGTCTGCTTTATGGATGGAAGCAAATGTCCTTTTTGCGGATTTATCCTCCAGCTGAAAAACAACATCCCCTAACTTGTCTTTTATCTGAAACATTAGCTGTTTAGCCATAAATTTTACCTTTTTACTTTTGACTTTTTACTTTTTCTATCGCTTTCACAACGCCCAATATCATTGCCTCGGGTTTGGGCGGACATCCCGGCACATACACATCAACAGGTATAACATTGTCCACCGGCACAAATGTATTATAACCGCCTCTAAATATCCCCTGGCCGCAGGCGCATGCGCCAACAGCAACCACAAGACAGGGCTTTGACGTCTGCTCGTACAATTTCTTAAGCCGCGGGGCAATCTTTTTATTTACCACTCCTGTAACTAAAAGAACATCCGCATGCCTTATGCTTCCGACTAGTACAATACCAAACCTCTCCACGTCAAAACGCGGAGTTAATAAATCCAGTATCTCTATGTCGCAATTATTACATGAGCCTGTCGCAAGATGAAAAGCCCACAACGACTTAGTTAGTGCCTTTACTTTAATAGACATCGTAAATAAATTCCTTTGGTGTGGGGTCAGGTTCGAAACCTGACCCCATTCGCGTTAATAACCCAATAAAGCTAGCCCTGCGGCAAGCGCAGCCATAACAGTCATCGGCCCCCAGAAAAATCTGGTTGCCTGGTCTATCCTTACGCGCGGATTTGTATTTCTTATAAGAATCACCGCAATTACAGCAATCGGAAAAAGAAAAAAGTTTGCGCCCATAAAAATAACCGTAAGAAAAAACGGCATCACAAAAAGATTCATTGCCCTGGTAAGTTTAAATAATGCCAACGCCGCGCCTGAATACTCAATGTAGCCTCCGGCAATAATTTCCGCTTCTGCCTCAGGAGCGTCAAACGGCACAAGGCAAAGCTTTGCCTGCGCGCACATTATAGACACTACAAAAGCCAGTACTGCCGATATATGATTTAAAAAAATTCCGTTCTGGCGCTGAAAATCCAATAATGCCGAAAAACTGATTATCCCGCCTGAAATAATAACCGGCACAAAAACAGCTATAATAAACGGCAGCTCATATGAAAGCATCAGCTTCATCTCTCTTGACGCTCCTAAAGACGCCAGAGAATTTCTTGAGGCAAATCCACCTATTATCACGCTTAATGCCGGAATCGCCGAAAGATAAAGCGCCACTATAATGTCGCCTCCAAAACCCTCGCCCGGCGCAATCAAGACAAGCAGCAAAATAACAGAAACAAGCGTAACCGCAATAAGCCCTATAACAGGCGCCATCAAAAATACAAACACAGAACCGGCCTTTGGTATTATAACCTCTTTGCCCATGAGCTTTATGAAATCCGCAAACGGCTGATACCATGGCGGGCCTACGCGCCATTGCAGCCTTGCTGTAACTTTACGGTCAACCCATGCCAAGAGAAGCCCTATAATGGCTGTAAATAAAAATCCGGGAAATATTAAAAAATAAAATATGTCTTTCATATTTTTTTAGCCACAGGCGGTTTCTGCCACGCAACACAATGAACAGCAAGATGATCGTTTAATATATATATGTTTTTTTCTTTAGATTCCTCAACCTCGCAATAAGATAAAACCCCGTTAGAGCAATTCGCAGCGCATGCCGGCGCCTCGTTATCATTTAATCTTCCTATACACAAATCACATCTTGATGACAGATAAGGCACAACCTCAGGCACTATAGTGCCGAACGGGCAGGCAAGCATGCATGATTTGCAGCTTATGCATCTGTTATTATACCTTTTTAAATTTGCGGCCGGGACTTTCTCCAGCGCCTCTTTTGGGCACGAACTGACGCATGGCGCCTCTTCGCACTGCCTGCATATATATATAAAGGTAGCATATTCAAGAAGCGCGCCTATCCCACTGTTAAAAGGATGATAAGGATAGCTGCATGAATATTTATCATCTTTGCAGGAGTTATATTTTTCTAAATCTAATAAAAGCCTCTTCATGCTAATCCCATATTTCCTGATTATTTTTTATCTGATCATATGTAAAAACAGGGCCATCCTGGCACACATAATATTTACCTATGCCACAATGCCCGCATTTACCGAGGCCGCATGACATATTCTTTTCCATGGAAAGGTATATATTTTCATCTTTATGCCCAAGATTTATAAGTTTCATTGTGGCAAATTTCATCATTATAGGCGGGCCGCAAACAACGGCTACGGAATTCTTAAGGTTAACCTTGACTTTATCCAGTAAAACCGTTACCACGCCTTTTGTTTCATTCCAGGAGGAATCAGCCTTGTCAACGCTGCGGTAAATCTCCAGAGCAGGGTTTTTCATCCAATCAGCAAATTGATCCTTATATACTATATCCTGCGGCGATTTGGAACCGTAACAAAGAATAATTCTTTTAAATTTATCCCTTTGTTCAAGAAGCGTCAGCAGGAATGAACGCAAAGGCGCCATACCCACTCCTCCTCCGGTAATCAACACTTCCTTGCCGTACATCTGCTCTATGGGATAACCTTTTCCGTAAGGCCCTCTTATTGTAACTGTGCTTGACTTTTTTAAATCATGAAACTTTTCAGTAAGACAGCCTGCCTTCATTATTGTCACTTCCATACGGTCTGTTTCATAAGGCGAACTTGACGGCGTAAAAGGCGCCTCAGAAAGGCCTTTTATGCCCAACTCAACAAACTGGCCGGTAAGAAAACTCATCTTTTCATTGAGCTTTAGCGCGAAGGTCTTAATATTGGATGTCTCTGTGATTATATCTTCTACTTTAGCGTCCTGCGATTCGTACGGATTAAGCATTAGAATTCACCGGGTCCTTTTTTAATTCGCTTAAAACCTTTCTCATATCTATCTTTCCCTGGCATGCCTGGATACACCTTCCGCATCCGGTGCAGCCGTCAAAACCGAAACTTTCATGTATATAATCAAATTTATGAAGATACCTGTGCCTTAATCTCTCGTAAACCTTTTTTCGCGGATTTGCGTTGCCTGCAACCCTGGCAAAACCCGTGTACTGGCACGAGTCCCAATACCTGAACTTGTCGCTTTTTACATCCTCGATCAAAAAACAATAACATGTAGGGCATATCTGCGTGCACGCGCCGCAGGTAACGCATGTCTTGGATTGTTCATTCCATACCTTTGACATAAGTTTCTGCCTGAGCATATTAAGAAAAGGCGCTTTAATGTCAAAATGGCTGTTAAAACCTTCAACCGTCTCAACAGCCGCTCTTCTCTTGGCCTCGCGTTTCATTAATATACTTCTGTCAACAACCTTTTTAAAAAAATCTTTTTTGGACTTTATAAATTCCTCTCCTGCCTCGGAATTTATGTCCACGATATAGCCTGCGCTGATCCTGGAAATATTTATATCAAAATATTCCTCGGGATATGGATTAGCTCCGAGCACAGTGCAAAAACACGATTCAATGGGCTTCTGGCAGTCTGAACTGATAAGCAAAAGGTCCTGCCTGCGCCTTTTATAAAACGGCTCTGCGAATTCTCCCTCTAAAAATGTTTTATCATAAAGCTGAAGGCTGTTTAAATCGCAGGCCTTAAGGCCGAGCACAGCAGAACCTCTCATGTTCGGATATTTTTTTATATTTGTGATTTGCTCGTAGAAAAAAAACAGAAATGATTTTAAAGGCTGGGTGGCGCGGTAACTGTCTAACTCAACAGAATTAAAATTATTCTCGCTCAAACGCTCAAAAGCAAGGTTTTTATCCTGCCTTACAGGCGCATATAAACTCCATTCCGGCAATGAGCTTTTCAGGAATTCATTCCACTCTAAAGTTGATATATAATAAAGCTGTCCCATACTAAATGTCTTTTAAAAGGCCCTCTGTAATGTAACTTTATAAACAATTTTAGTAGCCAATTATTAAACAACTTTTATTAAGTGTTATATTTTACAATAAATTGCCTATTTTGTCAATATGTATTTTTATGAATTTCATAAGGATGGGGTCAGGTTTAAAACCTGACCCCATCCTTATCTATCGCCTACTATCGTCTAATATAAATTTTTATTAACTTTTAATCTAAATGTTTTTTTTGCAGAGTGAAGGCGCTTTGCCTCTAACATCTTTAGTTTTGCCCTTTTTGACCTCTTCCTCTTCTGTCTTCTTATCTTTTCTATACGCTTGACATGCTCTGAGGTCTTACCCAAAATCATATGCTCTATCTTCCCTAAAAGCAGCCTTCTGGCAAGGCGCCGGTTTGAGGCCTGGGAACGTTCTTTCTGGCATTTAACTTCAATGCCGGTAGGGATATGCTTAAGATAAACACAGGTTGAAACCTTGTTTATATTTTGCCCGCCTTTACCGCCTGACCTGATAAATGTTTCTTTTATATCAGATTCACGCAGGCTTATTTTCATTTTAACCGGCCTTTTCTGAACGCGGAAAGATATTTCTGGCAAAACTGATCCTCGCCGGAAAGAGTATGCGTAGCCCTTAAAGTAGCGTAGATATTGGGATTGATTATATCAACTATGGCGGCATCAAGGCCGCTGCATACAGCCATCGCAAAAAAAGACGCGTTAAGTATCGACCTTTTTGGAAGGCCGAAAGATATATTGCTTAAACCTGCTATTGTCTTAAGGCCCAAAGATGTCTTTATCATGCCAATGGCCTTAAGAAATTCATTGCCTTGCTTGAAATCAGTTGCAACCGGCTGCACTACGGCATCTATATATAACTTTTCTTTGTTTATGCCAAAACTATCCGCGTACTTTAAGATTTGAGCTGCTGCTTCTTTTCTTTCTTCTGCGGTAACGGGAACGCCGTTATCACCCATGGCAAGCCCTATAACAAAACAATCGTACTTTTTAACAAGCGGCAATATTGCCTCAGCCCTTTGTTTTTCAGCGGTTATAGAATTAACAAATGCCTTGCCCTTGTGTACGGCCAAAACCGCTTCTATTGCTTTTGGATCCGGGCTGTCTATGCATAAAGGCAGGTTAACCTCTGACTGGACAACCTGCGCCACCCACTTTAAGTCCTCTATTTCGCTGTTTATATTTGTGCCGCAGTTTACGTCAATAAAATCAGCCCCTGAGTTGGCCTGTTTTGTTGCCTCGAGTTTTATAAACTTGGCATCCCTGGCCTTTACTGCATGAGCAATATCTTTCCGGGATGTGTTTATGCGTTCACCTATTATTATCATATTTTCCTTTCAGGGGATGGGGTCAGGTTTAGAACCTGACCCCATCCTTGCTAAACCTGCTTATTGTAACTGGCCTCTATTGTCTTTACCAAATCTGTCAATACACTGTTTACAGGCGTAGGTATCCCAAGGTCCTCGCCTTCGCGCACAATAGCGCCGTTTATATAATCTATCTCTGTTTTTTTGTTTTTTAAAATATCCTGAAGCATGGATGAAATATTTTCTTCTGTCTGGCTGCAGACGCTCTCAACTTTTTTAACCGGGTCGCTGTAATCAAGCGATATCTTTTTTCTCCTGGCAATCTTACTGGCCTCTAATACGCTTTGCTTTAAGATCTGCCTTGTGCCTGCGTATTCGGTTATAAGCCCGTTGTTAAGCCGCGTTATGGCTGCTAAGGCATTTATCCCGACATTTATAATCAGTTTTGACCATAAAACATCTTTTATCTTGTCCGATACCTTCGTGGTAAACCCGGCGCCTTTTAAAACACCTGCTATATCCTCCAGAACCCTGCGCGGTATCTTCCACTGTTTTGGCTGCTTTTTACCTTGAGGCTGCCACCTGCCTATCACTGTCTCACCTTTTCCGCAATGTTTTATATGGCCGCCTGATACAAGTGTTGCGCCGTGCGAGGTAACGCCGCCTATCACATTGTTCTCGCCTGCTATCTCGGCTATTGCCTCAACATTGCCAAGCCCGTTCTGCAGAGTCAGGCAATATGTTGTTTCGCTTATCAGCGATTTTATTGATTTTACAGCTGCCTCCGTATCGTAGGATTTTACACAAATAATGATAAGCTCTATTTTTTTAATATCTTTAATATCGGATGTTATATTTACTTTTATCTTATGCGAACCGTTTACACCTTCTATTTTTATACCTTCAGCCTCTATCAACTTCGTGCGTTTCTGGTTTGGCTTGTCAAGAAGCCATACATCCTGGCCGCTCTTGGTAAGATATCCTGCCAACAAACACCCTATTGCCCCAGGCCCTACGATAAGTATTTTCATTTGTACGAATACTCCTTTGATGGGAAAACCGATTTCTCCACTTCCTCTTTGTATGCCGTAAATGCAGCCAGCATGGCTTCTGATAAATCAACGTATCTCTTTACAAATTTTGGCTTAAACTTATCAAATAAACCAAGTAAATCATTTGTTACCAGCGCTTGGCCGTCGCAATTTACCCCTGCGCCAATACCTATAGTAGGCATGTTTAAGCTCTGCGTTATAGTGCCGGCTAATTCAGTTGGCACGCATTCCAATATTACACTAAAGCAACCTGCTGTTTCAAGCAATTTCGCTTCACTGATAATCTTTCCGGCTGTCTCGGCATCCTTACCCTGAACCTTAAACCCGCCTAATTTATCAGCTGTTTGGGGCGTTAAACCCACGTGTCCCATAACAGGTATGCCTGATTTTATTATTGCCTTTACTTTATCAAGGGCCTCTCCTCCTGCGCCTTCTATTTTTACGGCATCGCAGCCGGCCTCTTTCATAAATCTCTGCGCATTTTTTACAACATCACTAACAGCGCCTTGGCAACCTTTTAAAGGCATATCGCCTACCAAAAAAGCGTTTTTTGCCCCGCGCCGCGCTGCCTTTGCGTGATGTATCATCTCATCCATAGTAACAAGCGTAGTTGAATCATAACCTAAGACAGACATCCCAAGGGAATCGCCTATTAAAATTATATCTATGCCTGCTTTTTCCAGGAGATTGGCAGAAGGATAATCATATGCAGTGAGCAACGTGATCTTTTTGCCTTGTTTTTTCTTATTTTGCAGCTCAGCTATCGTCATAGTTTTATATTTTTAATAATCTCTCTTACCGGATCTATCCTATTTAAGGTATAAAAATGCAGGCCCGGGGCGCCGCTGTCCAAAAGCCCCTGGCACTGTTTAACAGCAAATTCAACCCCTGTCTTATGCGTAGCCTTTTCATTATCTTTTATCGGTTCAAATATAGCGCGCACCTTATCAGGTATACTGGCTCCGCAAGTTGAGCAAAAATTAACAAGCTTCTCGTAATTGACTATGGGCAGTATCCCGGGTATGACCCTGTTTTTAATACCGGCTTTCTTTAACCTGTCTATATATTTAAAATAATCGTTATTATCAAAAAAAAGCTGCGTCAGCGCAAAATCAGCGCCTGAGTCAATCTTTAATTTCAGATATTTTGTGTCCAGTTCATAGCTTGAACAATTCATATGGCATTCCGGAAAACCCGCAGCGCCTATTGAAAAATAATCCTTATGCAGGGAGCGTATCATGTCCACGAGCTGATAGCTGTATTCAAACCCACCTGGTATTTTTTTCCATTCTTTAACACCGACGGGCGGGTCGCCGCGCAGCGCAAGTATATTTTTTACGCCTGCCTGTTTTATATTAGAGATTATGCCTGTAAGCTCATCCTTGGTATGGCCTATGCAAGTCAAATGGTGCAGCACTGAAACATCAAAGCGTTTCTGAAGTTGATCAACTATTTTAGTTGTTGTCTCCCTGGTTGAACCGCCGGCGCCGTAAGTAACCGATAAAAAATCCGGGCCTAATTTAACAAGTTCGCCTACAGTATCATAAAGCCTTGCTATACCGGCATCTGTCTTGGGCGAGAAAAACTCAAATGAATAAGTACGCGGTTTTTCTTTAAATATATCTGTTATCTTTTTTATCATCTCACTTCGGTGCCAGGCACCGCGTTTTAAGTTATTGAATTTAAATAGGTTACAACTAATTTACAGCTGATTTTGCGCTTTAAACAATTCCGTTGTATTGCGCATTAATATAGCCGTGGTTAACGGCCCTAAACCGCCTGGCACAGGCGTTACATAGGCAGCGCGCTTTGCGGCTTCATCAAATTCAACATCGCCTGTAATTTTTCCGTTAACCATAGTTGTGCCTACGTCTATTACAACAGCGCCATCTTTTATCCATTCGCCCTTTATCAACCCGGGCGAGCCAGCGGCCACAACCAGAATCTCTGCGGTTTTAACATGCTCTGCCAAAACGCCGCGTTTTTGAGTACCTGTATGGCAAATGGTTACTGTAGCGTTTTTCTCCAATAAAAGCATTGCAACGGGCTTACCGACTATTGCGCTTCTTCCTACAACAACCGCCTCTTTGCCAACTAAATCAATACCTGTTGACTGAATAAGCTCCATTGTTGCTGCTGCTGTACACGGCGCTATCTTATAGCCGCCTGCAAAAACCCTGCCTAAATCCTCTGGGTTAACCGCTTCAACGTCTTTATCCACTGCTATTTTTAACTGAAGTTCCTTCGCGTTTATATTTTTAGGAATGGGAAGCTGAAGGATTATGCCTGTTACGGATTTATCATTATTAAGCTTATCTAAATAATCTTCTATATTTTTCTGTGATGATTTTGCGTCAAGCGTATGCAATTTATACTCTATGCCAAGTTTAGCCGCAGCATTAATCTGTGATTTAACATAAACCGCTGATGACTCATCAGCGCCAACCTGTAAAGCAGCCAAATGCGGCGCGCTGTAATATTTCAACTTTAACGCCTCTATCTCCTGTTTTAGCTGCTCATTTATTCCGGCTGCAATCGGTTTACCGTCTAATAATTTCGCGCTCATATAAAGTTCTCCGCTGCCTGCGCTGCCGCCTTCAGTAATTGCCTTGCGCATTTAACATCGCTTACAAATAATTGATTGCCGTCCTTTTCCAGTTTATCGCAATAAGAAACAATACTGCTGCATATTTGAATTATCTCGGCAGGCACTTTTGCAGCTTCTTTATTCGCCCCGCCTATTTTTTGTTTTCTTACGGCTTTTTGTTTATCCGTATCTTTAGGCAATTTGTAGGCCTTAGCCACCGGCAGAAATGCCTTTTTATCCAGCTCTATCAATTCTACAAGGCGCGATCTTGCGGCCGCTGCCTTATCAAGTATGTTTCTGATGTCTTTTTCAACCGCTTTGTATTTTTCGCGGCCTATTGTAAAATTACACGCCTTCTCCAGCAATCCCGCTCCAAGCGAACCTATCAGCGCGGCCGCGCTTCCGCCTCCGGGCACAGGATTATTTGACCCAAGATCTTCTGTGTATTTTTTTATACTGTCATCGCACATATTCTACCTCTATTTGTTAGCAGCGCAGGCAAAACATAAAAAATACTTACGCCATAATATGTCTGTCGCCTTAAATTCATTTTTCCCAAAAAAATAATCCACTAAAAATTCCCGCAAACGGGCAACTTCTTTTAAACGAGCAAAGCCTTTAACGCTGTCCAATGTCAAATCTATTAATTCAAGCGCGCGTTCAAAAGCCTTCTGTGAATAAGCAGCATTATTTTTAACGCGCCAATTTAACGCGCGTTCTACCTCGCTGCCTATATCGGCCATCTGTTCAACAAACGAAAACTCTTTCCATCTGCCTGCTGCCAAATCATTATGCTGATAACTCATTACTTAACCCTTTTTGCTACAATTTCAATGATTTTACTGCATATTTCTTTATTATCAACTCCGCGGCTTTTATTACCGTGTGACGGCCGCACATTAATCATGGAATCAAACTCAACAAACTCATCACCTTTTAATTCAGGATAAAAATTTATACCCCAAAGATCTTTTTGCTTAGAACCGTTTTCTAAAAGTAGTGCCTCCAAATCAGAATGAAGCTCTGCGTCAACCGCGATAATCTCCCTGTTAACATCAACTACTGCTTTTACCATATTACCGAATATATTCGCAGCCAGCGCGTTTAATTCATTTAATGTTAATTTATCAGTAATTATTTTCATTAAAACAACCCCACAATCTTTCCATTTTGATCTAAATCGATTCTCTCGCCTGCCGGCTCACTCGGCAACCCAGGCATGGTGCGCATTGTGCCGCATAATGGATATAAAAATCCGGCGCCAACTGATGCGCGCACATCGCGTACAGGTAAAGTAAAACCCTTTGGCGCGCCTTTTAAATTAGGGTCATGCGAAAGCGACAGATGCGTCTTTGCCATACAAAGCGGTAATTTATCATATCCTAATTTTGTATAAAGCGCTATCTTCTTTTCTGCTTCCGGATCATATTGCACATCCTTTGCGCCGTAAATCTTTGTAGCAATTGTTTCTATTTTCTGTTTTATCGAAGCGTTTATATCGTATAAAAATTTAAAATTAGACGGCTTATTCGCTGCCTTGTCAACTGCCTTTGCCAGATCTCTTCCGCCTTCGCCGCCTTTTTCCCATACCTCGCTTAACACAGCGTCCTCTGCGCCGGCCGCGATCGCCTTTTTACGTATTGCCTCTATCTCATTTTTAGTGTCAGATGTAAATTTATTGATCGCGACAACAACCGGTATGCCGAACTGCTTCATATTTTCTATCTGTTTTTCAAGGTTGCACCCACCGCGTTCTACAGCGTCGGTATTTTCCCTTAATAAATCCTCACTCAACGGCTTTCCTGCAACCACCTTGAAATCGCCGCTGTGCATCTTAAGAGCGCGCACAGAACATACAACCACAACCGCATTCGGCACAAGCCCGCTTATGCGGCATTTAATATTAAAAAACTTCTCAGCTCCGCAATCAGCGCCAAACCCACTTTCAGTAACAACATAATCGCTTAACTTAAGGGCTATCCTATCGGCTATTATTGAATTATTTCCGTGCGCGATATTGGCAAACGGGCCTGCGTGCACAAAGCACGGCGTGTGCTCCAATGCCTGCATCAGGGTCGGCTTAATAGCATCTTTTAATAATACAGCCATAGCCCCAGCAACTTTCAAATCCTCAGTTGTAACAGGTTTGCCGTCAACATTAAATGCGACAACAATTTTGCCAAGGCGTTTGCGCAGATCCTTCAAATCACTTGTTAAAGCAAGTATTGCCATAACCTCTGATGCAACAGTAATATCAAAACCACTTTTACGCGGGATGCCGTCCTGTTTTCCGCCTAAACCAATCTCAATATTACGAAGCGCGCGGTCACTGACATCCATCACCCTGCGCCAAAGAATATTATCTATATCTATATTTAATTTATTGCCTTTATAAATATGATTATCCAGAAATGCCGCGCAAAGATTATGCGCCAGGCCTACCGCATGCACATCGCCTGTTAAGTGCAGGTTAAAATCTTCCATAGGCACAACCTGCGAAAACCCGCCGCCTGCTGCCCCGCCTTTTATACCGAATACCGGGCCCAAAGATGGTTGACGTATACAAGTAGAAACTTTTTTTCCTATTTTAGCAAGGCCAAGCGATAATCCTATTGTCGTAACTGTCTTTCCCTCACCAAGCGGCGTGGGAGTAATTGCAGTAACATCTATATATTTCCCATTAGGTTTACTCTCAAGCCGCTTAAGAATAGACAAGTCTATCTTGGCCTTATACTTACCGTATAATTCCAGCTCATCTTCATTAATACCAATCTCTTTGGCAATTTCAGTAATCGGCCTTAATTTCGCTGCCTGCGCTATCTCAATATCGCTCTTCATAGATAAAATGGCACGTTTACCGGGGTTGACCTAACAGTTTTTTCGCCTCTGCTACTCGGCGCTATATATTTTAAATAAAAAATGATAAATTTTAAATAGTCATCCGCAGACGAAAGCTTGTTAGGTGACATTCGACCTTTTATAATCGGAAATTTTAAATCTTCCATAAATTATCCTAAATGGTTTAAAATCCTGTCGTATAGCTCTTGTGTGCCAAACTTTAAACACAGGCTCCTGAATTCTCCGCTTCTAATATCTATCTTATTACTCCTGATCAAATCAACAATATCCATTAAATCCTTATATTCACGTTTTTTTTCAAACTTTACGGTATGCAGCTTAAGGGCAATCAAATGAAACAGAGACGGAACTTTAAAATCCTGACCTGCTATAACAACCTGTTTGCCTTCTTTAGCTATTTTATCAAGAACATCCTGATCTACAAACATAAAATCAAGTTTTCCAAGATATTCTTTGTCATTTTCAAGCTGAGCAAAATTTTCATGTTCCGAAAACTTTTTAAAGCCTTCTTTTTCCAAAAAGCCAAAAACAGCCTCAAATTTTTTTCTTGTCGTCAAAAAATCTACATCCATCGTAGCGCGCTGCACCTTATGAAAATTAACCGCAAACCCGCCTATCAAAACGCAGGTTACGCCGTTTTTATTAAATATATCTGAAACCATATGAAATATATCAGGGTACTTCATAGCATATTATTATAACATAAGATATATAAAAGGGAAGTGAAAAATACCAAAAAAACCAGGGGACATTTTCCTACCCTAATCTGCTTTTAGTCATAGGAAAGTGACCCCATTAATTAGACGTCTTGCAGGTAATCTCTTATTGCGGAGTTTATATCTTCTGAGAGGTCAATGATTTTAGGATCAAATCCTTCAACGCTTAAGGTGAATGAATTTCCGGACTTTTGTATTTTTACAAATTTTACTTCTGCATTTTGAGGCAAATGATAATCCGCCATTAATATCTGCGCATTGTCACCGTTATCCGCGGAAAGCACATCATAAAATTGCCTGTTTTCCTTTATTTTCCTTACCAGACGATTGTTGCTATCTGAATCAGCATCTATAACTACAGCTACCAGCACACCCGCCGCCTGCGCAGTCCAGCGAAGTCCCGAGCGAAGCGAGGGGAGCGACCCGCTGGCGTGTCCAGTCGCGAGGGGCGCCTGGCCTGCGGCTGTAATCCGGGTTCTTGAAAACACCTTTGCAACCTCTATGGCAGCGGCAACTTGTTTATTTGCCTGTTTACGCCTGGTGACTGTCATAACGTTAACGTCTGCTTCT
>PFHB01000017.1 GCA_002783585.1 Candidatus Omnitrophica bacterium CG_4_8_14_3_um_filter_43_15
TGATACCGTTTCTTCTTTGGCAGCCTTAAGAGTCAGGTCAATTTTACCGTCTCCGGAAACCTGGACAACCCTGGCGCTTACTTTATCGCCGATATTAAGATGATCTGTTACGTTTTTAACATAATCTTCGGCTATCTGCGAAATATGAATAAGCCCGCGCCGGTTGTCAGAAAACTTAACAAAGGCCCCGAAGTCTGTTATTTTTATGACTTCTACCTCTACTGTTTCGCCTATGGCCGGTAAAATGATATTTCTTTTTTTATTCTTGTGATTTTGATAAGGCATTGTCTTTATTTTGGTTTATAAATTTTACCACAACTTCACCCTTTTTGGCAAGCCCTAAATTTTCCCGGGCCATTTTCTCAATATAAACAGGGTCTTCCTTTAATTTCCTGTTTTCCTCAATAAGCCTGGCATTCTCCTCTGTAAGAGCATTTAATTTCGCCTCGTTCTGCGCCCTTTGAGCGCTCAGACGGCAATACTTAAGCGTTCCCGGTATAAAAATCACTGCTATTAATAAAATGTAAAAGGTTGTTTTTTTAAACTTAACGCTCATATGCCTGTTACCGCTTCCAAATACTTGCGCCGTAAACCGCTTTTGAGCCCAACTCTTCCTCTATGCGCAGCAATTCATTATATTTACACACGCGGTCTGTGCGGCATACAGAGCCGGTTTTTATTTGGCCCGCGCCTGTTGCAACAGCCAGGTGCGCGATTGTCGTATCCTCTGTCTCGCCGGAGCGGTGCGATATTACACAGGTATACTTATTCCTCCTGGCAAGAGACATGGTTGCAAGTGTCTCGGTAATGGTGCCTATCTGATTCAATTTTATCAAAATAGAATTCGCCACGCCTTTGGCTATGCCCTGATCCAATCTTTTTATGTTGGTAACAAACAGATCGTCGCCTACAATCTGAATTTTGTCTCCGAGTTTTTCCGTTATTTTTTTCCAGCCATCCCAGTCATCCTCTGCAAGGCCGTCTTCTATTGATACAATCGGAAACTCCTCTGTTAATTTGCTGTAAAACTCGACCATTTCGTTAGAATTATTCTCTTTTTTCTGTTCCGCCTTTAAGATATATTTTCCTTTTTCGTAAAATGAGCTTGCTGCCGGGTCCAGGCATATGGAAATATCCTTTCTGGGTTTATAGCCTGCCTTCTCTATGGCCTGAATGATAACCTCAAGGGCTTCTTTATTAGACGACAAATTAGGCGCAAAACCGCCTTCATCGCCCACTGCGGTTGAAAGGCCCTTCTTTTTTAATATGGACTTTAAATTATGAAAAACCTCAGAACCCATCCTGAGCGCCTCGGCAAAATTTTTAGCGCCCAACGGAAAAATCATAAATTCCTGAAGGTCCACATTATTATCCGCGTGCGCGCCGCCATTTAATATGTTCATCATCGGGACCGGAAGCACATTAACGCTTTCTCCGCCTATATATTTATAAAGAGGCAGCTTGATTACCTGCGCTGCGGCTTTTGCGACAGCAAGCGAAACCCCGAGTATCGCATTGGCGCCGAATTTGCTTTTATTTTCAGTGCCGTCTAACTCTATCATGCGCTTATCTATCGCTGACTGCTTAAGCGGGTCTTTACCAATAAGCTCTTTTGCTATCAAATTATTTACGTTAGCTACTGCCTTAAGAGTGCCTTTGCCCATATAGCGCGCTTTATCTCCATCACGCAACTCAACAGCTTCGTGCTCGCCGGTTGAAGCGCCGCTTGGCACAGCGGCCCTGCCTAAAATACCTGAATCCAAAACTACATCCACCTCTACCGTCGGGTTACCCCTTGAATCCAAAATCTCCCTAGCCTTAATTTGTTTAATATTATCTGACATAAACCTTCCTTCCTTTTATTTTTAATTTTCCTTCAACAAATAATTTTACTACTTCAGGATAAATCTTATGTTCGGCTCTGTGAATCTTTTTAGCAAGCGACTTTTCATTGTCTTTGTCACTTATACTAACCTCAGACTGCATGATTATCACGCCCGTATCCATGCCCTCGTCTACAAAATGCACTGTAGGGCCTGTAACCTTTACGCCGTACGCCAACGCGTCTTTTATGCCGCTGGCGCCTTTAAAAGACGGTAAAAGCGCAGGGTGGATATTTAGTATTTTATTTTTATACGCCTTTAAAATATCAGGCCCGACTATTTTCATATATCCGGCAAGAGCTATAAGGCCGATATTTTTTTCTTTCAGTTTCCTGACTATGGCTTTTTCGTATTCTTCTTTACTCTGAAAATTTTTCTTTTCTATCAAAAATGCCTCAACCTTAAGTTTTTTCGCTCTTTTTAAGACATGCGCGCCTGGTTTATCGCACACCAGAAGCGCGAGCTTAGCTTTTATTTTTCCTTTTTTTACAGCGCCTGCTATTGCCTGAAAATTACTCCCGTTTCCCGAAGCAAATATAGCGATATTCATTGAAATTTCCCTCTTCTTTATTGCTTGAAATTTCAAAACCTCATATTTTTTACGAATTCATCCTGAAAATCTTTTCTGGCAAACAAACTCAAGTGTATCGCTTTATCAGCAATGCTTTCTGATTTTTTCATGGCGCTTTCCGAACAAAGCGCCAAAACAGCGCCTTTATACGCGGAATTTCCTATAAATTTTATCCTGTTTTTATTTATACCGGGTAAAAGCCCTATTTTTATTGCCGCGTCTTTATTTATTAAATTGCCGAATTTTCCTGAAACGTATAAATTCTTCAAATCCTTAAAATCCAAACCTGCCTTACTCATCAGGGCTTTTATGCCGGCTGTTATCGCTGCCTTTGCCACCTGGATCCTGCGGATATCATTTTGCGTTATCTTACTTTTAGCGCCGAGTAATTTTCCCGATTTATCTATTATACCATCTGCAAGCATAGAGGCTACAACATTTATAATATCACTGCCAAGCAAGCCTTTGTCGCTTACCTCAAACGCCGGGCCGGCTGCAGTGGAAGTGACAAAAAGTTTTTTGTTGGAAAATAACGCCATCTCGCCGTTTGTGCCGATATCAACGAACAGGCTTGGGCCGCTTTTTTGCAATAATTTTACATAAAGTATGCCGGCAGTCAGGTCAGAACCAACAAAACTTTTTATTACCGGCAAAAAATAAACCTTACCCGGCGCTTCTATTATGCCGCGCGGCAAGCCAGAGACGTACGGCGCCTCGGCTAATTTTCCCGGCGGTATTTTAAGAAAAAAATGCTCCATCGCCGCATTGCCGACAAAAACTCTCCGCTTAATTTCCGTTCCTTTTATTCCGGCCTCTTTTACCAGTCGCTGCGACATATTTTTTACGCAGCCGGTAATAGCATTGTGTAATTTTCCAAGGCCTGCCTTATTTTTTATACAGTAATCGATGCGGGAAATAACATCCTGGCCAAATTTTGCCTGCGGGTTAAAATCAACCAACGAAACAAGTTCTTTTCCGGAGGCAACATCTATAATGCCTGCTGTGACAGTTGTAGTGCCTATATCAACTGTTAAGCCGTATTTTTTCATAATGCGTTTTTTATCTTATCCAGTATCTTCGCCTTTGACATAAATCCTACCAGGCGCTCAACCTCTTCGCCGCCCTTATATAAAATCATAGTCGGTATATTCATAACGTTTGACTGCGTTGCAAGCGCCGGTGAGTCATCCACGTTAATCTTAGCTATTTTAAATTTATTACCTGCTTCAAGCGCTATCTCATTAAGTGTAGGCGCCAGCGCCTTGCATGGGCCGCACCACTCTGCCCAAAAGTCCACCAGCACAGGAATATCTGATTTCATAACCTCTTTTTCAAAATTCTGATCGTTTAATTCAAAAATCTTTCCGCTCACTTCATACCCCCTTCTTTGTCCCTCGCCACTACTTGTAAAATCTGGCGGCTCGGGATAAATTCGCAGACACCCTTCGGGCTATAACTTATGTCGCTTACACTCCATAAGTTATCTGCTCATTTATAATCAGTCTTTATCGCCTTCGTCGGGCACACCAGCGCGCATTGCCTGCAGTTGGTGCACTTATCATAATCTATTTTTGCCAAATTGTCCACAACATGTATGGCGTCAAACTTGCATGCGCTAACGCACTTTGCGCAGCCAATGCAGCCATGGCCGCAAACCTTCGTAACAACCCCACCCTTATCCGTCGAATTACACGCCACCCATATATGGTTTTTAACCGGCCGCAATTCCAATATATTTTTAGGGCAAATGGTTATGCACTTGCCACAGGCAGTACATAATTTACTATCAACAACCGGCAGCATATTATCATCCATTTTCATTGCGCCAAACGGGCACACAGCAACACAGCTGCCAAAACCTGTACATCCGAAAGAACACGCCTTCGGCCCCCCATGATATGCGTTTGCCACAACGCAATCTTTCGGGCCTTTGTATTCATATATATCTTTTGCGCGCCTGCCGCCGGCGCAAATCAATGTGGCGATTGTTTTTATCCTTGGCTTTGCTTTTACGCCCAGTATCCCGGCCACTTTACCATGCACTGTCTCACCGCCCGGCACGCAGGCTTCTGCAAAGGCCCTGCCTTCTGCCAATGCCTCTGCTAAAGCCTGGCATCCTGCGAATCCGCATACGCCGCAATTAGCGCCGGGTAAAACACCCAAAAGCTTATCGACCTTAGGGTCTATTTTTATATAAAAAATCTTGCTGGCATATGCAAGGCCTAAACCAAAAATCAGGCCCAACGCGCTTAATGTTAAAATAGGTATTAAAATATCCATTATAATTTAAATCCCGCAAAACCCAAAAACGCCAAAGACATTAAACTTGCTGTTATAAACGTAACCGGCAGGCCTTTCATTGCCTCAGGCATATCCATAAGTTCAAAACGCTCCCTTATACCTGACATAAGAAGTATTGCCAGTGTAAAACCAGCGCCTGCAGCAAGCCCCTGCACTAAAGATAATATAAAACTTCCCGCTAAAGGATGGCCTGCCTCAAAAAACATCTCATTATTCAAAAGAGCAACACCCATAACAGCGCAATTTGTCGTTATAAGCGGCAGGTATATGCCCAGCGCCCTAAAAAGCGCGGGGTTTGTCTTTCTTACAACCATTTCCACCAACTGGACAAACACAGCTATAACAAGAATAAATGATACCGTGCGCAGGTATGTTATGTTATTCGGCTGCAATATATACCGGTATACAATCCATGTTATTACCGACGCTGATGTCATAACAAAAGTAACCGCGACCCCCATTGAAAACGCTGGTTTGGTTTCTTTTGACACGCCTATAAAAGGGCATAGCCCCAGAAATCTGGAAAGAATAAAATTATTTACAAAAACAGCGCTTATTATTATCATTACCAGTTTTGAAACGTCCATATTTTATTCCTTACACTTTGCGCAGGACGCGCACCCAAGCTCTAAGGCGCGTTTTTTCTTTATAATCCTATACCAGTTCACAGCCCCTATCAAAAACCCGAGCGTCAAAAGCGCGCCCGGCGCCATTATCATCATCAGAACGCCTAACCCGGCGCCCAAAGACTCCCTTATCGTTGCTATGATAATCAATGCCAGGGTAAACCCGGCGCCGATACCCAAGGCATCCGCTATTGAATCAATGACCTTATTTTTATTGGCAAAGGCCTCGGCCCTTCCAAGCACTATACAATTAACGACTATCAAAGGCACAAAAATCCCAAGCGCTTTATCCAGCGCCGGCAGATATGCCTTCATAAAAAGTTCAACCATTGTAACAAAGGCCGCTATAATAACTATGTAGCACGGTATCCTTATCGCCGGCGGCAGGAAACGGCGAAGCGCCGATATTATCATATTTGACCCTAAAAGCACAAACGTCGCGGCAATGCCCATGCCTAAGGCATTTTGCACGGTGTTTGAAACAGCGAGCGTCGGGCACAAACCCAGCACAAGCGCGAATGTCGGATTCTCGACGATTATCCCTTTTTTAAATTCCAACCAAAAATTATTTAACTTCATTTTTTATCGCTTCCATAACGGCTTTTGATGAAATTGTAGCCCCGCTTATCGCCTGTATATCTGACATATTAAGCCTTGAGGCGATCTTGCCGACAAACTGCCCAAGAAACCATTTATCCAAAATGTGGGCGCCCAAACCCGGCGTCTCCTGGTGCGACAAAATCTCTACGGCGGTTATAGCGCCATTTTCATCAACGCCGACAAGCATGTCAATATTACCGCTATAACCTTTCGCTCTTACTTTTAGCACATGGCCTGTAATATTTTTAAGGGCCTCTTTTTCAAGATTTATTTTCTGCTGGGCTATCTTTGGTGAAGTGATTTTATAAGTGCCGGCTAAAATAAGCGCTGACACAAAACATATAAGCATTAAAATAAACCCAAGCTTTAACATTTCTTTCAGATCTTTCATCTTTTCTTCTTTCCAAAAACCCTTCTTTTCGTAAGCCTGTCAATCATCGGAGTGGCGGCATTCATTATTAATATGGAATACGACACGCCCTCGGGATAACCGCCCCACTTTCTTATGGCAAACGTTATAATTCCGCATCCTAAACCGAAAAGCGCCTGGCCTCCGGGCGTAAGAGGCGTTGTAACCATGTCTGTTGCCATAAAAAATGCTCCAAACATAAGCCCGCCTGCTAAAATCGAAAAAATAAAACTGCCGCCGGCCAGACGCGATAAAATCCCGACTGTCAGTATATAAACAATGGGGGTGTACCATTTTATATACCCTTTATAAAGCAAAAATCCGGCGCCTACTAATATTGCTATAACGCAAACCTCGCCAATGCATCCGCCGCGGTTTCCTATAAACATATCCCACAACGAAGGTTTCGAACCTGGCCCCATTATTTCAACGGCATTTTTAGCAAGCGGCGTGGCTGACGAAACAACATCAGGCCAGAAACGCGGATTTTGCCATGTTGTCATGTGCGCCGGCCAGGAAAGCATCAAAAATGCCCTGCCTGCCAGCGCAGGATTAAATATATTTTTGCCAAGCCCGCCAAATGCGCACTTAACAATGGCTATCGCGAAAAAACTTCCTAGAACAGCAATCCATACCGGCGCGCCGGCAGGAAGATTACACGCCAGTAAAAGGCCTGTTATCACAGCGCTGCCATCAGTTACTGTAACCGGCTTTTTCATAAGCCTGCCAAGCGCCGCCTCTGTTAAAACCGCTGCGGCAACGCTTGCCAAAATAAGCCATGCGGCGTGCGGCCCAAATATCCAAACGCCTGCGATTGCTGTAGGCAAAATAGCCGCTACAACAAACCACATTATCCTGTTTGTAGAATCTTTGCTTTTTATATGAGGCGCCGGCGAGATTGTATACATGCTCATTTTTTTATCATTGCCTTTGCGTATTTTATTATTCCGGACAACTCTAATCTTGCCGGACAATCAAAACTGCACGCCCCGCACTCTATACAGTCAAGCGCGCACAGGTCATTTACAATATCGAATCTTGCTTTTTTTGCGGCGTAATAAATCGTTGTCGGCTCAAGATACATAGGGCATGCCCTTACGCAGGCGCCGCAGCGTATGCATACGCCCTCGTTATATTCTCCGGCAATGTCTTTGCTTAAAAATAATATTCCGCTCGTGCCTTTTATAACCGGCGCATCCTCTGACGGCTGGGCAACGCCCATCATTGGCCCGCCGAATATAATCTTTTTTGGCTTCTTTATAAATCCGCCGCATTCTGCGGCAAGCTCTGAGGCAGGCGTGCCGATTTTTACCAGAAGGTTTGCCGGATCTTTTATACAATCGCCTGAAACCGTAACAACCCTTTCATATAACGGCTTATTTAAAGCAACCGCTTCATATATCGCAAGCGCTGTAGCCACATTATGCACCACTACGCCGGCGTCAAACGGCAAGCCGCCTGAAGGAACCTCTTTATCAAGCATCGCGTCTATAAGCTGCTTTTCTGAGCCCTGAGGATATTTAGTATGTAAAGGCACAACTTTTATATCGCTTTTCAATATCGAGGCATTGCGTATAACCTCTGCTGAATCACACTTGTTGTCTTCTATGCCGACTATGCATTTTTTGACTCCAAGGACATTTGCCAATATCTTTATACCATTAATTATATCAATAGGCCTTTCCAGAAGCAACCGGTGGTCGCAGGTAAGATACGGCTCGCATTCTGCCGCGTTTATTATTAAAGTGTCTATTTTTTTATTTTTCGGAGGCGAAAGTTTTACATGCGCCGGAAACGCCGCCCCGCCCATGCCGACTATGCCGGCTGAGCTAACCGCATCCAGGATGTCGGCAGGATTAAGCTTGCCGGGGTCAAAACCCGAATCAGCGCAATCTTTTATTGAATCCAGCCTTTTCTGCTGAAGCTCCGGCTCTATTATTATTGCCCGGCATTTACCCAATACGGGGTGCGCTGCCGGCTCTATAGCCAATACCTTTCCGCTTACAGACGAGTGTATATTGCTTGAGATAAAACCTGTTGCCTTGGCTATTACAGCGCCTGCTTCAACGTAATCGCCGGGCGACACAACCGGCTCAGCCGAAGATCCGGTATGCTGGCTTAAAGGCAAAATAATCTTTTTAGGCAAAGCCGCAGGCCGTATATTCTTATTTTTTGTGCTTGTTTTAAACCCGGGTGGGTGTACGCCGCCAAAAAATGACTTCAACAAAATCTCTCCATATATTTAAACTTATGTATTAATTATATATAAATACAACCCGTAAGTCAAGATATTGTCCGGCGCGTATAAACTTGACTTTTACATAAAAAAGAGGTACACTTTTCGCATGAAGATGAGTTGCTGTGAAAACTGCCAAATATACTGGACCTGTGAAACCAAGTGGTACAGGGGCGAAAAACATAAAGAACACATCTGCTGCAATAAGTGTAACTACTTTTCAGAATGTTGCGAAAAAACAGGCAACAAAAACCCCTCTAAACCTCAATAAGCCGTCCCTTTTAGATTTTCCACATAATACTGGGCTGATACAGCAGCCACCGCGGCGTCACCGCAGGCTGTTACAACCTGCCATAGTGATTTTTTTCTAACATCACCGCAGGCAAAAATACCCTTGCGCGATGTATTCATATTCTCATCGGTAATTATATGGCCGGCCTCATCCACATCCACTAATTCTTTTACAATTCGGGAGCTCGGCACGATACCGGCAAAAATAAACACTCCGTCGCATTCTATTTTTCTGCCTGAAACAACGGCTGAGGTAACCTTTTTATCGCCGTTTATCCCGGTAAGAACAGAACTCCATATGGGCTCTATTTTTTTATTGGCAAGAAGCCGTTCTGCCAGGATCTTTGTCGCGCGCAGGCGGTCTCTACGGTGCGCAAGGTAAACCTTTTTGGCGTATTTGGCAAGAAAAATCGCCTCCTGCACGGCAGTATCTCCGCCGCCTACCACAACAACTGTCTTTTCCTTAAATAACGGCGCGTCGCACGTGGCGCAATACGAAACGCCCCTGCCAACAAATTCTTCCTCTCCAGGCACATTCATTTTTCTTGGCACCGCGCCCGCGGCAATAACTACAGCCATTGCCTGGTATTCTTTGCCGCCTGAGGCCTTTAATATAAAAATGTTGTCGGGATTTTTTAACCCGGTTATTTCGTCTTCTATAATTTCTGCGCCGCATTTTACCGCCTGCTCGCGCATCTTCATTGAAAGATCCTGCCCGGATATGCCTTCTGAAAAACCGGGATAATTCTCTATCCACTCTGATATTGCCATCTGCCCGCCTGCTATTGCCTTTTCAAAAATAACGGTTTTAAGCCGCGCCCGGCCTAAATATATGCCCGATGTCAAACCTGCCGGCCCTGCGCCAACAACAGCAACGTCTATTTTATCCATTTTGTTCTCCTCTTATCGCGCCCAGCAAACTAAAAGCGCCAAACAAAACAAAAAATCCGGCGCATCCCAATAAAACGCCTGTATTACCTATAACATCAGCTGCCTTTGCCGCCAGCAGCATGCATGCCAAAAACGCAATATGTATCACTGCCTCAACCGAACTGAATACCCTGCCCCTTACATCCTCAGGTATCGCCTCATGTATCAATGTGTTTGATGAAATAACTATCGGCGAACCACAAGCGCCCAAAAGAATAACAAAAGGCGCTGCCATAACTGCCGAACGCGTAAACTTTGCTGTCAAAACAAATGCCGCTATCGCAAGGCCTGAGGCAATAAAACTTATATACATCATCCTGTTTTTGGAAATACAATGTCCCATCTTGCCGTAAAAAACAGACCCTGCGAAAAGCCCTATGCCTATAAGCATGCCAAAGAAACCTATATCCTTTGTCGCCGATCCGAAACTTTCCTGCACAAAGATTATAGTTACAACCGACATGGCGCCCAGGCCGGCCATAACCGCGAACATGCCTCTTATGCTTGCCATCACCTTTTTATTCGTTATCAGAAATTTTATTCCGTCTTTTATCTGGCCTAACACATTATTTTTTACCAGGGCCTCTTCAAAGGCGCGCCTTGTTTCAAGTATCTCTTTATTAAGCCGCATGTTGCCTTTTGTTGAAACAAAAAACATCATTATAGCTGAAAACAAAAACGTCCCTGAATTAATATAAAACCCGCCTGTCGGCCCGGCCATGCTTACTATGGCGCCTGCCAAGCCAAGCCCGATGACTGTGGCTATCATACGCGTTGTTGAAATAAGCGAATTCGCCATCAAAAGCTGCTCCTTATTCACCAAATCAGGTATTATAGCCATTTTAGACGGCAGAAAAAAACGGGTGGTTGAAAAAACCAGAAAAACAAGTATATAGACCGGTAAAATATTTTTATTAAAGGCCGCCAGGCACAGCGGTATCAGAAATACAAAAATGCTGCGTAGTATGTCGGATGAGATCATGGTGTAGCGCCTGTTCCATCTATCCACATACACGCCGGCAACAGGCCCGACTAGAAACACCGGCACCACTATAAAAATAATTATCTTCGCCATGGCAACCGCGGAATACGGGTTTTTCTGGTAAACCAGGCCTATGAGCGCCATTTGTGTCATGCGTTCGCCAAATTCAGACACAATCTGGCCCACCCACAAAAGAAAAAAATTACGGTTTTTTAATACATCTCTGAATTTTGACATAATAATATGAAGAAAGGTCCTGTTTTGCTGCTCGTCATTTCTGGCAAAACAGGATCACTTTCACCTTCGGCGAAAGTGGAGCCCGCAGAGGGAATTGAACCCCCGACCTGAGCTTTACGAAAGCCCTGCTCTACCAGCTGAGCCATGCGGGCGCAATTAGTGAGAATATTATATCATATACTATATTTAAATCAATTAAAAAAACACCCCCGGGGTGGCCTGCAGGACTCCCCGGGGGTGTGAAACGGTAAAACAATTTTATAAACTTGCCGGCAACGTAATTATGAATGTTGCGCCCTGTTTACTGCCGGATTCAATTGTTATAGTGCCTTTATGCTCTTCTATTATGCTCTGGCATATAGAAAGGCCAAGGCCGGTGCCTTTTCCTACATCTTTTGTGGTAAAAAACGGGTCAAATATCTTAGAAACATATTCTTTGGATATGCCGCATCCTGTGTCTGAAACCTTTATTATCACGCTGCCTGGGCCTTTTGACACGCTGACGTTTATCTCGCCTGCCCTGGCAATATTTTTTATAGCGTCTTTGCTGTTTAAAAAAAGATTTGTGATTACCTGTTCAATCTCGTTTTGGCTTCCATCCACCAGAAAAGGCCCGCTGCCCTGAAAATTGACGTTCACTTTTATATTTTCCTGAGAAAGCTGATACCCTAAAAAGGCGTTAACGTTGTCCAAGGCCTTTTTTAAATCCAGTTTTGACACTTCCCGGCCTGCCATAGGCTTCCTTGAATAAACCATCAGCTTCTGCACAATGCTTCTGCACCGCTTCGCGGCCTCTTCTATCATCTCAAGCGATTCCTTATCATCTTTATTCTCTACAGTCGATAGCATCATCTGCGCGTTTGTCAGTATGGCTGCTAAGGGATTATTTATCTCATGCGCTACACCGCCTGCTAAAGTACCCACTGTCGCAAGCTTTTCAGCCTGGATAAGCTGTTTTTGCGTTTCCATCAATTCTTTTGTGCGGCTTTTTACTTTATCTTCCATATTTTCATATAATGAAGCATTCTCTATTGCCAATGCTGTCTGGCTGGCAAGCAGCGAAAATACATTCAAATCTTCCGACGCGTATATCCCGCCGGAACGCTTATCTCCTAATACAAGTATATAAAGCAGTTTGTCCTCTAAAAAACTAGGTACAGCTACAGTAGCATTCAGCGCCCGCATCTCTTTTTCTATCTTCACAAAAACTGAATCTTGGCCTTCTTCTGCCCTTCTTTTTACTTCCTCGCGCACCAGCGGCTCTTTATAGTCTTTTAACCAGGCCGCAAGCGGGCTATCTTTATCTATAAACGTCGGTTGTTTCTTTTTTATGTTACGCAAGGCCTTCAGGTTAAATCTTACCTCATGCTCATCAAACAAATACAGCCCCGAATATGATATACGCACCGTTTTTGTAACCGTATAAACAATAAGATTCAAAAGTTTCCTAAGATTATGTATACGCGCGCTCTCTCTTGCCGCCTGTTTTAAAATTTCGCGGTAACGATTTTGCTCGCGAAGAAGCCGTTTCTCCGCTTTTCTGTCCAGGTATATATAAATAAACGGGCCTATAGTAGCAAATGCCGCCATAAGCCCTAAAGGCAGTATCCACCAATTAATTCCGCACTCTTTAACAAGCCAGTTTTTCGACCAACCTGTTATAACAAAGGGTATGCCAAGAACAATGGTATAAACAGCTATAAAAATACCTGTCCTGGTAATAACAACCGGTATATCAAGAAGCCTGTGTTTCAAAATAGCATAAGCAACAAGTGTTATGCCTATTGTAACAAGTATATATCCCACAAACGGGTAAAACTCAAAACCCCAATCAGTAAAATAGTTAAGCCCGCCCAAAGCACCCATTAAATACTGCAGAAAAAGATACCTTATACGCGTAAATTCAAGTGGCTGCTCCTGTCTGAAACCCTTTTTTCTATATTTATCAAAAAGATTTTTTAGCGCGCCGCCATAAGTAATAATAAAAAATAAAAGAAACGGAATATGAAACGCGGGGCTTACAAGAGTATGATACCCCCATGCGTGTTTTTTGAGCCCTACGATTAATGTGTTGGTAAATAAAACCTGCGCAAGAAAAACAAGGCCTGTAAAATAAGCTGCTCTAACAAGTTTTTTCTGCCTTTTTAAACCAAGCAAAACAACTGTAGAGTGATAAAACGTTGGGCCAATAAATATAACCCCGCTATATACAAACTTGGGCCAAAGTAATGAACCTGGGTCTTTTGATGAATATAACATTGCGTAGCCAAATATCCACATGGCGCAGCAATAATAAGGCAGGCTGCATACAAAATTAGTCCATATCTTCCTGCGCGATAAAAATATAAAGGCGCCCAGGAACAAAAAATAAACGCTCAATATAAATAATGCGGCTGCGTATGGATTAAAATAATACATTTTTATATCACCTTATTCCGCGGTGCCAGGCACCGCGTTTTAAGTTATTGCGCTACAATAAGTTACAATCTAAAATTCTTCAAAATCCGCATCAACGGCTGATGCGCCGACGGATTCTTAAAAACAAACCCTCTTGATTTTAATTTGCCGTTTGAATATGACTGACTATATAAAAAATAATCCAGCAACTCCTTCGAAGCCCCGCCAAATATATATTTACTTCCGGGTAGAGCTCCGATTATTTTAACTATAGCGCGCGGTATCTTAAAGCGCGGCGGCTTTATGCCCAAGCCCGAACAAATCATTGCAATCAATTCATCGCAGGCAACCGGATAATCATCAGCTATATGAAAAACCTCTCCGGATGTATTTTCCGATTGCGCTAGGTAAG
>PFHB01000023.1:0-2033 GCA_002783585.1 Candidatus Omnitrophica bacterium CG_4_8_14_3_um_filter_43_15
TACTTTTTTTATGAAACTGCATTAATTTATCAAGGTCTATATCTCCTACGCCATCCCCGTATGTCATCATAAAACTTTCATTACCAATGTATTTTTGAATTCTTTTTAATCTACCTCCGGTCATTGTATCTAAGCCCGTATCTACAAGGGTTATTTTCCACGGCTCAGAATTGCTTGAATGAATTTCTGTTTTATTTCCTGAAAGATCAATAGTTACATCGCTCATATGCATAAAATAATGTGAAAAATATTCCTTAATCATATACCCCTTATAACCTAAACAAACTATGAAATCATTAAAACCGTAATGTGAGTATGTTTTCATCACATGCCAAATTATCGGTTTGCCGCCGATTTCTACCATGGGCTTTGGTAAAATTTCTGTTTCTTCGGCTATTCTTGTTCCTTTGCCGCCTGCCAGTATCACTGTCTTCATTAATCCCCCTTATTGCAAATAAAAATAAATTCCCTGGTTAGATTAAGCGGCGCAAAAATCTTTAAAAACCAGCGCCATATGAATTTTTTTATGGACTTTATTTTAAAAGTACCTTCTACAAAAAATTCAGGCCACAAGTTAGATGAATAAACCTTGCTTATACGCAATCCATTCGATTCCAAAAAATCCTGCGCTTCTTTACGCGTAAAAACCCTTTCAATAATCTGAAAACCGCCGCTAGCGCTTCCGCCAGTTTTGCAGACATCTAAAATATCAACAAGAGAATATTTATTTGGCAGAATAACTGCTGTTTTACCTGTAGGTTTCAAAACTCTATAAATTTCTTTACAACCCTTGTCAGGATCCATATAATGCTCCAGGCTTCCGAGATTGGCGACAAAGTCAAAATAGCTGCTCTTAAACGGCAAGGCTTGACCATCAGCAACCAATAGCTTAGCTTTTGAAACATTCTCCCTTGCCTTTTTAACTGCCTCTAAAGATATATCCAATCCTACTGCAAGTGCATCATTATTAATTTGCAATATTGCCTTAAGTGCCAAACCTTCTCCACAGGATATATCTAAACACAGCGCTTTCCTTTTAGCATTGACACCTAATCTTCTGATTGTATAAATATAATGCCCGAATGGCGCGCGAAGGCCATGTTCACAATAAATTTTATTATAACTCCACGCTATTTCAGAAGTCTGCAATATCTGTCCTTCGTTTTTGATTTTTGATTATGTAACGTTCCCAGTATTTAGCCAATCTTACAAAATTGTCCACAAGAACCAAAACAGCAAAAACCAGCCCATGCATTCCTTCTTTGTAGCCTTTTTTCTTTACATAGTTCTTAAAAAAAGTTTTTATTGGACGGAGCAAAAATATTCTTTTGAATTTTTTTTCATCCATAACGCCGTATCGTTGATAAAAATCGTTAATTTCGTATTCAGAATAATGATTATGCCGTTCAATATAATCATATATGGTGTCAAACGCCAAATGATGCAATTCTCCTTTAAGGCAGCCTATCGCTCCATCCACAATCACTTTATCATGCAAACTATTGCCGATAAAACTTCCTTTGTCACGGCGAAAAAATCTAAGGCAATCCTCTGACCACCCGCCATAACGCAAGGGCCGGCTTAAAAAATAATTTATCCTTTTAAAACTATAGGCCATATACGGCCCGCTACTGTCTAAAACCCCAATAATATTATTTTTTAACTCTTCATCTAAAAATTCATCACAGGCAAGATATAAAATCCAATCTGAGGTTGCCTTGCTTACTCCGAAAGCTATTTGTTGAGTAAAATTCCCATCAAGCCGGCGCTGAAACACTTTACAACCATCAACTTGACAAATTTCTGCCGATCGGTCAGTAGTCGCAGCGTTAATTATCGCGATCTTTTCATCAACCCAGAAAAAATGCGACAAAAATTTGGGCAGACGCTCCTCTTCATTTTTTATGGCGAAAACCGCTGAAATAGTTTGACGCATTTAAATATCCTTAAATTGCAATTCGTAAAGTTTTTTATAAAGCCCGTCTGTCTCAAGAAGCTGATCGTGTTTTCCTATTGCCTCTATGCTCCCATTC
>PFHB01000023.1:2069-3599 GCA_002783585.1 Candidatus Omnitrophica bacterium CG_4_8_14_3_um_filter_43_15
ACTGGACTAAAATCTCAGACCCGGTATCTAATTGCGATGTCGCCTCATCTAAAATCAGAATCGGCGGATTCTTAAGTAAAGCCCTTGCTATAGACAGCCTCTGCCTTTCTCCGCCTGAAATATTATGGCCCCTGTCGCCAATAATCGTTTCATAACCATCCGGCAGCCCCATGATAAAGTCATGCGCGTTTGCTGCCTTTGCAGCCTCTGTTATATCATCAGCAGATGCATCCTGCCTGCCGTATTTTATATTTAAAAAAACTGTATTATTGAACAATACAGTTTCCTGCGACACCAGGCCCATCTGTTGCCTTAGGGATTTAGCTGCTACTTCTTTTATATTCCGGTTGTCTATTAAAATCTCGCCTTTCTGCGGGTCATAAAAACGCAATAACAGGCTTACTAAAGTGCTTTTACCTGCCCCGCTCGGGCCCACTATAGCTATAATCTGGCCCTTTTTCGCTTCTAACGAAATATTTTTCAGCGTGGGTTTTGCGCCGTCGTAACTAAAATTAACATCCTTAAAAATAACATTTTCTTCAAAAGGTTTAAGGATAGATGCATTTTCTAATTCCGCTACAGAAGGCTTTTCATCCAGAATCTGAAATATCCTGTCTACTGCAGATAAGGCCTGCTGATTTAGAACATGTATCCTACTTAATTTCTTTATAGGCCTTATCAAAGAAAACAACGCTGCCATAAAGGCAATAAAAGCGCCTGGGCTTATTCCGCCATGTATAACTTCTTTGCCTCCAAACCAAAGCACTACTGCGACTGCGCCTATACTAGCAAGCTCTGTAATAGGCCTGACTGCGTTCATTCTTTTGACTGATTTCATAGAAAGTTTGTACGCCAGCTGATTTTCATTCCTGAATTTTTCAATCTCTACATTCTCCATCGTGAAAGCTTTTACTATCTGCATGCCCGATATAGTCTCAAGAAGCGTTGTATTTATATCCGCGGCCTGCACCTGAGTCCTGGTGGTAATTTTACGCAACTTACTTCCTACTTTTACTATAGGATATATTATCAACGGGAAAAGGCCCAGTAAAACCAGCACAAAACTCCACGGTATTGAAAAATAACTTCTTATGGCAAGCACCATTACGAAATACGCTATGAGCTGAATCGGCTGATAAAGCATCTCCATAAGGCCTTCGGCAACCGCCTGCTCTACTATAGAAACATCGTTTGTAATTCTACTCATCAAGACTGCTGTTTTATTTTTATGATAAAAATCCATGGATAGTTGCAAAAGCTTATTGTATATTTTATTCCTGACATCGCGTACAGTCTTCTTACTGACATTCACCATAAGATATGAATGCACAAAAACAAGAAGCTCTTTTACGGCAGTGATAACAAGTGTCCATATAATAAGATAATTCAGCAGATTTGTACGTGGTATACCATTTATATATATAATCAAATTCTCCAGGAAGGCTGGCATTTTGGCGTTTCCTGTAGCTATAAATTCCTTACCCGCTAAGATCTTGTCAACAAGCGGAATAATCATTCCCAGCGACGCGC
>PFHB01000023.1:3618-7169 GCA_002783585.1 Candidatus Omnitrophica bacterium CG_4_8_14_3_um_filter_43_15
ACGGCTTGACAAATTTTAAAAACCTAAAATATTTTTTCATAAATACAATCCTTTGAATTTATTGCCTAAATTTACGCGAATTAAATTTAACATCTCATCTACCCTGTGTTTATACGTATGTCTGGCTAATACCAGCCGATATCCTTCCTGAGCTATTTTCTGCCTTACTGATTCTTCTTTTAGGTAATGTTCTGTAAGATTAAAAAACTGCCTTCTATTCTTATACATTACAAGATGCCTGTTATTTTCAAAACCAAGCTCTTTTATATCGCAATCCGTTATCCAGTTAGTCAAAAGAAATGTTTTGCAGCATAATATTTCAAAAAATCTCATATTACAACCTGTCTTTTTGCCCCGGTGCCTTATAGCGTAATTAAAACCTATTTTCGATTCAGAATATATCCTGCCTAAATCTGTAAAATCTGCCTTGCCTATAAAACTATCCGGATATAATTGCCTTAGTTTACTTAAAAGCCGCGGCCTGTAACCTTTGCCTTCGGTTCCAACAAACCCCAAATCGTATTTTTTCTCCAGGGCCATAGGTTCATACATGTCCGGTTTGCAGGCAAACGGAATCCAATGCGCATTTATACCCCTCCGCTTCATCTGCCCGACTGCCTGTTTAAATGCGCAAAAGACAAGATCATAATTTATTGACTGGCGCATTATTTTTCTAAAGGGATGCTTCAGATGCGTATCAAGCGCCCAAAAAACCTTTGGCTTCAGATTAAATGGCAAATCATGTTCGTAATCACCGTGATCTATCCTGAAATACAAATCATAATCAGCCGGTATTCTGGCAGCGTCTTTTGTCTGCCAATGATCAATAGTAAAATTCTTACTTTGCTTTAAAATATTTTCAATATAGCAACCGACTGTATCTTCTCTATTCTTGTCAAAAACCAATGCTATGCGCATAACTTTATGGCTTCTTTTAGTTTCTCTGATACATATTTTATCTCTATATCGGTTAATTCCGGAAACATCGGCAAGGACAGCACCCTCTCACTTAAGGCTTCAGCCACCGGAAAATCACCTTTTTTATAATTATAGTCTTCATAAGCCGGCTCTAGATGTATAGGAATAGGGTAATGCATTAGTGTACTTATTCCTTTATCTTGTAAAAATTGCGCTACCTTATGCCTATCGGAAATCTGAATAGCATAAAGATGATAAACATGTCTGACATCTTTTGACTCAAACGGCAGCTGCACAGATTTCTTTATATCGTTTAGCAATCCATTATACATAGCTGCGTGTTTCCTTCTAAGCGCTGTCGCCTCTTCCAAATGCCTCAACTTAACAAGCAATATAGCGGCTTGTATCGTATCAAGCCTCGAATTTGAAGATATGAATATATGTTCATATTTACTTTTTCTGCCGCAGTTCCTAAATATTCTTATCTTTTCACTCAGCGATTCATCATTAGTTGTTACTATTCCTCCATCGCCATAAGCGCCTAGATTCTTGGAAGGATAGAAACTAAAACAACCTGCGTGTCCTAATCCTCCAACTTTTTTGCCATTAAACTCTGCACCATGTGCCTGACAAGCGTCCTCTACAACTTTAAGATTATGTTTTTTTGCCAAATCATTTATCTTCTCCATATTAGCAGGATGACCATATATGTGAACCGGCAATATAGCTTTGGTTTTTTTTGTTATCGCCTTTTCTATTTTTGTTATATCTATCGTGTAAGTACGCGGGTCTATATCCACAAATACAGGTTTAGCCCCTAAATTAGATATTGCTACCGAAGTAGCTATATAAGAAAAAGGACTTGTTATAACCTCATCTCCAAAACCTACGCCTAAAGCTCTTAGAGTAAGCTCAAGAGCATCCGTACCTGATGCTACTGCAACGGCATATTTACAACCGCAATATGCAGAAAATTTCTTTTCCAGTATACTAACCTCCTCACCCAGTATAAAATTACATTTTTCAAAAACAGATTTAATAGCTTCTTCTATCTCTTTTTTGCATATCGTATATTGCCTCTTTAAATCAAGTATCGGAACCTGCATTTTCTACTTTCTCCTTTCTATTGTGTGTTTTAAAATATATCTTAATATTTCTGCTTTTCTGCCGAAAATACTTAACCGGCGTTGAGCTAAACCGGTATATTTCCTTAAAAAATTCTCAGTCTGCACCATGCCTAACAAATTAACTATATTAGGAGAATTTTTATCTTTTTTTGTCTGCTTCCCAAGATCTTTATTTGTTCTTTTGATGCTCAAGATATCATCATATGCCTGAAAAGCAAGGCCCAGGTATTTCGCGTATCCGCCCAGGGCCTTTAATTGCGCAGGCCGCGCGCCGCATATATGGCCGGCTATCAAACATGATCCGACAAATAAATCCGCTGTTTTATGTTCATGTATATACGTAAGCGTATTTCTGCTTATTTTTTTTGCTCCGATCTCTAAATCAAGATGCTGACCTGCGCATACGCCATTAACACCAATTGCGTCTGACATGCATTTTATCGCTCTTGCATCATCTTTGAGCAATTCAAACGCTAGCGCCATCAATGAGTATGACGCCAATATCGCGGTTGCCTTGCCGAATCTCTTATGGACCGAAGGACTGCCCCTCCTTAAAGCGGAATCATCCATACATGGCAAATCATCCAAAATCAATGTCAAAGTATGTATATATTCAACCGCGCAGGCAGCCGGCATAATTTGTCTTGCCGGCTTATTAAACATATCTGCTATAGCCAGCATTAGAATAGGCCTTATACGCTTACCACCAACTAAAACAGAATACCGCATTGCCTTAATTAATTCTTGCGCCTGGCCTTTTGCGCTTGGCAGATATTTAATCAAAGCGCTGTCTATTATATTTTGTTTTTTACCAAGATAACTTTCTATATTCATAATAACTCACCGGCAGCTTTTATGGCATCCTGCGGCCTTATATTTAAAAGGCAGCGCCTGCTCTGGCATTGATTTAATTTAAACTCTTTATAGCAAGGCCTGCAATTTATATCCTGCTTTAATACTATATGCTTTTTGCTGGCTGAATACGGGCCATATACATTCTCATCTACAGGGCCGAATAAAGATATTGTATTAATATCAACGGCAACAGCTACATGCAGCGGCCCGCCATCATTGGTTATCGTTAAAACACATTTTTTAAGCAAAGCCGCAAATTGTAAAATCGTTGTCCGGCCGCAGGCTGAAATTGCTTTTTGCTTCATGGCCTTTAAAACGCTATCGCAAATATCGGTATCATCCGGGCCGCCTAAAATAATAACCTTGGCAGCATATTTTTCTATCAACAAATCAGCGACGCTTGCAAAATTTTCAGCAGGCCACTGCTTAAATATCGCTGTCTTACCCCAACTTGCCCCGCCGCCCGGAATAATCGCTATGATTTTTTCGTTACGATCAATATGGTTATTGTTTAAAAAATTATCAGCCCATGCCAAATCTTCCTGAGGGATAAAAACATCTAGACTGCGATTGTCATAGCGAAACCGAGGCGCCACTATACGTAATAAATCTAAGTAATACTCTACTATATGCTTATCATGATAACCGGCA
>PFHB01000032.1 GCA_002783585.1 Candidatus Omnitrophica bacterium CG_4_8_14_3_um_filter_43_15
CAAGATGAATTAAACGATCGTCCGCGTAAAACCCTTAATTGGTATACGCCTCATGAGAAATTCTGTGAAGTGTTGCATTAGTAGCTTGAATCCACCGGAGCGTCCCCATTAATTACAATGAAAAATAAATTAATCAAAATTATTGCCATAATCATTCTGCACGCGTTCTGCATAACGCAGCTCGGCCTTGCCGCGCCGTCCGGCCGTTACAACCTACGCGGTTGTAACGGTAATATACGCGTAAAGGCGGCAGGCGAAAGCAGTACCGCAGGCGCAGTCGCTAACGCGCTCGGACGCGAGCCGGCAGCTGCCGCTAAGGCAGGCGGATTTGACATGGAGGGGGTTAAAGCAAGGATTGAGAAAAGAAAAAGAGCCAAGTTAGAAGAACAGGAACAATCGCCTAAAGACAAACCTCCTGCTGAGCCCTATAGGTTGACGATCTTTGATTCTTCAGAAACATGGTTTCCATTAGCTATTTTCGGAATTCCGATATTAACCGTTATCGCATTCGCCGCATACTATCGAATTTTTGATTACATGATATCTATTACGGTCGACACTGCGCGCGCCGCAGGCGCAGCGTCAGCGGCGAACAGTAATGGCAGGCAAGGCAGAGGAAAAGTGTATACTGTAGGAGAAGCCAAAGCAATGCTTTTGAAAATGGGCTTAGGGCGTAACGCCGTACGATCAAGCTTTGTGGTACATTTTGAAAGAGAGAGGCATTCTTTGGGGAGTTTAACAATAGAGTCAAAGAAGCTCGGCCTTGACAAGCTCCTTAATAAAATAGCTGCCGGTACAGGTTATGTTGTTTATACCAGAAAAGGCGTGGGAGGCCGCGATATTCGTTTTTTAACGCCCACTGATTCGAAAATTATGGTGATGCATGCTCAGGCAGCAGATGCCGCGGCAAGAGGCGATGGGGATTATGATGATGAAGATTGGGCAAGCCATATAGATGAGCATGTTTTACCCGAAGGCAAAATAGTAGTTGTTAATTTTGCAAGATGGGAGGCGCCGGAAGTAGGAAGGCCCAGGCATGACCGCAGGCCGAAGAGTGAAAGAGACCGCGATAGAAAAACTGTTAGGCATACGCAAAGGCCTGTTAGAACCGCAATAGTCAGCGAACAGGAAACAGGAATTGAGGGGCCATTGATAGGCAGGTATCCCGGTGGTATTACCACAGTGGGCCATTTTGCGGCAAAGGTTATATATGCTGACAACGGCGAAATAGCATTTGAGTTTTTCAAAGTGGGCGTTTCGGTTTTTGGGGAAGAACAAGCTCAAAGAATAACGGAGATGTTAAGGAATTTACATTCAGCCGGCAGTGTATTTGATGTGGAAATAGCAGATGTTAACAAAGGAGGTTTTTTGTGCAAATTCGTTGAAAAAGGCGAAGGCATGGAACAGCCGCGAGTTTGCGATCAACCCTTGTTATTTCTGCCTGCTTCGCATTCTCCATTGTCTGGGGTGCCATGGGGTTTGCATAGGGATACTACCGCGCGTTCATGGATAGGCCGTAGGATTAAGGTTGTATTTATACCTGAATCCGGAGCTTTTGAGACAAAATACACCGCAGGCGGCAAAATGCAGGTTTATCCTCCGGTCTCCTTTAATATTGTGCAGGAAAGAGAAAAACCTCGTTTTCTTGCTGAGCTTCAAGCTGAAGTAAATGCGTCAAAAGAGACAGGCAAACTTAATGTAAAAAGAACAGGAACTGTTAAAACGATAATTCCTTTTGAAAAAGGAGGTTTCGGCATATTCGTTGAATTAATGCCCGGGATTGACGCTATGTGCCATAGCAGCGAAGCATCTTGGGCCGCGGCCAATAATATTCAGGATATAACAGAGGCTGGCCTTGTAGCTGGAACAGAACTTGATTTTGTCGTTTTGCCTGACTCAACGTTTGAAGGTGAAAAGCCGAGGATTAAGATAAGCAGAAAAAGGTGCGTGCCGGATCCTGCGCAAGAGTTTCTGGAAAAAGTGCGTATGCATGATGCGCCAAAGAGAGAAGGCCTTGTTACGCGAATTACTTCAAAAGGCATGGCAATAGTAAAAATAGATACAGACGAGGGCGCGTTTGAAGGTATCACATTAAATACCAGCAGTTTTCCTGAAATACACCAGGGTAGCGCCGTAGAGATTGCTATCGTAAGGATAGAGCCTGATACAAAAGACAGGTATGGCGATCCCAACGCTTTTCATGTAATTTTAAAAATAGAAGGCTTCGTGCCAGACAAAAATATAAAAGATATGGCAGAAAGGCTTTTAGGGGATGATTGGTGGGATGAATTATCTGAGTTGGTTCCTTTTCTGGAGAAGGCAAGCAGTTCTGATTTAATTCTATTTATTAGAGAGCTTTTGCTTGAGATACCTAATGATGACATGGACATTTTTCAAGAAATATATGAACGTTTAGTTACGATAGGTAACCGTATATCTAAACAGACAAACATGACCTCTGAATTTTTGAGACTTGCCAACCAAAGAGGGTTTGGTGACGCTAACAGCGCTGGCGATACCGTTGATATTGATAATGCGGCAAAGGACTTTGAAAATTATCCGAATCAGCTGCTTATGATAGACGAATTTTGCCCTCAGCTGAGGGATTTGTGGTGCGCAGCTGTTTTAAAGGCAATTAAGGATAATAACGGCGTCTTGCGCGAGAGCGAAGATGTTGAAGAGAAGCTGCTAAAAGGCATACCTGTGTCTCACAGCACTATTCGTACGGCTGTAGAATATTTAATACTGAAACAATATATCATACACTCTGTCTTACCTGTAACCATATTTGATGTGCTGGGTGATAGCGGTTGCGAAGATTTAAAAAAGTTTATAGATACGCTGCGCAGCTGCCGCGAAGGCAAAATGAAAATATCCGACAGGTTTAATTTGGCAAAAAATGGGGGGCCTGCCGCACTGGAATCCAAGATTAGAAGGATTGCCATAATAAACGAGATTAAAAGCACAGCAGGCGATAGCAGTATTGAGGGCCAAATAAATGTAAGCCTGTTGAGGAGTGAGATTGCTTCTTATGGTCTTAATATTCCATGTTCAGCTGAGGATATACGTGTTGAAGTTGACGCTATGATTGAAAAAGATGTGCTTTCTATTAAGGATAGGCTAAATACGAAAGAAGATTATTCCGGTTTTGTTGTTGCAGATAGTGCCCCTGTTTTTGAAGGGTTTGAGGATATGCTAAAAAATGCAAGAGGCCTGATTATAGAAATACGTAAAATTCGCCTTGAAGATACTGTTGTCGGTATCCTTACCCCGAGCCGTCAGGATATATTGGAAGGCCTTGCCCGCATGGCAAAAAACAGGAAGGCCGAACTAAATGCCTTTGAACAGCGCCTATGTTATGTTAAAAGCGTTATCGCTGCTATTAAGGATATAAGCGCGCCGGCCATAGATGATGCACGGCTGGAATCGGCATCTTCTTTTATTTTAGGAATAAAACCTTATCATTTTGGATTGGACGGAAGAATCGAGAATGGTAATGGAACGGATGCGGAATATGCTGTTTTCATAGATATTGAACGAAGGGCGCAAAATAAAGACTCGGGGGGTTCCGGCGTTACTTTAGAACAAGAAATTTCGGTATTAAAAAGTTTTGAGCCGGTCGCTGACTATTTATTGTTGTATAACTCTTTGTTTTTAATAAGCGTAAAGGTAGCTTCAAAAAAACTATCCAATATTGACCCAAATATATTTGATAAAGCATTTAAAGTGAAACCCTCAAATGCCGATGAGACGCTGCAGCAGTTGCGTGAATATGCAGGGGAAACAAAAGGCGCAGAGGGCACAGATATATATTCTGGTTTTTACGGCCTTTGGATTACCCTTAATAAGATGATAGAAGATTTCGAAAGTAATGCCGAAGAATTTAGCGGATACAGGTATGCCGTAGGCAATTTTACCGACGGCAGTTTGTGGATATCGTTTGAGGGTGAGATTCCGGTTGAAAAAGAATGCCTGCCGCGGACAAAACATAATACTTACACACTTGCTGCGGCAGTGGGAATAAAAGAAGTGGCGGATGAGTTTAATGCCGCGTATGAAGGATCGGGCTTTAATGAAGCTGTGCGCGATACAGAGCAAAATGTCGGAAGCATATTTTATATTGATACCATATCGGACAGCCGGTATATGCTGGCGCAGGCATTTTTTGCGATGCGCGCAGGCCTGCCATGCGTGTTGTTGGCGGAAAATGAGAACATAAAGACAAAACTGCTCGAAGCCGCAAAAGTTTTTTCTTATATGAATGAAGACATGATAGCCTATGAGCTTGGCAATTCCCCTAAGGCAATTCAATCGGCAATGAGAAAGCTGTTTGAAATAAATTCCGATATAAATAATTTTAATTACAACACGTTAAATCTGTCTTCAAGCGAAGGCATAGCATTATTAAATGACTGGTTGAAGGATAATTATCCTGGGCAGAGCAAAACTTTTACACAGCCTTCAGGGGTAATTCAAACCGGTACCAGGTGGCAGAATTATTTTGCAGATATGGGTTTAACCGGTTTCGGCACAATTAACGAAAGAGAGAAAGAGGCAATAGGAAAAGCATTGGAATTTGCGCAATGCGCTTTGGATGCGCCTCCCAAAGAAGTGGTGGATATAGTCGCCCTTATTCACGATGTCCTGCAGCCGATGACAAGCCTTTACGGCTGGCTGGCTTTTCTGAAAACAACATTAAAAGACGGTGCTGACAGCGCTGAAATAGGCGAATTTAACAGGGTATTCGGATTAATGGATGATATAGTAGAGATGCAAAAAAATAGGGCCAGGCCATATTATGTATGCCGTAAATACGGTGAATGGGAAAAGATGATTAATGACGGTAATGCATTAAAAGAAGAAATTAAACAGGCATATACCGCTGTTTGTGATTATTTAAATGAGAAACCTGACAGGTTAAGAAAAATAGCCAATAGCACTGTTTTTGACGATTATCAAGAATCGTTTGACCATGATTTTTCCGATGCCGCGCTTGAATTTGCGAATTCAGGGCTTGAGATGCTGGATAATTATAATATTGAAGATATAGAAATAACGGAATTCCTTGAGAAATATTTTACTGCAATAGGCAAGGATTTTTCCGATAAAGATATTGATATTGAAATCGAAATACCGCAAGGCAAATTTTTCGTAAGGGCCAGTTACGGCGGGCTAAGGCGTATCTTAAGTAACATTATAACCAACATTCCAAGGTATGTAAGCGCAGATGACGGCGCAAAGCATTTCGTTAAAATAAGGTTAAAATCGGTGGACGGACAAATACTTATAGAGATAGAGGATAACGCCGGCGGTATAAGAAAACCGGAAATGTTGGAATTAGCATTAGACCCCGAAACCAAAACGCAAACCAAACGTATATTTATAAGAGGTACTTCAACAGAGGATACTTCTATGCCATTACAGAGAGGAAACGGCCTTGCCACAGCGCGGTTTTTTGCACTAAAATTCGGAGGGGATATTGACGTATCTACCAAACAAGGCGTAGGCACCACATTTACCATAAAACTGCAAACCGTTGCCGCGGCAGGCGGCATTGGCTATAAAAAGCTGCAAGAAGCAAAAGAGATGCTTAAAGCATCCGAATTAGAACGCCATAGTCCGGAAGGAAATATTATATGTGTCATATCCCCGGAGGTGGCGCTGGGGAATGCTGAGCATGCCGGCATAGGCCTTGCTATAGCGGTTAGCGACGAAGAGCAAAAAGATATATTTTTCCTTGCCACATCCGATGAGGAGGTTAAAAAACTGCAGTCTTTAGGAATATTGCGCAAACATATAATAGAAGCCGATGATTTAGAAGATGCTTTTAATGCCGTATGGTTAAGCGCAGGACGCTTATTTACTTCAAGAGGGCTCATGGACAGGCGAGCCAAAACATATGTACAACTTATCTGCGTTCAGGCTGAATCAATTAAAATAAAGCCTTGGCAGTATGGCACAAGCCCGGATATTAGGTATAAAATTATAAATCTTAATGAGATTGAAAAAGAAGTGCCCGGCACATTAAGATCCATCTTAAAAGATAATGGTTTGAAGATTAATATTAATAATGACCCAACAGCAGCGCAGAAAGCCCTCAAACTTGCCCACGAAGCCCTCTGGGGCGTATAATTCACACCCTCTTGACAAACCCTAAAACATAGTGTATACTTATTTCTGTAAATAATCATTTTTGATTATATAGGGAAACAGTATGAACTTTACCGAGTTTAAAGAAAAATTCCAGGAGATGCCATTTGTTTCGGCCAGGATGGTAATGACGTTTGAGCGGGACTCTCAAGCTATGCGCAACCAGCTTACGCGTTGGCAAAAGAAGGGGCTTATTATCCAACTCAAACGCGGGATCTACGCGCTGAACAAGAGGGACAGGAAGGTTAATCCAAGCAGGATTTTTCTGGCCAATCAGCTTTTATGGCCGTCTTATGTGAGTTTGGAATCAGCTCTTGGCTATTATAGCCTTATTCCGGAGGCGGTGGCGGATATTACTTCGGTTAGTACCAAAAAAACCAGCTGTTTTACTAATTCGATCGGCAGATTTATTTATCAGCGTGTTAAGCCGGATGCATTTAGGGGGTATCGTTCTTATAAGGATGAAGCCGGCCTTGAGTGCCTGATTGCCGAGCCGGAAAAGGCTGTGGTGGATTTTTTATACCTTAATCTGCGTAAGTTTAAGGCCGAGGCCAAAGCGGTTTTTAAAGAATCATATCGTTTTCAGAATATGGAAGGGCTTAAACCCAAAAAAATCATCTCCTGGGCGCGTCTTTTCAAAAATAGCCGCCTTGAAGCAGTTGCCGGCGAATTTTGCGCGTTCATCAAGGAAGAAAAAGCATGATTGAACTTATCAAACAACAATTAACCAAGAGTATGCCGGATGAGGAGAAGCTCAACCGTTGCCGGGAGCTTATTCAGCTTCTCTGCCTGAAGATTTTTGATGAGCATAAGTTTTTCGATAATTTTTCCTTTACCGGAGGCACAGCGTTAAGAGTGGTTTTTGGCGTAAAGCGTTTTTCCGAGGATCTTGATTTTTCGCTGGTGAAAAAAGAGGATTATTCATTTTCCCGGATGACTGATGATTTACTTAAAGCTCTTGCCTTGGCAGGCCTAAAGGCAGAATCAAAGCCTAAATACGAAAGAACAGTTCATAGCGCTATGCTTAAATTTTCCGGAGTTTTAAAAGAAATCGGCCTTTCTTCGCTTGAGAGCCAAAAGCTTTCAATTAAACTGGAAGTTGATACGAATCCTCCTAAGGGCGGGCGCATCCAAACCCGTATTATTCAACGGGCGTATATTTTTAATGTGGCTCACTTTGACCTGCCATCAATGTTTGCCACTAAGCTACACGCCTGTTTTTTCAGAAAATATACCAAGGGCAGGGATTTTTATGATTTTATCTGGTATATGGGTAACAAGGTGAAACCGAATCTTATCTTGTTGAATAACGCTATTACCCAGACACAAGGCACAAATCCGGCTATTGATGAAGGTAATCTTAAGGAATTCCTCTTAAAAGGCATAGAAAAGGTTGATTTTCAAGAGGCCAAAAGGGACGTGGAACGTTTTCTTGAGGATAAGAACGAGCTGCGCCTTTTTGACGCTAAACTTATCAAAAGTAGTATTGAAGCGGTGTACTAAACCAGGAGAGAGGCATGGGAAGGCCGATAAAGGCAGCGCAAAAAGATAAGGATCCTATAGGGTACCAGTCAGTCACAGTGCGTCTGCCGCATGATATAATTGAAGCGCTTAACAAGCTTGATAAGGGCAGGCGCGCAGAGTTCATCAGGAACGCCATAACAACGCAGCTGAAGGCGAATAAGGCTTAAATACAGGTAATTAAAAGGATGCGCCAGAATGGGGTCAGGTTCGAAACCTGACCCCATTCTTATCGAACCGTTCAAATACCCTATATTGTAACCCATTATAATATATCTTATGTAAACTACAATAGGCGTAAAAAATTGCTGTAACTAATTGAAACTAAATGAGTTGCAGCGTTTCTATTAAATCCTGTGGATAACCTTATTTTCTTTTACTTTGCTGTTTCTTCTTTGCCTGGGCTGCAGATATATCAACTATTCTGTGATACTCAAACTTCCTCATATACCTTGCCAGGAAAAACAAGCCGTTAGGGTGGTATTGGTTAAAAACGGCATCCAGAATGATATGAAAAGCCAGGCCTATGGATACACCATACCATATTGGCCCAAGCCCAAGCCAGCAAACCAGGGCTGAATAGATAAGCACCAACTCATACGAATGCAGGAACAAATGCGCCTTTTTAAGCTCAAAGCTTTCGCATGTTTCTATTGTTTTCCATATATTAAACTTCCTGCCATAATTTATATAACACTCAAGCACATGGTCTAAATCAATCAAAAAGCCGCTTAAAAAAGCGGCTAAAGACAAAGAAATTGACCTGAATATAAAATATAATATAATACCGAATACCGCGCTGCTGGCTACATGTGCTTTTAAACGCATATTTTACCGGCCTCTCCTCTATTTATCGTGTTTAAAAAACCGCCCTTTCAAGCTAAGCAAAAATGCGTAAACCCAAAAGGGCGGCATTATTTACCTTTTTTATGCTTTAGTAACTTTTGTAGCCTGTTCGCCTTTTGGCCCGTTGGTTATTTCAAACTGAACCTTCATACCTTCCTGAAGGGTTTTAAAACCATCGCCATCAATAGCTGAATAATGGACAAATACGTCCTTGCCATCATCAGTCGTGATGAATCCATAGCCTTTCTGGTTACTAAACCACTTTACTGTTCCTGTTGCCACTATGTGTTCCTCCTTTCCTTAAGATATTAAAAACCCCACACCTATGCAGTTATAAACACTTTAGGTGCGGGGTTATTTGATTCGATACTTTCTTCATGAAACATTTGCTCAAGACACCTGAATTAACGCTTTGGACAAACCGCCGGGGCTTGATGTCCTTGGCCTGTTATAGCATTTTTATAACACCTGAATTTATTGACGAGCGGGTATTTTCCGGATTTAACTACAATACAAAGGCTGCCGAGGATGCTTATTATTATTATTAAGCTCCCCAGAGCCAATCCGACAGCTTTAAGATTGCTACCCTTCTTTTCGGAGTTTGCCTTGGTACACACGAAATAACCTAATGCAGCGCTGCTTAACAATGCCGCGATCCCTATTGATCCGTGTCCCATCATACAAATACCCTCCTCTCTCTTTGCCTGTATAATATCATATCAATACTATTCTGTCTACAAAAAAATCCCCAAAATCTTTTGGGGATACAAAAAAGAAAAGGCCGATAAAGCTTTCTGCTCCGGCAACCCAGCTGCCATCATATTTATGGGATCTTTGACATCAGCGCTCACGTGTTTGTCACCAACATGGTTTCGCCATCATTTCTTGGCGCTCTTTGTGGCATCTTATGCCACCCATAAACATCTTAGGCCTGCGGCTTTGCGCCCCGCGGTTTCCCGCGGTTTACCTTTATCGGCCATTATAAGTATAGCATATATTTAGGGCATTATCAAGGTATGAAAGAAAAAACCCTAATTTAGACATTTACCCACAATCTCGCTTAAAAGCTTGCTGTCACAGCGGCCTTTTGCCTTAGGCATAATGGCCTTCATAACCTTACCCATATCCTGCTTGCCTGTTGCGCCAACCTCTTTAATAGTATCCTGGGCCAGCTTAGTAAGCTCTTCTTCACCCATCTGCTCAGGTAAATATGTTTTTAATATATCGAGCTCTTTTGTTTCTTTGTCAACTAAGTCCTGCCTGTTGCCTTTCTTAAACTGATCTATGCTCTCTGCGCGCTGTTTGACCTGTTTAGAAATCACATCAATAACATCGGTGTCTTCCAGCTTTTGCAGTTTTTTAGCAATAATTATATTTTTGAAAGCAGAATTAAGCATACGCAGGGTAGAAACCTTGACAGCATCGCCAGATTTCATTGCATCAATCAAATCTTTATTAATTTTATCTTGCAGCATGTTGACCTCCAAATTTTCCAGTTATCTCGATTTGTCCCGTTCACGGGATGCCGTGTTCGGCAAAATTTGTCCCGAGTCACCAGCTATCCCGTTTAGCGACGAGGGGCCTAGTCTAACCCAAACATTGGCGTGTAAAATATATAATAAATCAACGAACCTGCTGCCATAACGATTAATGACAGACGGAATATGCGCAGCCCGAATTGCTGATGCTCCTTTGTCTCACCCGTAGCAAGAAACATAAGCCCTACCACAATCGCTATATGCGGCGCTGCCAGGCATATAATATAATCAATCCACTTTCTCTCCATCCAGTGTTTTATCATGATAATCCCCTAACGTTATTTTATACGTTTGATTTAAAATTAGTCCCTATAAATCTTTGGGTCACATCATCCGACACATCGGGTTGGAACCAGCCATTTGTAAAACCGTTGGCTAAAATAATATCTATTGCCGCCTGATATTCTTTATTTGAAATACGGCGGCTTATTACAGGATAATTTGTTGCCTTATATTCAGGATAATACTGTGACATCAGGCTTATGCGCACATCCTTTGATAGATTTTGGGCTATAAACTCCATGATTTCCTGCGTGCCGGCCAATCCTCCCGGCAGGACCAGATGCCTTATTATAAGCCGGCCTGCGCCAACCTGCCTGTACATTTCAAGTACAGCGGCGCGGTTTATCTCAACATAATTATCCACGCCTGAATACTTTTTTGCTACCGCGTTATCAGCATAGCGCATATCAGGAAGATATATATCAATTATGCCTTCAAGCAGTTTAAGGGTTTCGGTATTTTCATACCCGCCGTTATTATAAACAACCGGTATAACAAGGCCGTTCTCTATTGCCATAACAAGCGCATCAAGAACCTGCGGCAGGTAATGCGCAGGGCTTACAAGATTTATATTATGGCATTTCATTGCCTGCAGGTCCAGCATCATCTGTGAAAGCCGCTTGCTGTCAATCTCTTTGCCTTCACCTGCCTGGCTGAACCGATAATTCTGGCAATATACGCATTTCATGTGACAATTAGAGAAAAAAATAGCGCCTGAACCAAACTCGCCGGAAAGCGCAGGCTCTTCGCCGTGATGCGCCATAAAACTATAAACCTTAACAGCCATGCCGGACTTACAAACGCCCTGCCGGCCCTTAGTCCTGTCTATTTTACAGCGCCACGGACAAAGCTGGCAGGATTTTAATACTTCAAACGCCTTGTCCCTTCTTTTTTTAAGCTCCTCAAGAGGTATCATCAAGTATAACCCAGCATCTTGAGCGCATTCGGGTCGCGGCGCCAATTATCCCGCACCTTGACCCATAATTGCAAAAAAACCTTTTTGCCGAGCTGTTTTTCAATATTCATACGGGCCGCCTCGCCTATTGCCTTTAACATTTGGCCTCTTTTACCTATTATTATGGCTTTCTGCGAAGGCCTTTCAATATACACGGTTGCGCTGACATGATAAACGTTCTTTTTTGGTATCTTTTTTATTTCATCAATAAACACTGCCACAGAATAAGGGACCTCTTCTTCTGTTTTTTTTAAAACCTGTTCTCTTATGGCTTCGGCTATAAAAAACTCCCTTGGCCTGTCGGTAAGATAATCATCCGGAAAAAATTTGGGGCCTTCTGACAATAATTCAAAAATCTTATGGGTTAAGGCCTTGGTATTGTCTCCGGTCCTGGCTGATATGGGTATATAGTCCTTAAATATGCCTGTCTTTACGCATTCTTCGATAAGCGGCAAGGCAAACTTTTTGCCGGATGTGTCCATTTTATTTATAACAAGAAGCGAAGGCCTGGCAGAGTCCTTAATAGCGTCAAACAGCGCATAATCGCTTTTATCCAGCCTTTTGGTAACGTCTATTACCGCAAGCACAATATCCGCTTCCTGAAGGGCCTCTTTTGCCTGCCTTACCATATGCCTGCCTAAAAGCGTATGAGGTATATGCATGCCCGGCGTATCTATAAAATTGATCTGGCTGTTTTTTGAGGTAAGCGTGCCCAGGATTTTATTTCTTGTTGTTTCAGGCTTAGATGTTACAATAGCCAGGTCTGTACCCAGAAGATAATTAAGGATTGTCGATTTGCCTACGTTTGGCTTTCCGACAATGGCGACAAAACCGGATTTAAATGGATCAAGAACAAGCTTAGCCACTTGTCTACTTGACGTTTCTATAACTGACGAGATTTTCGCCGTCAAAGGTAAGTATAAGTGTTTTTCCTAAATAATCGGTTTTTAGAGGCATATCGGTATAACGGCCCTGGTATATCCATTCTTCGCAGGCTGTGCTTAAAATATCTTTTGTCCTTGGCAGCGAACTAACGCTGTCCGGATCGCCAAGTATGCTTTTAACCTGGTCTTTAGTCATGCCAACCTTAAGAGAGTCGGTGCCTAAAGGATTTGATATAACCTTTCCGGGCGTAAAAGGCTTAAATATTGAACAACCGGCCGTTGACAGGAAAATTATCATAAGTACCATTACGATTACTTTCATTTTCATTTTATTTACCTCCTGATGGTCTAATTATATACTATGCCTGTTAAAAATACAATATATTTTACTGGCGTAACTCGGCAATTGACTGCATTATTGTATCGGTGGTTTCCTTGACAACAGTTTCTTCTATAATTTCTTCCTTATGCACGGCAAACACCATCGGCTTACCGAAACGTATATGTATAGGATGTATCCTCGGAAATCTGGCGCGCCTGGGATATGCCTTATACGTACCTTCTATCCAGGCAGGCACAACCGGTGAACCTGTACGCATGGCTAATATAGCAGGGCCTTTCCTGCCTCTTGACATAAGCTCACCCGTATACGTACGCCTGCCTTCTATAAATATGCCGATTACTTTTTTTTCATTTAGCGCCTCAATCACCTCTTTTATGGCGCCGTTTACAGGTATGCATTTTGTCATTTTAAGCATTATTGAAAACGGAAATATCTTATAAAGGTCTTTTAGCGCAACCCAGTAAACCCTTTGCGGCACTGCGTCACATATTACAACCGGGTCAAAAAAACTGCAGTGATTAGAGCAAATTATATAGGGCCCGCTCTTGGGTATATTCTCGCTACCATATACCCTGTAATTGTAAAATACCCTGAATATAAACGTCGATAATAATTTTATCAGCCAGTATATCATAAAATAACCATCCGTCATTGCGAGCCCCGCCGAAGGCGGGGCGAAGCAATCTCCTTGCTATAATGTATCGTATAAATCGTTAAAATCTGGATTTGTCTTTATGATTAATTCCATTTTATTCTTTCTTGATCCTGCTTTAAACTGTTTCTCTCTTAAAATGGCGCTTTCTATATTATCAGAAACTTCATAGTAAACTAACTTGTCAATGTTATAATTCTTGGTAAATCCGTCCACTAATTTATGTTTATGTTCATATACTCTTTTCTGTAAATTGCTGGTAACGCCTACATATAAAACATTATTATGTTTGTTTGTCATTATATAAATATATCCTTGCTTTTCTAACATTTATGCGTCTTCAAGGAGATTGCTTCGTCGCCCCTTCGGGGCTCCTCGCAATGACGGGGTTCCTTATCATAAAAATTTCACCTTGAACTTTTCGGCCATCTTTATCCTCTTTGAAACCGGCGGATGCGTATACATCATTACTTCAATAAACTTATTAGGCGTGGTATCGCTTAAATTCTGTTTTGCGAGCTTTGACATGGTTGCGATAAAAACATCCGGCATGCGCGTCATCTTAAGGGCGAACACATCGGCGCGCCTCTCAAGATACCTTGAAAAAACATTCTGAAGCGGCATGAGCAGAACGCTGAATAAAAGTAAAAGCAGGCAAAATATCGGAAACGCGCCTATGTCTGATATATCATTAAAACCGAAAAACAACAAGCACTCCTTCATTACCGCGTTTGTCGTATACAGGCCGATAAATGTCGCAACAGTGCCAAAAGCAAAAAGTTTCCAAATATGCCATTTTTTATGATGCCCTAATTCATGCGCAAGCACAACTTCTATTTCATCGTCTGTAAAATTATCAAGCAGCGTATCGCCTATAATAATGCGCCGGGAATTGCCTATACCTATCAAGGCGGCGTTTGCCTTTCTGGTCTCCTTGCTCATGTTTATCCTGAAAACGCCTTTTACATTCGTACCGGCCTTTGCGGCAAGTTTAAATATCCTGCTTTTAAGGTTCTCGTTATCAAGCCGCCTGTATTTATAAAATAGCGGCACTATAAGAACGGGCGCTAAACGGCTTAAGATTATGGTAAATAAAACCCAGCCTATGCCTGCCAAAACCCACCAGTTATCAGGATGCCTTCTTAAAAGAAAATAAACAGCCTCTGTAATTATCAATGTTATGGCCGCGCCCACCAATGTGCGCTTAAAGTGCCTTTTAAACCATTTACCTAAAGTCAACGGCGAGAGCGCAAATCTATGCTCAACAACAAAGCTCTCCATATATTCCAATGGCAGGGTAACTATATATGACAACGCTCCAAACCACAACAAGTAAAGCGCTATATACCCAAACGGGTTTAAAGTCATGCCCATGGCCTTATTCCTGAAAACTATAGACAGCCTGCTGTATAAAATAAAAAATAAAAGAACGGCGTTTAATAAAATATCTATCAGGAATATCCAGCGCTTTATGCGCCAATATTTTTTTGCTTTTTCCATAAGATAAAACTGGCAGGTTTATCCACCGATTTTGTATCTGCTCTGGTTAGCGGGATTAATCTGTTCGACAATCAGGGGATAGCGTACCTTTAGATCGCCGTCAGATAAAACCTCGACTGAATATTCGCCGGGCGCCTGCAGCAGTATATTATTAAACCTTGCTATGATGCGGTGCTTTGCCTTAAGGCTTGTTAATTGAAAGCTTGTCTCTTCATCCTGCACAAGGACCTTGCTACCGGTATCAAGTATCCTTGTCCTCTGCTTAAAAGAACCAAGGCCGCTACACCAGCAATTCATCACATATATAGTAGGGTGATGCGCCGGAAAGACCCTTGAACCTATGGTTTCAAAAAGCCCAAGCAATATAAATTTACCGTTGTCCTCGCGCCTTATATCATCGCACAGCACCGAAAACAATAAAGTGGGTTGTATATTGGTTGCCTGCTCCATAAAACCGCCTCTCTTAGGTTAATTTCGTAAGCTGGTTTTTAACATATTCGGCTATAACGGCTTTGTTGGCCTTTGAAATCCTGGTAAACATCACCGCAGTGTTCCAGCCGTTATTATTGTCGTCTTTTTGCGGAGGGTCATAGCGCAAGACAACGCCCTCGCATGTTATATGTTTGGGTAAAATCCTGCTCTTTTTTTTCACAGGCACAGACATGGCTATCTTCACCCTGGACATAATAGGCAAAGCCCTGTCTACATAACAGTAGGCGCCTGATGAGCTTATGTTTTTTGTCTGGGTGCTTATAACCACATAATGACAGCCTATCTCAAAAGGCAGCCTTTTATTCAGTCTCGGATCTTTTCTTTTTTCCTGCCCCTGCATTTTTATCCTATCCCGGAGGCCATGACATCTGCCTGCCGCCTAATAAATGTAAATGTACATGGAATACCGCCTGTCCTGCGTCCTTATTGCAATTAAACACCATCCTGTATCCGGAATTCAGTATGCCTTTTTTCTTCGCAATCTCATTGGCAACAAGTACAAACTCTGTTATAAGATCGCGGTGCTTTAAATCAAAATCGCTGACTTTTTCTATATGCGCCTTTGGTATTATGAGTATGTGCACAGGCGCCTGCGGATTAATATCGTTAAAAGCAACCACCTGGTCATTTTCGTATTCCAGCTTTACCGGTATTTCTTTATTTGCTATTTTACAAAACAGGCAATCGGGCATATATCGCACCTTGGTTTCGTTTTACAGATATTTTTTCCAAGTTCAACTATAAGCGCGTGGTATTCGTTAAAAAGGCCTCTATCTAAAGGCAAATTATCCATAAAAAACCGCTGAATCTGATCATATGTTGCCTCGGGTTTAATTATATCATGCCGCGAAAATATTCTTCTTGTGTATGCATCAACTACAAACACCGGCCTGTTGGCCGCGTATAAGATGATACTATCGGCTGTCTCAGGGCCTATGCCGTTTATACCCAACAACGCCTGCCTTAAACGGGATAAGTCGGATTTAAACATCTTTTTTAAAGAACCGTTGTAATCCGAAAATAAACAATCCAAAAAGGCCCTTATCCTTTTTGTTTTGATATTATAATAACCTGACGGCCTTATAAGTTCGGCCAGCCGCACGAGTTTTAACGCGCGCAATTTCTTGGCGCTTAAGAGCCTTTTCTTTTTCAGGTTTGCTATGGCCTTTTCTACATTTGACCATGCTGTGTTCTGCGTAAGTATGGCGCCTATCACCACCTCGAAATCCGTATCAGCAGGCCACCAGTTTTGCGAACCGAATCTTTTATATAATTTATTATAAATATCAAACAGCTTAATCTGACTCGACGACATAATTTGTAAGGCTGCCTATCTTTTCTATCCAAACAACCACTTCATCGCCTATAGTCATGGGCCCGACGCCGCTGGGGGTGCCGGCAGAAATAATATCCCCCGGCAGAAGCGTCATAACATATGAGGCAAAACTTACCAGCTGCTCTACGCGAAATATAAAATTGCCGGTGTTTGAGGATTGTTTTAATACGCCGTTTAAATAAAGCTTGATATCAAGGTTATTCGCTTCGATGCCGCCGTTGACAATAAACGGCCCTATGGGGCAAAATGTGTCAAATGATTTTGAACGGCACCACTGTCCGTCTTTTGTCTGCAAGTCCCTTGCCGTGACATCGTTTACGCATGTATAGCCCAATATATAATCTTTAATCTTTTTTTCAGGAATATTCTTCGCCTTCTTTTTTATTACAATGCCAAGTTCTGCCTCATAGTCAATCTGGCCCACTCTCGGAGGATAAACAATTGATTCATTGTCGGCTATTACGCTCGTGGGTGGTTTTAAAAAAATTATCGGCTCCTGCGGAATCGGAAGATTTAATTCTCTTGCATGATCTTTATAATTAAGCCCCACTGCTATTATCTTTGACGGCTCTACAGGCGAAAGCAGTTTAACCGAATTCATATCAAAAACCTTGTCTGTTTTTTTGAATTCACCGAATACGGAACCGGAAACCTGATGAATCTTATTTTCTTCAACAACGCCGTAATTTACCTGATCGTCTTTTTTAAACCTGGCTATTTTCATATTTTTTTTATCTTTCTTGAAAAACCGTATTCTCCTATCCTTTTATTTAAAGACCAATATTGCCTTTGATTATAAACTACGGGCGATACCCTTGAATAATCAACCGCTCCAAAACTGTTTAATACGCCGCTATCGGCATTAACCGCCACAACCTCGCCAATAAACATATCATGCGCGCCAAGAGAAATAACGCCTTTTAACCTGCACTCTATATTAACCGGGCATTCGGCAATTAAAGGGCTTTTGACTTTTGAGGCTTTGACTGCGGTAAAATTACAGGCCTTGAATTTATCCGTATCCCTGCCGGATACTATACCGCAAAAATCCGTTTCCACCAGGTATTTTTCGTCCGGTATATTAACGACAAAATCCGTTGACTCTTTGATAAGTTTATGTGAATAACGCGAAGGCCTGATAGATATGCTTAAAGTTGGCGGGGATGAACATATAACGCCTGCCCACGCTATTGTTATAATATTAGGCTTAGCGTCTATGCCTATGCAGGAAACCAATACAACAGGCACCGGGTATAGCGCTTCGTACGGTTTTAATACCTTCTTTTTTGACATATCGTGCCTATTTTAGCCTGATTTGAAACTATTGTCAATATTAAAAAATAAAAAGCGGAGCACTTTTTACAGTGTCCCGCTTTATAACCTTAAACCTTGCAAACCTGTCTTTGAATTATCTTGACAGTACAAACTCGGGGTCAAGAATGGGCATATAATCCGCCGGCGCAGGAAACAAGAAAGTCACTACATCATAAACTCCCGCGCCTGTCCTTACAACAGTCATCCCGGCGCCTTTAAGCGCGCCGTATGTGACCCCTGTAAAAGGATTTGTTTCCACGCTTACATCATATATCGTCTTCGGAATCTCAATCCAGCCTGTCGCCATATTTACAATACCGCGCCCAAGCTTTCTGCCCATTTTTTCTATTACATCGCCCTGCGCAAAACACGGCGCAGCAAATACTAACGCAAGCGTAAATATAACAAAAACAGCCGTAGTAGCTATAATGTATTTTTTCATTTTTAAACCTCCGAATTTTCTACCTATCACGTTTAGTCCCGTTCACGGGATGCCGTGTTCGGCAAAATTTGTCCCGAGTAACCTGTTATCTCGTTTAGTTACGAGGGACTATATTGCATATTATATCTCAACAAGAACTTCATGTCAACACAAATAAAATCATTTGCCGTTTTCAAGGGCAATCAAATCCTTAACTATCTTTTCAATCAACTCTGCCTGCTGTTTTGTAAGGTCAACAAACTCTATCCCCGTGTCATAATAATTGACCTTCGCCTTTTTAGGATCAGAGCTTTTAACCGTCCATACAACGCTTCCGGCGCTTTTTAATGGCGGCCCGCCGTCTATTAAGGTAATAATCAAATCCGTGTTCGAAAAAATATCAAGCCTCTCCGGCAAAATAACACATATGCCGCCTGCGCCTATATTTTCAGTCTGCGTGGTAAATGTCTGAATGCCGTCTTTTCTTCTTATCGTGACGAAACATTTGTAGTTGGCGCGCGGGAATTTACGCCTATCCATACCATTCCACACCATTTTAATTATCTCCTTTTATTTATTTTTGTTTTTGCCGCGGGCTTCTGTTTCGCTTTTTGAACTGATTCGTACTTAGCGCGCGCGTTGCCGGAAGCCACAACTTTTATTATCTGCCTTACGGAAAACCATATCAAAACCAGAAAAATAACAAACATGGCCAGCTGTATAACAAAATCCGGTTTTACCTTTATGGGTTTTATTTTCTTTTCAATTTTCGGCTTTGGCTGCTCCTGTTTTACTGCTTTAGGTTTTTCGGGCTCTTCGGCCCTGGGCGCTGCAACATAAGGCCTGGCATTAAAACCGTAAAGCTGTTCTTTTATCTCTCTTTCGGTCAAGCGCTTTAAAACTTTTTCTTTTTCTGTCAGGCCTTTTCTAAGCATAACTCCTTTATTTTATATTTTCAAAACAAACTTTATTATCTGTATATCTCCGAGGTTCAGCCTCTCGTCTTCCTTAAAACCTTTCCTGAGGCACAGGTTTATAGCGCCCTGCATCTGGCTGGTTGAACGAAAAACAACCTGACGATAACCGCGCTGCCTGCAAAAATCAATCGCTGTATTCATAAGCGAGGACCCGATGCCCTTGCCGCGTAATGCAGAATTCACATAAACTCTTCTTAAAAGAGCTACCTGTTTGGTGTCTTCCTTGATACCGGCAGTACCGACAATCTTGCCGGATTCTTCCATTACGTAAAATATGTCACGCTGGCCGTTATACGCCTTTGATATACTGTCTATATCGTCTATCTGATAGGCCTTGCTTGAAAAAGGGAATTCCTTGAAAAGTATGGAGTTAACCAGTTCCTTAACATACGGCGCGTCTTTTTCCTGAAATTCTCTTATCGGCATATACTCTCCTTTGTATTGATATTACTCCCAGTTGTTATTTTTGTCAAGCGCTTCCCTTGCGGCCATCTGCTGCGCATTTTTTTTATTAAGGCCCCAGCCTCTACCGTATACATGATTGCATATCTTTACGTCCACCACAAATTCTTTTTTGTGTTCCGGGCCTTCCTGAGATATTATCTCATACCTTGGAATCTGCCCGAATTTCTTCAGGCAGCGCTCCTGAAGTAAAGACTTAAAATCCCTGTTGGGCCGGTCCTTTTTGCTGACATCAAACAGGTCCGATTTAAGCGCGTTTAAAATAAATCTCTCCGCGGCCTTTATTCCCCTGTCTAAGTACACCGCGCCTATAATTGCTTCCAAAGCGCCGCTTAAATTTGAAACCTGGCTCCTGCCCGCGCCCCTTTCCTCGCCCCTGCCCAACAAAAGAAAATCGCCCACTTTAAGTATTGCGGCATTTTTAACCAGCGTATCCGTGCACACCAAATGAGCCTTGAGCTTGCTGAGCTCGCCCTCTTGCGCGGTTTTAAATTTCTTGTACAGGTATTCGCTGACAACAATCCCCAGGACAGAATCACCGAAGAATTCAAGACGTTCGTTCCACTCAACCTTATGTTTAGACGGCTGCTCAAATGCGTAAGACTTATGCGTAAGGGCCAAATCCAACAAATGTCTGTTTCTGAATCGATACTTTATAGCCTTCTCAAAAAACCTGAGTTTATTCTGCCTGTGCCTGTCAATTCTTAGCATTACTTAACCCTTCGCTTCAACGCGTCTTCAATAAGCTTTATCGATATATCTTCTTTAATCACAGTAGCGCCTATTTTAACTGGCAATACAAACCTGTTCTTGCCGTGAATGAACTTTTTGTCATGCGACTGCGCCTGAATTATATCATGCAGCTTAACGCCATGACAATAAACAGGCAGGCCTATATTTTTAAGTAAAGCTTCTATGCGCTTTGCGTCCTTCCGGCTTAAAAGTTTAAGCTTAACTGAAATGTCGCAGGCGCAGGCAATACCGATGGCAACGGCCTCGCCGTGAGAATAGTCCTTTGTAAAACCGGCTGCCGCCTCTATGGCATGGCCTATTGTGTGGCCTAAGTTCAGCACCGCTCTTTTACCCGTCTTGTCAAACTCATCGATTTTTACCACCTGAGCCTTTATCCGGCTGCAGTCGCAAACTATTTTTTGCATGCACTCTATGCTGAGTTTTAATATATCTTTGCAATTCTTTTCCACGTAATAAAAAAGCGCGGGGTCTTTTATTATGCCGTATTTAACAACTTCAGCAAGGCCGTTTCTGATCTGCTTTAACGATAAAGTCCTTAAGAAAGATATGTCGGAAACCACAAGCCTCGGCTGATAAACAGAACCAACCAAATTTTTACCCACTGCAAGGTCTATTCCTGTTTTTCCACCTATAGAAGAATCAACCTGGGATAAAAAAGTAGTAGGCACCTGCACATACGCTATGCCGCGCTTATAAATAGACGCTATAAATCCGGCTAAGTCCCCTATTACCCCGCCGCCTAAGGCGATTATAAAAATCTTTTTGTTCATATCAAAGGCGGCTATCTTCTGTATCACATCAAGGCACACCTTGTACGATTTACTTTTCTCCGAATCTGCCACAAGTATAAACCTGCTGCTATACCCGTACCTGCTTAAGACGCTGTTTAAATGGGCTCCGTGTAAATGATGTATAGTATTATTTGTGATTATAACCGCGTCCTGGCCTATATTCAGGCGTTCAAGCATAGGCCCCAGAATATCTATAATCTTGTACCCTATCGCAATATCGTAGCTCCTTGCGCCCAAATCAAGCGTTATATTTTTTATGTTGTTTTTCATAAACTGACCCCCAGAATTTTAATCAAAACCGATATTACCGGCCAGATAACGCTGTTCATTATACCCAGCCATAAAAGAGCTATAAGAATAAACATTCCATACGGTTCCAATTTTATATAGCGGTACGCCAGGTTGTTAGGCAATACGCTGAACATAATCCTAGAGCCGTCCAAAGGCGGCACAGGCAGAAGATTAAAAACCGCAAGCGCCACATTCATAACAAGAAGCTGAGTAAATATAAGCCTTAAAATACCGATTCCTGCTACAAAAGGAATTTTAATCAATAAAGCGAAAAACAGCGCCGCGATAAAATTAGCGCCCGGCCCGGCAATGGCCACCCAAAACATATCTTCTTTTGGATTCTTAAGACGGGAAAAATTTACCGGCACAGGCTTTGCCCATCCGAAAACAACCGGAGAATGCAACAACAAAAGAAATAAAGGCAATATTACCGTGCCTACAGGGTCTATGTGAGCCATCGGATTAAATGTAAGCCTGCCTGAATGCCTTGCAGTGGAATCCCCCAGTTTATTAGCTACCCATCCGTGCGCGTATTCATGAATAACTAGCGCCAGGAGAAAAAAAGGTATGGATATTAACAAATAAAGAAGCATTTAAGATACCTTGCTTGCCGGGTCAATAGGCTTGTCTGTAGTTAATACTGTCAGGATTTTTTTATCTGTATCAGAAGCGGCCAGTATCATGCCCTCGGATACCACGCCTCTTATAACAGCAGGCTCAAGATTGTTTACAATGACCACTGTCTTGCCTAGGATTTCCTCTTTCGCGTAATGCTGTTTTATGCCGGCAACAACGGTTTTCTCTATTGTTTTACCGGTTTCATCCCTGCCAAGATCAAGCGTAACCAGATAAAGTTTGTCCGCATTCGGATGGTCATCTACCTTTAAAACCTTCGCTGTCCTTAAATCAAGTTTTTTAAAATCATCAAAGCTTACCACCATAAAAAGCCTTTCTTGCGTTTTGGGGCCTTCTTTTTAATTTCAGGTTTAGATTCTTCTTCGGGTTCTACTTGAGATTTTTGCTCAATAATTACTTTTTCCAGGAGGCTTGAATACACCCATCCATAAGCGCCTTCGGGAGGAAGTATTTCATACCATCCGTCGGCATCATCCGCAACAACCGCAACAATATCGCCCTTATTGGCTTGCCCGAGTATGGAAGCGCCAGCGTTAGGCTTGGACCTTATGTTAAGATTGGATACCTTGCAGGTATATTTACCTGACTCGTCTTTTTCTATATAGTTTTTAGCAACATAACAATGGGCTGATTCCGGCAAAACAACCTTGTACCAATCATAAGATTTGCCTACAACAGACAGTATATCGTCGCTGTTAAGCTTTGACAGCACATCAAAATTCTTGTCAGCCCCTGCCCTTATGTTAACATTATCGACTTTGGCCTTGCCTGTAAAAGGAAATTCTTGAACAGACGCGTCATCTTCGGCAAAAATAGAAGCCGCTGATAACAAAAACAGCAAGCCCAATATTAAAACTGCAACATGTTTTTTCATTTTACTTTTTCTTATCCTCTTTCTTCGCTGCCGGCGCCGCTGCCTTGGACGCCTGAGGCGCTGCCCCTGCTTTAGGTGCTGCTGCTCCTGCCTGAGGCGCTATCCCTGCCTCAACTGCTCCTGCCTCAGCCTCGGGCGCTGCAACCTTTTCCTTCTTTACCTTAACCTTAAGCGTCTTTACTTTCGGAAGCCCAAAGATCGATTTTGTCTCATCCCACTTTTCTTTTTCCATCAACACGGATAAACGTTCATGCCTTTTTAGAACGCTCCTATGGCCCTTCTTACCGCTGCCGGTCCTTAAACTCGGGTGCATCGTCATATTGTTTTCCTCCAAATTTTACCCGCACTTAGGGGTAGTAAAATTTGTCCCGAGCCGCATGCTGTGGGGACACACCTTTAAGGTGTGTCCCCACAAACGGCGAGGGACTTCCTTATTTCTTTGTTGTTTTGATGTAACAATCCTTGTACTTCTTCCTTACCTGCGCAAGTACACCTTCTGCCTGCTGCCTGTCAGGATAATCGCCAATGCATAACAAAAAAAACTTGCCGCTTGCTTTTATATAGGCCGGGAATCCCGATTCTTTTACTTTCAGCATCTGCCTATGGGCTGATTCTTTACCTACATATGTGGCCAGGTGAATCTTATATACCGCGCCTTTTCCCAATGTGGACACTCCTTTAAGAGGTGTCCCCAGGTTTATGTTAGTTACCGGCGCAGAAATATCTGCTGGTTCGGCGTTCTGCATAACCTGCGCAGGCAAAACAGGGCGCGCCTTATTTTTTCCGCGTTCAACGCCAATGCAAAACACAATCACGACCAAAACCACCATGGCTATCGATATAAAAATCAGTTTCTCGACAGAAAAACGCAGCATAAAAATTTTATTCTGCACAAGATTGTTGTTGCCCTTTAAAAAATCAAAGCCCTTTTTGCCGGGTTGAAATTCTTCAAACAATTCTTTCTGTTTTTCTGTGTTTTCGTAAACCATAAAAATTACACCTTTTGGCTGTGCGCCTGAAAATACTTTTTTATATCGCGAGCGATTTTTTTAGGCGGCGCATAAGCATAGCCCACAGTGGAGCTTACCCTGTGAGGAATTAATATGCCTGCCTTGACCAATTCTTCCAGCGCCTTTATCGCAGAGGCGCTGTCAAGGCCTGTCCATGTAGTAATACCTTTAAGCGTATCGATACTGGACGGATTGGCATTAAAAAAATGCACTACTTTCTTCCTTGCATCCGATTTTATTAATTCTTTTATCTTCATCTATTATTTCGCCTTTAAAAGAGATTTTATATTTGATTTGGCGATTACACGGCAGAATATATCAACTATCTCAGGGTCAAACTGCGTGCCGCTATATTTTTTAATCTCAAAAAGTGACTCGTCGCAGTTAAGGCATTCCCTGTACGGCTGCTTTGAAACCATGGCCACAAAAGCGTCAACAACAGACATTATCCTTGAACCAAGAGGTATCTGGCTGCCTTTTAAACCCTTGGGATAGCCGGTACCGTCAAATCGTTCATGGTGATACAGGATGATAGGTATTACGGGTTTTAATACTTCTATCGGCTTTACTATCTGAACGCCTTTTATCGGATGTTTCTTTATAATCCTGAATTCCTCGCCTGTAAGCCTTTTTTGTTTTTTCAGTATCTCATCCGGTATCATAACCTTGCCGGCATCGTGCAATAAAGACGCGTATTTTAAAACCCTTAATTCCTGGGCAGTAACATTTAATTCCTTGGCTACTTCAACAACAAGCTTTACAAACATTGCAGAATGGGTCTGTATGCTATTAGGCCTTGTATCCAATATCGCCGCCAACGCCTTTATGCTGCCGATGGTAAGTTTTTCCTGCTCCTCATACAATTGGGCATTTCTTATGGCGATTACCGCCTGTTCGGCAAATGTCGTAAGTATCTCCTTGTCGAATTCGTTAAACGGCTTATCTCCCATCTTGTTTCTTATGCCTATAATTCCTATGACATCCTCATCGATTAAAGGCACTAAAAGCCTTTTTGGCGTAAGCCTAGAGGCGCCTGTTTTTGCTATGTGAGCCAATATACCATTTAATTTAACCTTAACTTTATGTTTCTGAGAATCCTTATTTACATTTACGGATGTCTGAAAGACAAATTTTTTCTTTTTGCCCGGCTCTATCAAAAATATATCGCACACCTCTGCGCGCATAACCTGCAGGCAAAGCCTGGCAATCCTTGGCATAAGCTCATCAAGGTCAAGGGTTGAACTTATCAGCCTGTGAACAGTATGTATTGTTGAAAGCGCTATGGCGCGCGGCCTTATAGTATCATAAAGTTTGGTAAGTTCCATCTCTTTCTGAACTTCCCTCATCAAGGTTTCCGTAAAAACCGCAAATAGGCGCATAAGCTCATCAGTAACAGGGTATTTAAAACCTAGCGCAATAATAGCCCCATAGAGCTGATTGCCTTGCTTTAACGGCATGGAGAAACCATGACCTGACTCATTGCTAAATCTCTCGACAGGCTTGTCCTTTGATTCGCCCTTTACCGGCTGAATCTGCCATGTAGCAGGGCCTAACATGGACTCAAAAACCTGTTCCTGTTTTTTGAGATTGATATTGGCAGAAAGCCTTCTTAAAAATTCCTCTGTGTATTTATCTTTCATCTACACCCTCTCGTAAGGTTGAAATAATTTTTTATATTCGTCCTGCGCATACCTGTCGGTCATACCAGCTATATAATCGCATATAACCCTGTGTTTTCCGTCGGCTTTTATGCGGTTGCGAAAATACGGCGGCAACTGCCCCGGCCTTGAGACATATACCGCGAAAAGTTCATTTATAAACATCCGGGCTTTGTTTGACATGCGCGCTACCTTGTAATGCTGGTAAAGCCGCTCTTTTAAAAATTCGCGCAAAGGCCTTCTTTTCTCCTGCATATTCCTGCTAAAACAGACAAGCCGTGTTTTTAAGCGCCTTACGTCTAGCACAGTTTTTATCTTTTTGTCTTTTATGTTTTTTTCAGATTCTGTTATCAGGTCCGTTACCTGCAGGTTTATAAGATGCCTTATAATCTGAAATCTACGCATATAATCGCTTATACCCGGATATTTTTTTGTTATGTTTAAATCTATATCATTCCAGAGTTCCACGCATTTTAAATCCTTATCTTTGATAAACCCGCTGGTAAGCCCATCATCTAAATCATGATTATCATAGGCTATCTCATCTGCCACATCAACCACCTGCGCCTCAAGCGTAGGAGAAGAACCGGGATTAAACTCTTTTAATCTCGAGGGCTTATCATATGATGTAGAATGTTTGGCTATGCCCTCTCTTACCTCCCACGAAAGATTAAGCCCCTTAAATTCAGGATAGCGCTCTTCAAGCACATCAACCACGCGCAACCCATGGACATTATGGTCAAATCCGCCATGGGACCTCATCAACTCTCTTAGCGTATCCTCTCCGGAATGCCCGAATGGCGTATGCCCCAAATCATGCGCAAGCGCAATCGCCTCAGTTAGGTCTTCGTTAATGCCAAGCGCCCTTGCTATTGAACGGGCGATCTGTGCCACCTCAAGTGTATGGGTAAGGCGCGTGCGGTAATAATCGCCTTCGTGATTGACAAAAACCTGCGTTTTGTATTCCAGACGCCTGAATGCAGTGCTATGAACTATCCTGTCGCGGTCTCTCTGATAACAGGACCTGTAAGGATGTTCTTTTTCGCGCCAGGCGCGGCCAAGCGTATCTTTTTCACAAAACGCAAAACTTGCTGATTTGTTTTTCATTATCGGTTCTCGCTAAGTAGTTTATTTTTGGCATCCTCAAAAAATGCCTTCGCAAAATCACTGGTCCATGTCCTATCCTTAAATTCTCTTTTTGAAATCAGGTTAAGAAAATTCTGAAATTCATTGTGGTATGAGCCGTATATATGAAAACTGTCTGTTATATCAACATACCTGCCTATTGACACAGGCCTTTTAGCGATAGCTGAAATCCTCTCTGCAATGGACCTCTGTAAATCCGTAAGGGCGAATATATTCATAAATGCCGCCTTGTAGGCGTCTCTTGAGCGCCAGTGAGTGTTCATATTTAAAACCCAGCCGCCTGATGAATCATCAACCACCCTGCACCATAAACGCTGAAGGCACGGCGGATCATCCGTAAAACAATCCTCCGCAGGGTTCCATGTAATGGCCTGGGCCCTTCTTGAATGCGGCGTAGCCGCCAATTTATCAACAATATAATTAACCTGGTCAACGACTTTACCTGAGGCCTCAAAGGCAAAAAATCTCTTGTGGTATGTATAAGTCCATTTTCCCTCTTCAGGATTAATCCAGTGGTCATGCACGCCGTCAACCACTTCCTGCCGGTAAACCTCCAGGTCTTCCAATCCGCCGGGAAACGCCCTGTGTATACGCGGCTCTTTCATCGGATCCTTGACAACCATAACCATGGTGCAATCCTTGCTGGCCGCATCACCCGGCTTATCATATTCTGTCTGTATCGGTATGCCCTTTTGCCACACGGCAACTACAGATTTTTCCCATGCCTCGGGTAATGTATCCGCTTCTATCAACAACACCGGTATCTGCATAATATTACAACCTCACCAATTTATATTTTCCGTATAGATCCAGCAAAAGATTAAATGTTTTCAGGTTCCATATCCACACGCCTGAGGACTTGGCCATCAACTTCGCATTGTCATCCATTCCTTCGGTAACTATAAGTATTTTTCTGTGAAATCTGAATTTTGAGGCCTTTGCGTCTTTTAAAAAATCAGCCACGTGCTTATCCGTGACCTCGCGCTCCCTTATCTGGCATATCCAGTTTTTCCCTTTTGAATGGCTTATAATATAAGGGCCGTTTTCGCCTATAACCCTTGTTGAGACCTCGCTGAATCTGGGCAGTATATACTTTTTATTTTCCAAATCCACTAAATCGTCTCTGAATGCCTTAAAAAGATCGACTGTTTTTTCATACAGGTCATCCTTGCAGGAACGCATAAAATCAAGGGATGCCTTTTTGAGATTATGCATAAACACTTTCCTGGTGTGCAGGGGGTCCGCTGTAAAATCCATCCTTCTTTTATAATAAACGCTCTTGAGCCAGAAACGGAAGGCGCTGTCATCTATTTTATTAAAAACGCCTATCTTTTCAACAAGCCCTGCCGCCTGCATATCAGAAACAGCTGATTTTATGCTTTTAGCTGAGCCGGCCAAAGACTGCGAAAGCTGCTTCATCCTGCCCTTATGCTGCGAAATAAGCGTAAGCATAGACAACACGTCAACCCCGTTTTTATTCGCGCAATGTGTGTTTACAATATTAATAAAATGCTGATAAAGCTCCCCTGACGGATTAAACAACGCCTCGTCCAGCGCGGCCTCCAAAATAGCCGCTGTAACCCTTGTCTTTTTCTGGGCATCCAAAAGAGACCTGACCTTTTCGCAGATAACCCTCAGATAAAGTGGGTGGCCGTCTGTAAAATTAATGATTAAACTCGTGTATTGATCCGATATATCAAAACCTTCCAGCTTTGAGAGGATAAATTCCCTGCTGTCTGAAAAATTAAATTCCTCAAGATTAACCGTCTCAAAATTACCGAACAACAATTGGAGCTTTTCAGACAATATAAACCTTGCCTGCCTTGGAGATGAGGATGTAACGATATAAAATGTGTTGCGCTGCGCCATTATCTTCTTTCCCAGCGCTGAAAACGGGCTTGATACCTTGTATTCGCTTAACTGATCGAATTCCTCTAGTATAACCGCGCAGCGTATGCCTGAATCCGAATAAAAGATCTCCGGCAGATCCAGTAAAAGCTCATAGGCCGCGTCATAATTCTTTTTATTTATATTACGTTCTATTTTTTCTATCGCCTCTGCTGTCTTTGGAAGGCGGCGCCTTGAATCTTTTATAAGCAGGACTAAATCATCTTTCTGCGGTTTTACATTCTTTAAAACCAGGTACCGGTATAATAAAGACCCGATAAAGCGGTGCGCGAAAAGCCCCAGGGGCTCGTGCCTGGCTTCAACGTATACATACGCTATATTTTCAGAATAAATATCCTTAAGTAAATCCCTTATAAGAAATGTCTTTCCTATAAAAGGCTTGCCTAAAACAGCGACATTCTGCCTGAAGCCTGAGTTAAAAGCCTTTAGGCGCTCTATTAACAGGTTTTTTTCTTTAAGCCTTGTAAGCATATTTCACTTTAACGCGGTAAATAATAAAATGGATTTTGGGGCTTATCGCCCTTTCTTATCTCGAAATGAAGGCATGTCCTGTCAGCCCTGCCGGATGAACCTGCCTTTGCTATTGCCTGGCCCTGATTTACAGATTCACCGGTTTTCACCAACACAGATGAATTCTGGGCATAAAGCGTTGAGAAACCGTCAAGATGATCAATTATCACGGTATGGCCCCAGCCTTTTAATTTTGAATCGCAAAATACAACCTTTCCCGAACGCGAAACCAGGACATCAGCGCCTTCTATCGCGCATATATCAATGCCTTTATTAAGCAGGCTGTCTTTTTTTGAACCAAAGAAAGATATGGTCTTGCCCTTTACAGGCCATATAAAATCAACCTGCGAGATTTCTACCGGCTTTACAACATTCGCATTGGGTATAAAAAGCATTTGTCCCGAACTTATCTGGGCCGCGTCAGGGATCCTGTTTATCTTTACTATGTCCTCGATGGGGACATTATAAAACTTTGATATGCGCCATAATGTCTGGCCTTTGTCAACCTTATGATACAACCCGGGCATATTAGGCCTTGGGATAGGTTTATAAATATCCCTGCCGCCTGTTGTCGCGCAGCCGGCGAGAATGAATATGGCTAAAAATAATAGGTAATTCTTTTTCATGTATCCTTTTTTGTTCTACTTCGCCCTACTCAACGTTATTGCTGGTATGGGCTTCGTAGAAACATTCTGCTTCGCCTAATTCCTGCGAAGCCCCACCGCTATTTCTCCAAGCTAGGGGCGAAGCAGAATGGAGCGAGCGAGGGGAATCGAACCCCCATATACAGCTTGGGAAGCTGTCATTCTACCACTGAATTACGCTCGCGAAAGCTTGTCAAATGAGCAGACAACTTACGGAGTATCAACGACGTAAGTTGTAGGCCGAAGGCCGTCTGCGAATTTGATCCCGCAATGCATTGTGCGGGAGGAAGCTGATATTCTACCATTGAATTACACCCGCGTTAATTTAATAAACTCTTTATACCGTTTTTCTATATCGCTCTTCTTGAGGCTCCCCAGGCGCTCGACGCTGAATGATTCAACGGCAAACGAAGCCATTATAGTGCCGTAAACAGCGGCCTTTCTGAGCGAGCTGCTGTTTAACCTGGCCTGATTGGACAAATACCCCATAAACCCTCCGGCAAAAGTATCGCCTGCGCCGGTAGGATCGATAACATTCTCTAAAAGGTACGCCGGTATCATAAAGGACGGATGCGACTTGGACACAAACAAAACACCGTGCTCGCCTTTTTTTATCACAACAATTTCAGGCCCCATCTTTATTATATCTTTTGCGGCCTTCATAAGGTTGCCTGTCTGGGCTAAAAGTTTGGCCTCTGAATCATTAACAAAATATATGTCAACATTTTTAAGCAGCTTCTCCAGGGACGGCTTTTTTGTCTTGATCCAGTAATTCATGGAGTCGCAGGCAATAACCCTGGGCCTTTGTATCTGGCTTAAAACGCGGTATTGCAAATCAGGGTCTATATTAGCCAGAAACAAATGAGTTGAGCGGCTGTAACCTTCCGGTATTTTAGGATTAAATTCCGCAAACACGTTAAGCTGGGTATCAAGGGTTTGCGGATTATTTATATCGCAGGCATAGCTTGCCTTCCAGCGAAATGTCTTGCCGGATTCTTTTATCTCCAAACCGGAGATATTGATATTTTTCCTGCTTTTTAAAAAAGAAACATGATTCTTCGGAAAATCTTCTCCGACTACGGCAACCATATTAACCGGCGCAAAATAACTTGCGCTTATGGAGAAAAATACAGCCGAGCCGCCCAGGCAGTCTATTTTTTCAGAAAAAGCTGTTTTAATTGTATCAAGCGCTACCGAACCAACTACTAAAATTGACATTTTTTAACCTTCAGCCACCTTCATTGAGCAAAACTCGCCGCACATGGTGCAATTATCTTTTGCCGCCTGATTTGTCTTTTTTCTTATCTTTGCGAAACGCTTGGGGGCAATGGATAATTTTTCCTGCAAGGCCCAATCCCTTTTCTTTCTGGCCTCGGAGATTTTTCTATCCCAGTCAACGGCGCCTTTTACGCCTTTTGCTATATCCGCTGCGTGCGCGGCTATACGTGAAGCAATGACTCCATCATAAACATCTTCCAGGTTAGGAAGGCCTAAATGTTCTGAAGGCGTAACATAACACAAAAAATCCGCGCCAGATGCCGCTGCTATTGCCCCGCCTATCGCGGATGTTATATGGTCGTATCCCGGCGCCACATCTGTAACCAGGGGCCCTAAAACATAAAACGGCCTGTTATTACACAGGCGTTTCTGCAGGATCATATTTGTCTCTATCTGATTTAAAGGCACATGCCCCGGCCCTTCAATAATAACCTGCACGCCCGCTTCATATGCGCGCATGGCAAGCTCGCCTAAAAGAATCAATTCCTGCACCTGCGGCCTGTCAGTGGCATCAACTATTGTGCCCGGCCGCATGCCATCGCCTAAACTAAGCGTAATATCATATTTCTTTGCTATATTTAAAACCTCGTCAAAATCCTCATATAAAGGATTCTCTTTTTTATTCTTTTTTATCCACTCGGCAAGAAACGCCCCGCCTCTTGATACGATATCTATAAGCCGGTCCTGCTTAATCAATCTCTCAAGCGACTCTTTCGTAATACCGCAGTGCACTGTAAAAAAATCCACGCCATCCTTAGCCTGATTAATAAGCGCCTTAAATATATCATCGCCTGTCATTTTGGTTACTGCGCCGTGCTTTTTGTAAGCCGCTACGGCTGCCTCGTATATTGGCACTGTGCCGACAGGCACAATTGAATTTTCTACGATTTCCTGCCTTGTGCGCGCTATATCGCCGCCTGTTGATAAATCCATAACCGTATCAGCCCCGGCTTCTACGGCAACGCGCAATTTTTCTATTTCATCATTTATGCTTGAATGGCCGCTTGAAGTGCCGAGATTGGCATTGACTTTTGTCCGCAAACCGCTACCTATTGCGCAGGCCTTGATATTTTTGCCGTATTTAGCATTGTTCAGGGGAACGACGATCTCGCCTGAGGCTATATGTTTTAAAAGATATGCCTGGCCAACTGATTCGTCTTTTGCGATTTGACTTATAATATCTGCGGGAATCATATATTTTGAATTTTTTTCATAGCCTTCTTTTCTATGAAATATATTTTGAATCTCAACCCTTTAAAACCGGAGGCCGAACCGGGCGCGGCCAGCTTGAAAAACTCTTCAAGAGATCTCATTGACTCTTCCGCGCGGTGGATATTGTTGTAAAAAAGCTGTTTCAAATTTTTAGGCCGGCTTTTATCAAACGAACTTTTTTTGCCGATGTCGGTTCTTACGCTTCTTGATTTAATAACGCTGCTTGAAAAAACATCGCTTATCTTGTGCCTGATATTTTTTAACGATTTTGTCAACGCTTTATCGTCTAAAACAAATCTTGTTATATCCTCGCAAACCCGCAGCGCCTCGCGGCAACGGTTCAGATTAGCGTCTATCGCCCTTTGCAGCCTATCTTGCATAACAACCCTGTGGTTGAATAACCCCTGACAAACGGTACTGACACTGTTTTTTTTACGATATCACTTCCGACAATATCCTTGGGCTTCCAATCGCCGCCTTTGGCTAAAACATCAGGTTTAATCGCCTTTATCAATTCGTAAGGCGTATCTTCGCTAAACATCACAACATAATCAACCGCTTCCAATGCAGCTAAAACTATTGCGCGGTCTTTTTGATTATTTATCGGCCTTTTCGGGCCTTTAATCTTACTGATAGACAAGTCAGAATTCAACCCGACAATTAATACATCACCCAACTTTTTCGCTTTTACCAAATACTCAACATGCCCGCAATGCAGGATATCAAAGCAGCCATTGGTAAAAACTATTTTTCTGCCTTTTGATTTAAGGCGTTTTATTATGCCTATTAGGTTTTTTGTGCTTTTCAGTTTCACCTATTTAAACCCCTCCCAACCGCTTGTTTAGATATGTATGACAGAACCGCTCTTATTAGCTAAAATGCGGAGTATCGTACCTGTACTTCCCCTGTTTAGTGGACTGTTTGTAAAGATGTAAAGAACTGCTTTTCAAATTCAAATGGGCTCATATAGCCCAACGACGAATGGGCCCTTTTTCGGTTGTAATATATTTCTGCATATT
>PFHB01000055.1:0-509 GCA_002783585.1 Candidatus Omnitrophica bacterium CG_4_8_14_3_um_filter_43_15
GCCCTGGGATAGCAAAAGGATTGTGAGAATAAATCAATGGTATACCTATCGCGCCCATTATAAAAATCAGCCATTCCCTGATTTCCGAGAGCGGATTTGAAAAAAGCTTTCTGGTAAAACCCATCAACTGCTTATCTGTAGCATTATGTTCTTTACCGAGCCTTTCAATTCTTCCTGCAATCACTCTCCTGTCCTCAGCCTGAATCACCCGCGCCATCGCAAATGCCAATTTATCAACAAATTCCTCCCGGTTCTCGCGTGGCGCAGGCGCGCCGATAGCTTGAGCTGCTTCTTTTGCGCCTTTGCCCTGCTGTACCCGCAATGCATAACCTGTGCCAATGCCGCATTGCGTGAAAACGAACGCGAAAACCGTCATTGCCGCGGTTGTACGTAAAAAAACCCTGACGGCCCTGGCCGTTAGGGTTAAATTGATAGTCTGAACCTTAAACTGCATATAAGTTATATTGGTATTGGTTGCCCCTGGCAGGTTAATCTTGCATATATTTTAC
>PFHB01000055.1:546-688 GCA_002783585.1 Candidatus Omnitrophica bacterium CG_4_8_14_3_um_filter_43_15
TTAACTGACTTTTTTGTTTTACTTACTTTTGAGCTTGTTATTTTTTAAAAATTTATGCATAAAAATCGCATCTCAACCCGTCATATATAGTAAGGAGGTGCAAAATGTCAAAGTTAACTTCTGTAGAAGTAACAGCGGCAAG
>PFHB01000055.1:783-33432 GCA_002783585.1 Candidatus Omnitrophica bacterium CG_4_8_14_3_um_filter_43_15
AAGTTAAGATGCATAATATTTTCCAGCTTTTTAAACAACGAAAAGATAATAGGAGATAATAAAATGCCTAAATGCAAAATAAAAGATTGCCAAAAATTTACAAGATATATAAACACGAAAAATACTTACTGTGATATGCATCTGGCGAGAATCGGGCGACATGGACACCCTAACTTAAAAAAAGATTCTCATGGCTTAGAAAAACTACCCCATCATTTTGTTGATGATTTTATCCGTGAAAATTGCAAGAAATTAATTGACAAACAAATTGCAATACTGTTAAAAGAAAAAGGATTTAAGGACGCTGCCCCGTGGACAATAAAATATCGCAGAAGAAAATTAGGAATCAAAAAATATTTATACGGTGAAATTAAAAAACACAAAGCCTGGGTTCGGACTCAAGCAATAAAAAAATATGGAAGTAAGTGTGAGTTATGTGGATTTAAACTAGCAGTCGATACGCATCATATTTTATCAAAAAAAGAAGGCGGATTGCATGCAATAGAAAATCTAATAGTACTATGTCCAAATTGCCATGCGCTTATAACAAGAGGACATCTCACCTTGACAAGCAGAAATGATATAGCTTCGCTTAAAAACAAACTAACAAAATTATTAAAGTCACGTCAACCATATTTCGGATAACAACACAATTTGTACTTCATGATTTTACCTGTTTTAGGATTTATTTTCCCGCATGGACACGGATCATTTCTTCCGACTTTTGGAGTTTCACGCTTATATTGGGCAAGTTCTTCTGGAGGAACATCCTGACGAGATTCCGGCTGCTGTTGCCTTGTAATCTTTAAAATATCTGCCGCCTCAGCATGTTCAAGTTTCTGCGGCACTGCGTTAAAAACGCTTTTTTGCGCTTCCGGCCGCACGGCCTGGACTCTAAAAACAAATTCGACAACCTCTTCTTTTATGCTGTCGGTCATCTGCACAAACATATCATAACCCTCGTGCTGATACTCGACAAGAGGGTCTTTCTGGCCGTATGCCCTGAGGCCTATGCCGTCGCGCAGGTTATCCATTGCGTATAAATGGTCCTTCCATCGGCTGTCTGTAACCTGCAGCATTACAAAACGTTCTATATGGCGCATATGCTCAGCGCCCAGCTGAGCCTCTTTCTCGTCGTAAGCGCGCATTATTTCGGCCAATAATTCATCGCGTATAATATCGCGCGCCTTTGCTTCGAAAAATGTTTTTTCAATCGTTATTGCGAATTTTCGCTGGGCCCATTTTGACAAACCGTCAAAATCCCATCCTTCTTCTGGCGAAGCATGTTCGTTCAAATAAAAATCAAGCCCGCTATTTAAAACCTCTTCGGTAATTTCTTTTATGTGCGACTTAAGCCACTCATCATCACCTTCTAAAACCTTTCTGCGCTCGGAATATATCACCTCCCGCTGCTTGTTCATCACGTTATCATATTCCAGCAGATGTTTTCTTATGTCAAAGTTGTATGCCTCAACGCGTTTCTGCGCTGTTTCAATGGCCTTTGACACAAACGGATGCTGTATTTCCTGGCCTTCTTCCATGCCAAGTTTATCCATTATGCCGGCAATCCTGTCTGAGCCGAATATGCGCATCAAATCGTCCTGAAGCGAAATAAAAAATTTCGATGAACCGGGGTCTCCTTGCCTGCCTGAACGGCCGCGCAGCTGGTTATCTATCCTGCGCGACTCATGGCGCTCTGTGCCAAGAACATGTAAACCGCCTGCTTCAACAACCTTGCCGTGCTGTTCCTTAACGCGCTGCCTGATGCGTTCCAAATCCGCATCATATTCGGTTACCGGCACATTTTTAGGATCGATATTGCGCTGGCGGTATAAATCCTTTAGTTCATATTCCGCGTTGCCGCCGAGGGTAATATCTGTTCCGCGGCCAGCCATGTTTGTGGCTATGGTAACGCCGGCGAAACGGCCTGCCTGCGCCACAATAACCGCTTCCATCTCATGGTATTTGGCGTTTAAAACATTGTGCGGCACATCTTTTGCTCTAAGCATCCTTGACAGGCGCTCTGATTTTTCTATTGAGATAGTGCCCACTAAAACCGGCCTGCCGTTTTTCTGCATCTGAATTATCTCGTTAACAACGGCATCAAATTTTTCCTTTTCTGTTTTATAAATAACATCCGCGAAATTCTGCCTTTTTAAAGGCCTGTTTGTCGGGATAACAACAACGTCAAGTTTGTAGATATGGCTGAATTCCGGCGCCTCTGTGGCGGCTGTGCCTGTCATGCCTGAAAGTTTGCCGTACATCCTGAACAGGTTCTGAAAAGTAATCGTTGCAAGGGTCTGGTTCTCGCGCTCTATCTTGACATTTTCTTTTGCCTCTATCGCCTGATGAAGCCCGTCTGACCACCTTCTGCCAGGCATAAGCCGGCCTGTAAATTCATCCACTATAACAACCTGGCCGTCTTTAATCATATAATCCACGTCGAGCTTGTAATGCTGATGGGCCCTTAACGCCTGATTTATATGGTGCACGTAATCATTATGTATATCATCGTACAAATTTTCCACGCCAAGAAGTTTCTCGGCAGTTTTTACGCCCTCTTCCGTAAGGTATGAGGTTTTTGTTTTTTCTTCATTCTGAAAATCCGAGCCCTCTTTAAATTTCGGTATCAAGCGGTCTATCTTATAATAAAGTTCTGTTGATTCTTCAGCAGGGCCTGAGATAATTAAAGGCGTACGCGCCTCGTCTATTAATATAGAGTCAACCTCGTCAACTATCGCGTAATGAAGCCTGCGCTGCACCATATCCTGTTTTGACACAACCATATTATCGCGCAAATAATCAAAACCAAATTCGTTATTTGTGCCGTATGTGATGTCACAATTATAAGCATTTCTTCTGGTCTCAGGATCCAGATCATGTTGGATAACGCCTACTGACAAGCCCAGAAAATTATATATAGGCCCCATCCATTCGCTGTCTCTTTTGGCAAGATAATCATTTACAGTAATAATATGGACACCTTCTCCTGTAAGCGCGTTAAGATAAGCCGCGAGCGTTGCTACAAGCGTTTTACCCTCACCTGTTGCCATCTCGGCAATCTTACCGCTGTGTAAAATAACCCCGCCTATAAGCTGCGCGTCAAAATGCCGCATATTCACTGCGCGCTTTGCTGTCTCCCGCACAATGGCAAATGCCTCAGGCAAAATATCATCCAATAATTGCCCTTGCTTTAAGCGCTGCCTGAACTCATCTGTCTTGGCGCGTAATTTATTATCTGAAAGCGCTTTTATATCCGGTTCAAACGCGTTTATCTTCTCAACTAAAGGCTGTATCTTTTTTAACGCGCGCTGGTTCTGCGTGCCTATAACTTTATTGATTACAAATTTTATCATTTTTTTACCTGCCTATATTCCATTTAAGCCACGCCTGTATAAGCGCGTCTAATTCCCCGTCCATAACCGCCTGGACATTTGATGTCTCAAATCCTGTGCGGTGGTCCTTAACCATCGAATAAGGATGTAAAACGTACGAACGTATCTGGCTTCCCCATGCGATATCGCTTTTGGCGCTGTAGGCGGCTTTTACCTGAGCTCTTTGTTTGTCTCTCTCGGCCTGATGCAGCCTGGCATACAAAACCTTCATTGCCGTTGCCTTATTTTTAAGCTGGGAACGTTCGTTCTGGCACTGCACAACCAGGCCCGTCGGTATATGAGTCACGCGCACAGCCGAGTCAGTGGTATTTACGCCCTGTCCGCCGTGGCCGCCTGCGCGGAATACATCAATACGCAAATCTTTTTCCTGCACATCTATCTTTATATCGTCCGCGACCTCCGCGACAACATCAACAGAAGCAAAAGACGTATGCCTTCGCTTGTTGGAATCAAAGGGTGAAATCCTTACCAGCCGGTGCACGCCTTCTTCGGCCTTAAGATACCCGTAGGCATATTCTCCGTCTATCATAAGCGTTATATTTTTAACGCCTGCCTGCTCGCCTGCCAGAAAATCAACGGTTTTTACCTTATAACCCTTGCGCTCTGACCAGCGCGTATACATCCTTAAAAGCATGCTTGCCCAGTCGCAGCTTTCAGTGCCGCCCGCGCCGGCGTTTATGCTTAATATAACGCCGGAACGGTCATCCGGGTCACTAAGCATTTGGTTAAACTCCATCTGGGCCAGCTGTTTTTCAAAAGACGCCAAGTCGCGCTCTATCTGCGAAATAGAATGCTCATCATTTGGCTCGACAATAACAACCAGTTCATCCAAATCATTCAGGATTTCGTTTTGGGTTCTATAGAGCTGGGTGGTTGATTTGAGAAACTTTAATTCCTGTATGATTTTATTCGCGGATACCTGATCGCGCCAGAAATCAGGCGCTGACATCAATACTTCTAACTCTTTTATCCTTGTTTCTTTTTTATCAGCGTCAAAGATGCCTCCCCAGCTCATCCAGGCGCTGCCTCAAGGCCTCTAGCTGTGACTTTATTTTATCTAGCATTGTTTTTGCAGGTTACGAATGTTACGAAGGGTACCTGAGGTTACGGAGGTTACATTTAAAAAGTAACCTTCGTAACTTTATGTAACATTCGTAACCTTCGTAACCTCTCCTTTAATTCGCCCAATATATTCTAACGCCTGTTCTTTAGTGAGCGCTTCTGCCATAATCCTGATTACAGGCTCTGTATTTGAACCGCGTATATGCGCCCAGCCATCAGGCCATTCTATTTTAACTCCGTCGGTTGTATTTATTTTATCATTGCTGAAGGCCTTTTTTACGTCTTCAAGAACCGGATTTATTTTATCCTGCGGGCAGTCAATCTTTGTCTTTTCAATATAATACTGTTTTGTAGAGCCTACTAAATCCGAGACTTTCTTTTTGCTGCGCGCCATATATTCCAACAGAAGCGCCATGCCTATAAAACTGTCCCTGCCGAAATTTATAGCCGGATATATCACACCGCCATTGCCCTCGCCGCCTATCACAGCGCCAACCTCGCGCATCTTGTCCACCACATTTGTCTCGCCAACCGCCGAGCGGAAAAGCTGAGCGCCAAATTCGCTACAGATATCATCAATCATGCGCGATGTGGAAAGATTCACCACCACCTTAAATTTTTCGCTTTTCGCTTTTAGCTTTTCGCTTTTAGATAACACATGCTTCACCGCCAATGCAAGCGTATTCTCCTCGCCTATGGCAATGCCTTTTTCAGAAACAACCGCAAGCCGGTCCGCGTCAGGGTCCTGCGCAAAACCAATATCCGCTTTTGACTCTCTGACAAAAACGCAAAGCTGTTCTAAGTTTTTGGGTGTTGGTTCCGGGTTGTGGGCAAATTTTCCGTCGGGTGATGTATTTATAGCTGCTATTTCGCATCCGAGTTTTTCAAGAAGATACGGCGTAGTTACTGCGCCTGTGCCGTTACAATAATCAAGTACTACCTTAAACCTTGCGTTTTTTATTGCCTGGACATCCACTGCCTTTAAAATCGCGTCCAGATACGCCTTTGATGCGTCTTTTTTCTCTGTAACGCCGCCTTTTTTGCCGGAGAGTTTAAACTTTTTATTATTATAGATATCCAACAGACAGAAAACTTCTTCTTTTGTCAGAAATGTGCCGTCAGGCCTGACGAATTTAAGGCCGTTCCACTGCTCGGGGTTATGGCTCGCTGTAATAATTATTGCGCCTGCGGACTTTAAATGTTTTGTTAAAAATAAAACCGTTGGCGTGGGCGCAAAACCAACATCAATAACACTATGGCCTGTTGCCAAAAGGCCATCTATAACAATACCGCGCACAAATTTCCCGCTTGTGCGCGTATCGCGGCCTATAAGTATGGGGCCAGGTTCTAAACCTGGCCCCATAGATGCGGACACAAAAGTACCGTATGCCTTTGCAAAATTACTGATAACCTCTTCGGTCAGGGAATCATTTATAATCCCCCTGACACCTGATACGCCTATCTTTAACGACATGGCCTATGCCTTTCGGGTAGACCCCATGACGACTTCAACTTTATGCGTTTTGCCGTCTGCATGCGGAGTTATCAAATTTGTTTTCATCTGTTTGCCGTCAAGAGTAATCTGCTCTATGCCTGATTCAACTCCGTTGGGATTTTTTATGGTTATCTCATATACCGCGTCCCTGTAAGGCCGGCGGATAAAACATTCTTTCCATTCTTTCGGCAGGCACGGATCTATCAATAAACCCTTAAGCTCCCTGCGCGCGCCGAGTATCCATTCTGTTGCGGCTGTAAACATCCATGGCGCGGTACCCGTATTCCACGTAAACGCGCCTTCGCCAAAACGGTATTTTGAACCCGGGCCTATAACATACTCTGACCAGACATACGGCTCTACTTTATACCTGTCATGGTCCTCCTTTGCCTTGCTCATAGGCATGAGTTTCTTAAATGTATCATAAGCCTGTTTGCCTCTTTTTATCGTACAATCTGCCACTATCTTGAAAGCGCAGGCGTGTGAAAATACTGCCGCATTTTCCTTTGTGCCTTCGGCAAAAGCCGTAACACGGCCTATGCCGGGATTATACGCTGTATAACTGGGCAGAAACAGCGCAGGGCCGTATTCTGTATCAAGATAATTATCTATCTTATCAAGTATCTTCGGCAGCCGCTCCTTTGTGGCAATACCACTAAGGATAGCCCACGTCTGGCTGTTTAAAGGGACTTTGCCTTCCTCGTTTGCGTTTGAACCGATCTTTCTTCCCTCGTCGTTAAACGCCGCCAAGTACCAACTACCATCCCAGCCGATTTTATTTACAATCTCATAGAGTTCGTCATAAATCTTTTTCATCTCCCCTGAAACCTTTTTATCGCCTATAAAATCCGCGAGCTCCATTATCTGGCTTGCCGCGCGGCAAAGCGCCATGCCAAGCCATACGCTTTCGCCCTTGCCTTTACTGCCAACCGCGTCATACGCGTCATTCCAGTCAGCATGGCCTATTAAAGGAAGCCCGTGCTGGCCGCGCTGTGAATAGATATAACGAACCGCTCTGAGTATATGTTCGTATACAGTCGCCTTGCCTCCGTCATGAAACTCTATCTCTTTCTGGAGAAATTTAACGTCTCCTGTTTCTTTCACGTAAGAAAGCACTGTATATGGCACCCATACCGCAACGTCCGCTTTTTTTACAACGCCTGCCTGGCCCTGATTTTCCCATGTGCCCTCGATATCGGAAAACCCTGACACAGCGTGGCCTGAATTATACTGGTAGTACAATATCTTCTCCAGTTTTTTACGCGCGAGATCCATATCCACTGACAAAAGGCCTTCTGCGTCCTGGGCAGTATCTCTAAAACCAAGCCCTCCCTCAACGCCGTGATAATGGGAGGTGCCGCGCCAGTGCGTAATGGCGAAAAGCTGGTATTTACCCCAAATATTTACCATTGTATTAAAATCCTCGTCCGGGGTTTTGACATAAATCCTATCTATTTGCTTTTGCCAATACTCCTTTATTGCCTGAAGCTCTTTCTGCGCTGTTTTTACATTGTTGTATTTTTCAATAAGCGAGCGTATATCCTTTCTTTCTTCGGTGCAACCCAAAACAACGACAAATTCATCCTTTGCCCCGGGCGCAAGCGAAAGATCTACCTGAAAAACACCCACCATATCCTCGCCGCGGCACGATGTATTTTTGCAGCCGCCGTTATTAAGCGCATCGGGGTTATCCACATCATTATACCTGCCTATAAAAACCTCTTTACGGCAGTCATAGGCTTTTGTCTTGGCGCTTGTGGCAAAAAAACCAAACCCGTATTTTATATTCTCCTTAAAAGAATGCTTAAACGCGACTATGGTGTTAAGCTTTTTGTCTAAGTCTGCTTCATTATATAAACAAAGTATGTTCCTATAGTGCATCTCAAGGGCCACGTCTCCGCAGATAAACTCAACAAACGGAAACAGGCTTATATCTTTTTGGGCTTTGGATGTGTTCTCAACCTTTACATGCCATATTTCAACAGGGTCCTTCTCTGTCACAAAATAAGTAATCTCTGATTTTATGCCGTTATGCTCGGAGGATATAACGCTGTAACCTATGCCGTGGCGACACTCCCACTTATCAAGTTTTTTTCTTACAGGCTGCCAATTCAGCGACCACAACTGGTTGGTCAAACGATCCTTGGCATAAATATAACGGCCGGGCCGGTCTGTGCTTAAATGGTCATAACGCAAAAGCCTATGATATTTAGGATCCTTTAAATAGCTGTACCCGCCGCCTGTATGCGAAACTAAACTATGATAAACGCCGTTAAAAAGATAATTAAACCAGGGCCTTGGTGTATCGGGATTTGTTATTATGTATTCTTTTTTATCGTCTGAAAAATGCCCATATTGCATGCGAAAAATCCTCCAAATTTTACAGTTGAATATTTCTGGTTTAAAATTTGTCCCGAGCCACCAGCTATCACGTTTAGTGGCGAGGGACTAACGGCTGTATCATAAAAACGTCATTGCTGAGTTTAAGATATTAACCAAGCAATGACGAAAAAACTCGGATTATGCCTGCGCGAATACTTTTCTGACAACAAGGCTGGCTGCGCCGATCGCAACAGAATCTTCTCCAAGCCTTGCGGGTATAATCTTTACCGCCTCTGCCATTTCCTCAAAACAACAAGTCTTGATCATCCTCTTTATAGCATCTATAAGAGGAGGGCCTGCAGCCTCTATGCCGCCTCCGATAACAACAACCCCCGGATTAAGCAAATTAACCAAAAATGATATCCTAACGCCAAGACGTTCTCCGGCCTTTTCAAGAAGCTCTATCGCCAGCCGGTCGTTCTCTTTGGCGGACTTAAATATAACATCTGTTGTGATTTTTGTCAAATCAGAATTTACTTCCTTGAATATCCTTGAATCAGCCTGCTTGCTAAAGGCCTCTTTTGCCTCATCAGGCATTCCAAGGCTTAAATCCCACGGTTTTAACATAATGCTGTTTTGCGCCCAGTTACTTGAATAATCAAGCAACTCTTTTAAGCTTACCTCGCCTGCTGTGCCGCTTACCCCGCGGTATATCTCGCCGTTTATTATTATTCCGCAGCCAACACCTGAGTACATATAAAGCATAACCCTTGCGTCTGTGCCAAGGCCCACTGACCATTCTCCGTAAGCCGCTGCTGTGGCATCATGCTCCATCATGGCTGGTATGCCGAATTTCTGATCAAGCAGAGTATTTACAGGAACATATATACTTGCTATTCCCTCTGTGCAGCGCACTGTGCCTGCCTCTCTGTCAATAACGCCTGAGGCGCCTATACATATGCCGTTTATTTTCTTGGAATCTATATCAGGAACTTTTATTAATTTGCTTATTATATCAACAATCGTATTTATAACAGCCTCTGCGTTATCCTTTGGCCTTGGCGCCTTTTCCTTGGCAATAACCTTGGCATCAAGGTCTGTAAGCACGCCTATGATCCTGTTTACTGCCAGATCTATGCCTATTACATAATATGCCTTTGGGTTTAATTCTATCATTGTAGGCCTTCTGCCGCCGCTTGATACATCCAGGCCCCTCTCAAGGATTAAACCCTTTTCAACAAAATCATTCACATAGTTTGAAACCGTTACTATGTTGAGTTTTGTAATCTTGGACACATCGGCCTTGCTTATAGGGCCGCTGCGCTTAACGGTTTCAAGTATAGCCAGATTCTTTCGTTCTTTATCTGTTAATATTTCGCCTTCAGATTCAAGATTTCTCATATTGTACCTCATTATTTTTAATAGATTTTATATTAATTTAAAAAGTATTATAACATCTTACCGGCTTAATGTCAATGTAATTTCTTGTACATCCTGCCAAGGGTTTGCCAAACTGCTTTTGGGTCATCGCTGGATAGATTTGACATCTGGTATGTGCCGTAATAGCTCCATGCGGCAATGTTGCGGATACCTGCTTTATGTGTGGTTTCAATGGCTAGTTCTATGTCTTTCTCTCTGCCTTTTGCTATATTAAAATTCAGGATCCATATCTGGCCTTCTTTATTATATTCCTTGGCCAGTTTGGCTATTCTTTCAGCTTGCCCACCAACCCTTTTTACAATCTCTTGCTCTGTCTGGCCCTTGCGCCAATATGGGTCTGTGCCTATTATATCTAAGGAAGCTATTTTGGCAACCTTTGACCAATCGGTGAATGTGCTTGTGTTTTCAAACGGAAGATAGCACATAGAATTTACGATATCTTTTTTCTTTGTCTTGGCATAATCACACAGGAATTTAAGGAAATCCACCAAACAATCCTCTTTGAACAATCTTACATTATCATCCATTACCACCGGCATATCCTTGCTGAAACGCTTTTTGAATAAATCACAGCATATGTCACACCTACACGCCCAACCCTTACAACCTTCGGCTTCAGGATAAAGATAAAAATGCGGCTCATCCCAAAATATATTATCAGCCCCTATCTTTATAGCGGCATCTGTCCACTCCGTCATAAACTTCCTGTATTTCGGATTATTAAGGCATGCCGCAGGCAAAAGCCCGCCTTCTGCATTTTTTTGCATCGCGTCAACATTTTTGGCTATAAAATTAGAATAACTCTCGCCTCCCCATGTCTGGCCCACTGCCCAGGGATCAATCCAAACCTCAAGGCCCTCTTTTTTGGATGCCTTGACTATCTTTTCCATTGTGCCCGGGTAAAATTCCATATCCTCTTCGCTAAATGTATGCACAACGAAATTACATCTATTATCCCTGATTGCCTTCATATCATCCGCAACATCATCCGGCATTCTGGAGCCAAAATAACTAACACCTAATTTCATTTTATGATTTCTCCCGCGATTATAGTAGTTTTAACATTACAATTTTTATCCATCACTACAATATCAGCATCCTTACCAACTTCCAGCGAGCCTTTTTTCTTTTCTATGCCTAAAACCTTTGCCGGAACAAGGCTCGCCATTCGTACTGCATCTTTTAAATCAACTATACCCATATCAACTATACGTTTTACAATTTTATTAAGTGTCAATGCAGTGCCGATAAACGTATCCGCGCCGCAATAAACAGCCAAACCGTTTTTTGCCTCATATTTTAATCCATTATAAACATATTTTCCGTCCGGCAATCCTGCCGCTGACATTGAATCTGTGATAAGCGCGATTTTATCAGGCCCTTTTTGTTTAACTACAAGCTTAACCACTGCAGGATGCAGGTGTTTTCCGTCGGCAATAAGCTGGGCGCTGACTCTATCATCTGTCAGGATCGCGCCGGCAGCGCCGGGCTTTCTATGATGCAAGGCGCTCATTGCGTTAAACATGTGTGTTGCGTGCGTTATGCCCGCGTCAAAACCTTTTAGCGCCTCTTCATACGTCGCGTTTGTATGGCCTATTGCAGCAACAACTTTATTTTTCTTCAATTTTTTTATTATATCAATTGCCCCAGGTATCTCCGGGGCGATAGTCATCATCTTCAACGAACCATCGCAGGCGTCAATGATATCAAAAAGGTGCCTGGCACCTTTTTTGGTGCCTGGCACCTTTTTGATGTTTTCCGGCTTTATCATCCCGCGTTTCGCCGGGCTGATAAACGGCCCTTCAAGATGCGTACCCAGCACCTCGGCGCCGTCTGTGCCTTTTTCCATCGCCTCTTTCACCGCACAAAAAAGCGCCTGACCCCTTTTTGAATATACAGTTGTCGCTAAAAATGCGGTAACGCCGTTTTTTGCCAGGGTTTTGGCAATCGCATTTACCGCATCGTATGTGCCGTCAAGAATATCGTATCCGCCGGCGCCCTGAACATGCACATCGATAAAGCCGGGTGAGATGTATTTGCCGCGGCAGTCGATGACTGTTGCGCATATGGGGTCAGGTTCTAAACCTGACCCCATATGCCCTGACACCCCTGCATAAACGATTTTCCCGTCGCCAACGACAACGACACCGTCTTTAATGATTTCTTTGGGCGTTATTACCGCGCCTTTTAATGCAAACATAATCATAATTCTATAATGTTATCACAAATCCATCGATGAAATCTTGTTACCAGTTTGGCCAGTTCATCGGCTTCTGATCTGTGTATATTGCGCCTCTCATATTGTATCAAATTTTTCTTGCTGATTATTTTTCGGAGAATACCTGCCTTCTCTTTTGCTTCGGGCAAAGTAACGGAACTAACTAAATCGCAGACATCGAAATGATCGCTTGAAATAGAACGAATACCTTTCTCATATATACAAATAGCGTCTGCCGAAGATATGGCGCATTGGATAGCCAGTGTTCCGACAGCGTTAAAATTCTCTGAATTTAAAGCTACTGCCATAGCTGAATAGTTATCTTTTGCCTTTTTAAGATAATCGCTTGCGGCAGTTTTGTCTTCTTCTTTTATTTTTATATTTTTGGAAGTCATATTGTTTATAACCTATGCGGATCAACTCCATAAATCACATTATAAGATTTCATCAAAGCAGAAACCGGAGTAAGATTTCTATCGCGGCGGGCTCTAAACTCTTTTAAAGTCTTTATATACGTATCCAAGGAAAATCCAAAATATTTATAAAAATCACTGTAAATCTTGCCTATAAACACATCTTCCGTTCGTTTCTTTGAAAAGCTGTCCTTTGTTATCACGGCAACATCGCAATCGCTATTTTGATGGGTTTTGCCTTTAGTGATGCTTCCGTAAAAAATTAAAGAAACTATTGACGGACCTATTTTATAATCTTTTATCTTTTTAAGAAGAAAATTCTTTATATCTTCTTTTATTAAGACTTCTTTTCTGAAAGCCGGCTGCAAGATATCTTTTACAGTGCGATTCGAAGAATTTATCTTATATAGGTGTTGTTTGCCGATAATTTCCCGCTTCAGTATATTCAGATTATAAAGCTCTTTGAGGGCGGAATGCGCTGCAGGCGGGCTTACGCCTATAAGCGCTGCTATCTCTCTTCCTGATGCCATGAAATCACTGGTTCTTGATGTAAACAGCCGCAGGATTTTTACCTTTGATTTTGTATTTAATATATCGTCCAGGTTCTTTTCTATGGGCATATCTTTGTTGCCTCCGCTTAACAACTGTTAAGTATACTTTACATAAACAAATTTGTCAAGCAAATTCTAAAACGCTTTATAGCAAACGCAGGGCCTCTAAACCTGCCCCATGGCTTTGACTAATTATCCTTTAGTTGCGCCTGCGGTAAGGCCAGCGATGATATTTTTCTGGAATATAAGAAAGACGATGATAACCGGTAATGCGGTGATTGAGGAGCCGGCCATAAGATGCACCCAATCAACCCCTTGCAGGCTCTTGTAAAGCGCAAGGCCTACAGGTAAGGTACGCATTTGAGGCGTATTGGTTAAAATAAAAGGATAAAGAAACGTATTCCAGCTTCCCATAAAGGCGTTTATGCCTATAACGGCTAATGCCGGGCGCGCCAGCGGAAGCACAACCCTGAAAAATATCCCGAAATCAGAACAACCGTCTATCCTGGCCGCTTCTTCTAAAGATATAGGCAGTTTACTTATATACTGGCGCATCAGGAATATATTAAACGGGCATAATAATGCCGGCAGGGTGAGCGCCCAGTATGTATTTAGCCATCCGAGGTTTTTGATTAAAATAAAAACAGGCACCATTATGACCTGCGTAGGTATCATAAGCGAACCTATTACAATCATAAATATACTCTTCTTAAAAGGAAACTCTTTCCTGGCAAAGGCATAACCGACCATGGAGCTGAATATCATATTGCCCGTAACAACGCAGAAAGTAATGAATATGCTGTTAAAAAAATACCTGCCGAAAGGCCCGCTTATCAAAACGTCGATGTAATTATTAAACGTAAATTTCTTAAAATCAAAACGCAGATCATCCATCTCTACGGCGTATGAGGCGCCGGGAGAGAATTTTATATAAAAATTTTCCGCGATCTTCTCCCTTAAATCCGGATTTATCTTTAAAATATCAAAATCTTTAAGCGGTATGATTATTTTCTGCCAGGATGTTTTAAGCCCCCCTGGCATATACTTATCAACCGCAACCTCTGCGGCCCTGCCCTTGACATCCTCAAGGCCAATAAAAAATTTCTCGCCGCCTGAGGCCCCGCGGCAGCTAAATTCAAGCGTATCAAACTTACGCACATCCTGGCCAAGCCTTGTCCAGAAAACCGCGTCCCCGCCTTTTGAAGTATCGGCCTTTATGCTTAAGAATCTGCCGCTTCTTATTTTATCATCTATAAATTCGGTAGTAATAGCGGCCTGCTGCGCCTGCCTTGTCGCTATGGGCCCGCCTATGGAATTGGTAGAGCCAATATCAAAATCCGCCACCAGTATATTCTCGACGGACTCAAACAATGTGCCGCCTGTCTTTATTGATGTATAAAACATCAGCCCAAGCGGTATCATTGTAAGGATAAGCATAATCGTAAGGACTATTATGCTCGCTATTAACACCGATGAATTTTTATTTACCATTACTCTCCAATCTGCTCGCCCATTTTAAGCCACTTCATCTGTAAAAGCGAAAAACCAAGTATAATAAAAAACAAAAGATATCCTACTGCCGCGGCATTGCCCATGCGGAACTTATGAAAACCTGTTTCATAAAGATAATAAACTATGGTTGTGGTTGAACCCAAAGGCCCGCCTTGAGTCATGGCAAATATCTCAGGGAACACCTGCAATGTATTTATAGTATTTATAACAATGGCAAATAATACTATCGGGCGCAGCTGCGGAAGCGTAACCTTGATAAATTTCTGCCAATCGTTGGCGCCGTCTATGGACGCTGCCTCGTATAATGATTCGGGTATTGTCTGCAAACCGGCCAAAAAAAGCACCGTGTAATAACCAAAACTCGCCCACACATTCATAAACATTATAGACGGTAAAGCAAGCTTTGTATTCATAAGCCACGTAGGATCCGGAGGCTTTATATGCAGTTTGGTAAGCACAAAATTAAAAAATCCCCCGGGAGCGTAAAGATACGTAAATATCATCGCTATAACAATTACAGATGTGGCCACCGGAAGGAAAAAACCCGCCTGATAAAACTGTTTCAGCGGCACTTTCTGATTTATAAGCACTGAACAAAATAATGCCAGGCACATTGTTATGGGTATTGTGCCTGCGGCAAAAAACATAGTATGAAGGACTGAGCTTCGAAACGCCGGGTCCATTATAACTTCTATAAAATTCCTGAGGCCTATAAACGACATCTGCGAGCTTAAAAGATTGTATTCAGAAAGGCTTATAACTATGGAGTATATTAACGGATATATGCCGAATACCAGAAATGTAACAAGCCACGGCAGGAGAAAAAACAGGGTGCTTCTATCCTTTACTATTGCAAACCTGTATGCAGGCTTAATACCCCTTATTTTCTTGCTTATATAAAATGCCGCTGAAAACAACACTATGAAAACGCATATAAGGATGGTAACAAATTTATCCGAGAACCTGTCCACCGCTACGCGCTGATTGAGTATCTTGTCTATCCTGGCAGCTGCCTGGTCAAGCGCGGCTTTCGGCTTGATGTTTCCGACGACAACATTCTCTATGGCGTTTGTAACCTCTTCCTGTATTGAAACCCAGTTTGGATGCGGCGGAGGCGCAACGGCTGTAAGCATCTGCTGGAAAAATATCCTCTCGTTCGGATGAGTCTGGTAATACGAGCTATTTATGGAATCCTTGTAGGTCGGCACTATATTGTGCTGAACCTTGACTATCTCCAGGGCATTTTCTTCGCGCATTAAAAACTTCATAAGTTTAATGGCTTCTTTGGAATGTTTTGATTTTTTCAGTATAACAAATACTTCTCCTCCGGCAAAGGCGGCAGAGAAACCCTTGTTTTTTGCCGGCTTCGGCAGCATGGCAACCCCGAAATTAAGCCCCGGGTTTTGCCTTGGTATAAGCGTAAAATTCCAAAAACCTGATATCTGCATCCCGACCTGGCCCTTGGCAAAAAGCATATTTACCTGGGGCTGGCGCTCAATAATAGAATACGACTTTAAGCTGTCATAAAACTTCAACGCCTCAACAGCGGCAGGAGAATTCAGGATGCATTTTGACATATCTTCAGAAAGCACATCTGCGCCATTAGCCCATGCAAAGGGGAGAAATTGCTGCCAGGGAGCATACGGCTCAGCCGCGAATATACCAAATCCATAAATGCCTGGGCCTATATCGCTTATCTTTTTTGCCGCATAACTAAGCTCCTCCCATGTAGTCGGAGGATTATCAGGGTTAAGGCCTGCTTTAAAAAACAGGTCTCTGTTATAAAAAAGCACCCTTGTGCCGGCAAGCCATGGCGCGCCATATAGCCGGCCATCATATGTAACCGCCTCCCATAAAAGATACTGGTCTTTTATATCCGTCATCTGGTCTGTAACATCAAGCAGAACCCCGCTTGATGAAAACTTCGGCACCCAGTCAGTGCCCAACTCGCAGACATCAGGAGCGTTATTGGCAGCTACGGAAAGCACTATCTTGTCAAATCCGTAGTCCCATGAAAGCTGCTGCAGCTTAACCTCTATATCAGGATTTTCTTTTTGGAATTTATCAAGAAGTGAACGCATCAATTCCTCGCCCACGCTGAACTCCCAGAAGTTTAAAACCACCTTCGAGTCAGCAGAATGAGTTGATGCAGGAAGGAATATCAAAAATGCAAATAAAGCCGCGATAAATATTTTACCAATCAGGGTTATTTTCATATAGGCAGTTAATATATCAAATATAGCATATAATGTCAAGTAATTTGCTCACGGAATACTCGCTGCAGGCAGGCGGCCGGCTTCGGGTGGGCTGCTCGTCCCGCTGATGCGGGACTGTGCTGCCCACCCTTCGTGGCCGCCTGCAGTGAAAATAAACGCGTTCGCGCTCACGGGTGGGGTTAACAAGAAATAATTTGACAATATTGTATAATATAAGGTATAATAGACAACTACCTATTTAATAAAATAAAAAGGTAGCTTATATTGCATGAAAAAATTGATACTTTGCGATTTTGACGGCACAATAACCAGGCAGGACACCCTTGTAAAGATACTTGACAGATTCGCGGGTAATGCCTGGCATCTTATCGAAAAAAAGATACTAAAAGAAGTATTCGGCAACCGCATTGGATTAAAGCAGGAATTTGATCTATGCGACCCGAAACAGGCCACAAGAGACAATATAGCGGGCCTGCTGAACGAAGAGATCGAGATAGACCCGCATTTTAAACAGTTCCTTGAGTTTTGCCGGAGAGAATCCTATGAATTCGTTATAGTAAGCGGGGGGTTTTCTCTTTGCATAGACACAATATTAAAAAAATACGGCTTGGGCAGCATACCGTATTATTCAAACAAATTGCTTTTTGAGAAAAACAAACTGCGCATAGAAAACCCCTATTCCAGCGATGATTGCGCGCTCTGCGGTAATTGTAAAACTATGCACTTGCGCAGATACATGTCTTTAGGGTATTATATTATATATATAGGCGACAGCACAACAGACAGGTGCCCTGTCAAATACGCAGACATGGCATTTACCAAAAATCACCTGACTGAATACTGTCTTAGGGAAAAAATGGCTCATATACCATACGAAACATTTGCCGATATACAGGCATATCTGTCAGAAGTTACAGAACGTTACGAAAGTTACAAAAACAGCGGAGAAAAAAATGAAAAATATAACTAAAACTATCCTTTTAATATTTATAATTACATCTATTATGTGCCTTGACGCTCAAACATCTTTTGCCAAGCGCGCCATCATACCAACGCGCGGAAAAGTAAATTCTTTCGGCACATATTCTTTTGCCGGTAAGCTGGACTTTGACATCAAAAATGCCGGCGAACAAGAGATAGGAAAAATTGTTATTGAAGGCACCTATAACGGCGAATACCCGTGGATCATGCGCATATATACAGATAACACAAACTACACCGGCATAGCAGGCTCGGTAAAACCACAAAGCAATCAGGGCCTGATATCTACTGACGGAAGATTCTCAATACCGCTTATGATCGATATACCCACAATGAATGCCGTAGGCTATAAAACAATACCTGACATCAGCCAGCCGGAATACAAAACATACAGGCCTGACAAATTAAATAAGGCCGGCGCTTACACCGATTGTATAATAATGGGCATTGACCCGAGAAACGAGGCATGGGTATCGGGTAGTAACGGAATATTGTTTGATTCAGATGACAACACTATCGGCGACATGACAGCGCAAACGCCTATTACTATAAAATTCAGGGGCCGCTTTGATGAACGCGCCGTAGCGACAAACTATACCGCTAATTTATATGTGGAGATAATCACATGCCCATAATAAAAAACTGTGAGTCAAAAATCAAAAGTTTTATTTTTCTACTTTTTACTTTTTCATTTTTACTTTTTACTCTCTCCTCTATTGCCCTGGCCTCTATTGAAATAGACCCTATGCGCCTTGAACTTGAGGCTGTCAGCGATAAAACCATTACAGGATATATAACAATTAAAAACCACGGCGATGAAGACATAGATCTGTCATTTTCAGCCGGAGAATACCGGTATATCATCCCTGGTAATGCGCCTTCATGCAAGGCATGGATATCCTTAAACCCGGATAAAATAAAGGTTGAAAAAGAAAAACAACAGGAAATACAATACTCGATAAAAATACCCGCATATTCAAAAGGCGAATACGTGGCATCCGTATTAATAGACAAAGAGCAGCAGCCTGAACCCATAAACCCCAAAGAAAAAGGCCAGGTCAGGGTAAAAATAACCCCAAGGATAAACATGCCTGTTTATGTTACAATAAAAAATTCCCTTGTCCGCTCATGCTCAATAACAGAGCTGGCAACATTACAATCGGAAGATAAAAAAAGTGTTGATTTTTCCGTATCCGTCAAAAACACAGGCACAACGCACATAAGGCCTGCTATAATCCTTGCAATATTAGACGAGAACAAAGCCGTTGTCAAAAAGATACCGGTAGGCAAGGCGCTGCCGATATTCGCGGGATTTGCTGAGAAGTTTTCTGCTAAATGGAACGCGCCTGAAAAAAATAAATATACCGTAGTTGCAACAGTAGATATGGGCAATGGCGATTTTATACAAAACAGCAGCGAATTTGAGGTTAAGTGATGCGTAAAATTATTATGGCTATATTATTTTCTGCGTTAATATTGCTGCATAGTCATGCGTTTGGCGCGCAGTCAGCAAGGGTTATAGGTTATAATTATCATAAAAACACTACTGCAGGCAACCAGATCATATTCACCACATCCATAGAGAATGCCGGCGATGCAATAGCGGCTCCTGGATATATATATGTGCAGGTAATATTAACAAGCAGGGGCAATGGAGTTGAAAGCTATCCTGCCGAAGCAACATCAACAGCCGCACTTGCGCCGGGCGCAACATTTAAAAGCACAACAAACTGGACAGCAGTTACCGGACAATACACTATAACGCTTGTCATATACGGTTCTGAAGACGGCATTACTGAAACCGAACTTTCAAGAGAATACGGCGCATTCCCTGTTCGCGTCGGCGCAAACCCGACAGCTGAAAAACTTCAAATCTTTCCAACTATGATTGATTTTGGCGTAATCCCGTACGGCAGGCATATGCACCCGGCGCCGCTTGAAGTTAAATGGGATTTCTTTTTATATAACGTAATGCACCATCAGCAGCCATGGTATATGCGCATATATACGGATAACACAACAAGATACAGAGGCATAGAAGATTCTGTTTACAAAGGCAGCCCTGCGGGCCTTGTTTCATCTGACGGAAAATACACCCTTCCCATAAAAACATGGTGCCTGAATTATCCCCCTGATGACCAGGAGATGGGATGGGACACAGTGATGTCAGGGCCTCCGACTGTTGATGATGACACATACTGGATAGGCCCTTATTTAGATAGCGGAGAACGATATGAAAATAAGGCTGCATGGATAAGGATACCTGATTACAACGAAATGACATCTGACAGGGCAACTTGGAGAAACCTGATAGGCCAGGATATTTACGACACTCAATACGTTACGGATGTGAATCCTACGGGGGACTTTACCCTGACAAGCCCTATAAGCGTGTATTTCGCTACAGAAGCAGGGCCGGCAACAGTAAAAGGAAATTACTCGGCAACCATGATTCTTGAGATCTATTCGCCATGATGCATAAGAACGTTAAAAAAATATTCGCTATACTCATATCTTTGAGCGTTTGCCTTGGCCCCGGCTCTTCTATTGCTCTTCAACCGCAGCCGGGCCAGGTTGACCTTGCCATAGCCAGAGGCTGTTATCTTTATGATTCAGGAAATATGAAAGAAGCTATGATGGAATTTGAAATGATACTGCGGCTTGACCCTGATAATAAGGCGGCAAAAGAATATATAGACAAGATATGGCGCAATATGAGCGAAAACGGAATATCGGAGCAGGAGCTGCAGGAACAAATAAACGGATACAAAAACGCCGTCATGGCCAGAAAAAAAATAGAGGTTACAGACGCATTTAAACCTGTTATTGAATACCGTAGAAAACCTTATAAAAGATTCATAAACCAGACAACATTCGGATATAACAACAGGGATGTGGGAAATTCAGCAGACCCAAGTTTTAACCCTGACGGTTTTTTCATTGCCGAACACGTAAGGATGGATGATATTCTAAGAGCGCAGCTGCCATCAGTGCCCAAAAAAATGCCAAAACCCAGGCGCGGGCTTGACTGGAATGAATTTATATTTGACGCGACAAGTTCATACGATCCGGATGACCAGGAACTTTCGTTTTACTGGGATTTCGGAGATGGAGAAACAAGCAATCTGCCTGTAGTCAGGCATAAATATGAAAAAGAAGGCGATTATACCGTAATCCTGACAGTAATAGACAGTTCGGAATTAGCGTGCAACACAGCAACCGCCCAGAGGCAGATAAAGGTATATAAAGCCATCGAAGAGCCGGCGCCGGGTGAGGTGTTTATGAAACCGCTGGGTGAAGAATGGCAAAGCAATATCTCTATTGACGCGCGCTATCATGATAACAGCCATGAAGACGCGAGGCTGCGCAGGATTATGTATTCATTAAGCAACCCCAACGGCGCGGCCTTTATAGCAGGCGACACCTCGACAAATTTCAGCAGATATACATTAAGAGGCCTTTATTACAGGGGCGTAAATTACGCGCTTAAAAATGATGACAACGAATTCAGGATCCTCTGGGGAGCTGTCCCTCATTTTCTTGCCAGAACACAACAACACACCAATAGAGACAATGGCTACATATACCCGCGCAAGGTATTCGGCGCAAGAGATCTTTATAAGGTTTCCGACAGGTATAAAATAGGCGTCTCTTATATGGAATTAAAGGATTCTGAAAGAGTGCGCATGATAGACCCTAATTACAACCCAAAACTAAACAGGGTTTATTCGGTTGAGCAGCATATAGATGTGGCGCCGGAGACCTGGAAAATAAAAACAGAAAACGCCTATTCAACAAGCGACGAAGACCGCACAGATAAAGATATCCTTGTAACCGACGAAAAACTTAAGGACTTCGCTCATTACATATATTCATCCATCCAGGTGCCGAAATTCCGGCTTATAAACTCATATGAACGAATAGGGTCAGACTTTCGCTCCTATTCAGACCTTGCCGCAACCACCACCACATGGCTGGCCGGCATAACATCTGACAGGGAAAAAATAGAAAATTACCTGGAATACAGGCCGTTTAATTTTGACCCGATATATATAGACATGAATTTTTCCAGAATCAGGAATAACCTTGACAGGGACAACGAAATAGAAACAAACCGCCAGACCAATTACGGAGGCGCTTTAAGATTCGTCCCTGAGATGGAAAACTGGCTTCCTCAAAGCGCTATAAGATTAAAATTTATGAATACGCTTTCTGTCCCGGGAAGCGAATACGCCTCAAACGATGTCTCTGACAGGGACATCATATTCGAACTGGCAAAACAGCTTTACGGCGTTGACCTTAACACATCCTATACAAGAAGGCGCGCTGTTGACAACATAGAAACCTTCGAGACTTATACAAATATCTACAACATAAGAATGGCAAAGGAATTAACTGACATGGTCCTGTTCTCAACCGAATACATGCACTCAAATACGCAAAAAGACCAGGACGGCTCTGAAGGCACTATAGGAAGGCAGAACTATTTCAATGTAAGCACGGCCCTGTATTTATGGGCGGGGTCAAACCTGTCATTCGGATACAGCTATCAGGCGGATTCTGATAAAACAGGCATGTTGCAGGATAAAAAAGCAAACATATATTCAACAACATTCTCATGGCCTTTCAGCAGGTATTTCTTTGAAAGCGGCGCTCAATTAAATTTTACGCCTTATTTCACTTACCAGCTTGATGACAACAGGGATGTGGGAAACCGCTCAGTATGGACAGCCGCCTGTGACGCCACTTATCAGATGTCCAAAGACCACAGGATATCCGCAAGCTTCCTTTACCGCGAAGACCAGGATGACTCTCTAGCGGACGCAGGCACTGAAGACCGCCGATTCCTGTTAACCTACAAGAAAATATTCCAATAAAAAAAGTGCCTGGCGCCCCCGACAGGTTAATCTTTTGCGCTAAGGGTGCCTGGCACTTTTTTTGTTATGCGGCCATCTTAAAGAATGGGGCCAGGTTCTAAACCTGGCCCCATTCTTACATGCATTACTTCTTCTTTTTCGGTAAACCTACCACTTTTATCAAAGCGGAAATTTCACGCTGCATCTTCTTTGTATCATCCCAGGTCTGCTTTACAAAACTGTCATCCGCAGCCACAGGGTGCGCAAACGCATAATCCGATATAATCTTAGCACCGCGTTTATCATCCTTTTCCTTTGATACCTGGACATCCCTGGCTATCTTCTCCTGCATCTGGCTTAGAATATCAAGGCATTCAACAGCGCTCTTATCCTTTAATTCCTGGATAAGTATCTTTCTCTCGTGCTCCCATCTTTTATCCTTTGAATGAAGCGTAAGGACATTTCCTGAATTTTTCTTAAATGCCGACTTTTTGCCTGCTAAAAGCTCTTCAAGCTTTTTCTTTAAACCCAAAAGCGCGTAATACCTTATATAAAAAGTATATGCCTCAACACCCCTTGCGCGGTCTGTTTCAAGCAGGTAATTCTTGCCAAGGCCCTGGATATCCTTAAATGTGTAATAATTCTTCTTAAACTTTATATCTATAAGACGTTGCCTGGCATCAAGCATAAGGTCAACTATCTGAGGCCTGAACACTTCAAAAACAAACTTGGACCTTTTTGCCTTGTTTCTTTTCTGGTATTTTCCTTCGTTTCGCTTTATGGTATAAATATTATCCGACAGAACCCATCCCGGGGCTATCTCGTTAAATGCCGGGGATATGCCGTCTAAAGAAAGCGAAGCGGAATTAATCAGTGAGAACGGAAAAGTAACTTTCTGCGGAAGCGCGTTTACACCGGACGCTATTATGGTATAGGGGGACTTGCTGAAATCCGAAGGAAATTTTATGTTGGTGCCTAAGCCGAAGAAAGCGCCTTCTCCGGGCCATATCTCCTGGTCAGGCGCTTTTGACGTGTGATTTGAACCAACGTTCGCGCCATAACCGACATTGCCTTTTCCTTCAGGCCAGAATGCCGCTATTAAAAGCGACTGGTGATGAAATCCCACAAACGGCCCTACAAGAGAGGCTGTTACTTCGCCCTCTGCTATACCTGTATTGGGCCCAAGTATTGACTGGGTAACCTTGCCGTGACGCTCCACGCGCGAATGTTCTGTAAGGCACGATGAATCGACTATGGCGCCGGAGGCAACCTCGCTGCCCCATTGTATAATTGAATTCTTTACGTAGGCGCCGTCTATAATCTCGGCCTTTTCGTCCTTGTTGCTGAGTATGGTTGTGTTTTTCACCATAACAGCATTATCAATAACCGCGTACGCTCCGACAAATGTATCCGCTACCTTCTGGGTATTGCGTATTACGGCGCCTTCTTCTATTATACCGCAAACCGAAGAAACATTTTTTACGAATCCGGATATCTTTTTTTCGTATTCTGCCAATAACTTTTTATCGTGGCGCGAACCGGCTATTTTAGCGGCTTCGTCAATAGTTATATCGGCATAAAGCTTTACTTCTCTGCCGCCGGTTTCTATGGCAATAGGCACTTCTGTGCCGTTGCCGAATACAGACGGCGAGGCGCAGGAAATAATACCATTATTAAAAAGCACTGCCTTTTCTTTGACAACATAATTCACCAGGCACTTTACATCGCTTATTAAAACATTATCCCCTATCTGGCAATCTACTATCTTGCTGTTATATAAACCGCTGCTTAATATTATCCCCTTGGACACCTCTATCTTTTCAACAAAAACGCCAAGTGTAACTTTGCCGTCAAAATAACAATTAAATACGCGGTTTGGATTAAAATTCTTTGCCACCTTTACTTTTTTCCAGTCATGGCAAAAATTTCCGTTTTTTTCAAGAACAGCTATCTGCTCGGGCTTTAAGGCCTCGGCCTTTTTACCGGTTGCAGCCGACTGGGTAGCTTTACCTAAAAACTGCTTTACTTTTGATACGCTATTTATTAATTCGGATTGCATATATCACCTCATGAACTAGATGGGGACAGGTTCCTTAAGGAACCTGTCCCCAAATATATTGTTTTATCTCTTTAACACGCTCGGCTCTTCAGCGTATTCTCTTGTAAGCTTACTTGACGCGGCCTTATCGGTTATGATGGTTGCCTTCGGATGAAGCTGTACTATAGTTGCCGGAACCATTGCTGTAATCGGCCCCTCTACAGTTTTTAATATCGCGTCCGCCTTATTTTCCTTGTTTGCAAGCAAAATAAGCGACCTTGCCTCCATTATAGTGCCGATGCCCATGGTTATTGCGTATTTTGGGACCTCGTCTATTGTCTTAAAAAATCTCGCATTGTCCTTTATTGTTTTTTCATCAAGCGTCTTAACGCGCGTCCTGGAACCAAGGCTTGATCCTGGCTCATTAAAAGCTATATGGCCGTTTCCGCCGATACCTAAAAGCTGCACATCTATACCGCCTGCCTTTAAAATCTGCTCTTCGTACCATTTACAGAAAGCCGGAATATCCTTTGCCATTCCATCGGGAACATGCGTCTTCTTTTTATCTATATTGATATGATTGAAAAGATTATCGTTCATAAAATAACGATAGCTCTGGTCGTGTGTCGGCGGCAAGGCAACATATTCATCCAGATTGAATGTTGTTACGTTTGAAAAATCAAGCTTCTCTTCTTTATGCATCCTGATTAATTCCTTATAAGTACCTATCGGGGTGCTTCCGGTTGCAAGGCCTAAAACCGCGTTTGGCTTGGACCTGACAATCTTGGCAATCATTTCCGCAGCCAGCTTGCTCATCTCCTCATAACTATTTTTTACAATCACTTCCATTTAAAACCCCTCCTTTATTTATTGGTTTGATTGTTTTATTGGATTAATGTTAGGTTGACAATTTTAACACAACGGCCTATGCATGTCAAGAAAAAAATTGACACAAAAATTATTTTATGCTATACTTAAATACTTGTGGGGACACCTTTTAAAGAAGTGCCCCCGCCAACAAACATATTGTAAATCATTAAATTACAGGGGGTTAGGAACAAATGCCAATTAAAAAATCTGCGTGGAAAGAATTGCGTAAAAGCGAAAGAAGACGGCAAAGAAATATGTCCATAAAATCGGAATTTAGGACACTTTTGCGCAAAATGGAAAAATTTATCTCTTCTTCTAATAAAACCGAGGCGCTAACGCTTTATAAAATACTCGCCTCAAAATTAGACAAGGCCGCTTCAAATAAAATAATCCACAAAAATACGGCCTCAAGAAATAAATCCCGCTATATGAAAAAAATCAGCAAATTAGCGTAAATAAAACCACTAAACCCTAAGAGCAAAGCCTGGCCACTAAAAGCTCAAAGGCCCTCCATGACTCTACAGGGCTTGATTTAATATCTTTGTCAAGCTCTAACAGTAATTTGAACCCCTGCTCCAACTCTTTTGTAGAAAATCTATCGCCCTGCCTTAAAAAACTATTGCCGGATTTTTTAGAGCTCCATATCCTGCGCAGCTGCCACCCTAACAGGCCCACAAGCTGAGGCACAACGCCTGCATCTTTTTCCATAGCATTTAAAACCTTAAAAGCCGCATTCGCATTTTTGGCGCCTATGGCGTCGGTTAACGCAAAAGCGGTAACCTCAAGATTTTTGCCTGTTAATTTTTCGATATCCGCAACCACTACATTATCTCTTTTACCTGTAAAGGCAGCCACAAGCTCTACAGTTAAATCAAGCTGCGTAAGGTCAACGCCTACATTATCTATCAGGAGTTTCAACGCAGCCGGCTCTATGCGTTTTTTAAGCTGCGCAAACCTCTCGTTGATCCATCGGTTTAATTTGTCCTTGGAAAACGCGTCAAAATTCATTATCTTACCGCGCTTCATAACAGCCCGGTAAATTATATCTTCCTTTTTAAGCTCGCCTGCAACTAAAGCCAACACCGTACTCTTGGGTTTATTTTCCATAAAAAGCCCAAGCTCATCTTTTTGAGCCTCCGAAAGATCATTAACGCCCCTTATAACAAAAAGCCTGTGTTTAGACATAAAGGGGGCTGTGCGGGCATCATCCAGCAGGTTTTTAAAATCATCCTGGCCGGCTTCTTCGACTGAAAATTCCCTGTAATTCAAATAAGATGAAGCCCCGGCGCATGCTTTCGCCTTAAGCAGAGCGAGCGCCCGGCTTTTTAAAAATTGCTCATTGCCTAAAAAAAGGTATATCATAAAATTACCAGCGGTTGACTATGCGGCTTATAACTCTTCTTGATAAATCCTCGAGGAGGGTATCTATGGCGGAATCTTCTGACTTGGCTGACTTGCCTGTGACAAAATATGTCGTATCGGCCGTAAGGTTTTTCTCATCCAGCAAAACCTTGCCTGTCTTTAAATCCTGCAGTTTAAAATTTATAATAACGTTGAGCCTGTATTCTAAGATATCCTTTGCGTCAGAATACCTTAAAGGTTGCCTCAGGTAATCTATGACCTCTCCCGTAAGCAATAAATCCGATAAATCTCTGTTTACTATCTTAAAATTACCGTCGTACAGTATCCTTTTTATAACAGCATTGGTAACCTTTACTTCAATAAAAGGTTTATAAACGCTGAACCTCTGTCTTACGGTAATTTCTTTTGTTATGTCTATACTGTTCTTAAAAGTATCAACAAATATGGTATCCGCGTCGGGGGCTATTAGAGACCTGTTGGTATAACCGCAGCCGGAAATAATAAACGCTGATATCGTCATTGCGAGGAGTGCTGAGCAAAGCGAAGCACGACGAAGCAAACTCCTCGATCCAAGGAGATTGCTTCGCTCACTTCGTTCGCTCGCAATGACGTTACTGTTGAAATTTTTCATTTGATTTTCCTCTTATTCTTCAGTATCTCCAGGCGCTCAAGCGCCTTGACGGCCCAGGTTGTCTTGGGATATTCATTAAGGATCTGCTTGTAATAAAGCTGGGCGCTGTTAAACTTGGATATTCTTTCGTAAAACTTGGCTGTAGAATAAATAGATTCGGCCTTCTTTTCTTTTAATTTATCAAGTATCTTTACTGCATCGGTTGTTTTTTCGCCTTCAGGGTTTGACTCCACCAGTTCCTTGAATTCCCTGATGGATTCTTCCGTGTTAGCCTGGTCATACCCCGGCTTTGGAGCGGCTTTCATATAGCACTGGCCTATCTGAAACTTCGCCTCTTCGGCAAGCTTGCTCTGCGGATACTCGTCAAGCAGTTTCTGAAACGCATCGATTGCTTCTTTATGCTGGCCCATTTTTTTATAGCTTAAGCCCAGATAATACTGCGCCGAATCCGCGTATTTACCGTAAGCCGAATTCTCAACAATCTTTTCAAAAATCTCAACCGCCTTGTCTGTCGACGGTAATATAGCCAGCCCAAACAGCTTTGATTTGTAGCCGTCGTAAAAAAGCTTTCCTATGTCAAACTGCTCTGCAATTATCTTATCAACTCTTTCGCTGTAAGGATAGGCCTCTATAACCTTCTGATACGATTCAAATGCCTGGTAATACTGCTCCTCTTTCTGGTAGCAAAGCCCGACATAATACTGGGCCTCCGGCGCGAATTCAGAATTAGGATACGCCTTCAATAATCTCCTGAATTCCGCCTGCGCCCTTTTATAGTTAGGCGCGTTAAAAAAAGACATCGCAAACTCAAATTGTGATTTTGGCGTATCCTTGGGCGCCTGTTTCGGGTTTTCCCATTTCTTTGTTTTAGGAGTCCACACCCAGAAAGCGCCGGCCGGCTCGGCAAAAATAAATAAAAATAACATAAACGCCAAAATTTTCACAACGGTCTTCTTCATGTATTCTCCTGTTCACCAATCATGCTCTTTATAAAAACATCTACAACCTGCGGGTCAAATTGCGTCCCGGAATTATTTTTCAGTTCCAAAAAAGCCTCTTCTTTCGGTATCCTGTTTCTATATGGCCTGTCAGAGGTCATAGCGTCATAAGCGTCGGCGCAGGCTAATATACGCGCGGTAAGCGGTATTTTTTCGGCCTTGAGCCTGTCCGGATACCCGGATCCGTCAAACCTCTCATGATGATGCCTTACAATCGGTATGCCCGGCCTCAAAAAAGATAAAGGCGACAAAACTGACGCCCCTTCTGCCGGATGCCTCTGTATATTTTTTATTTCTTCATCATTCAAGCTGTCAGGTTTGTTCAAGATTGTATCGGTTATAGCGATCTTGCCCAAATCATGCAAAAGCCCGCAGTATTTTATCATCTGCACCTGATGCGGGTCCAGGCTCATATTATTAGCTATTATAAGGGAATATTCAGTAACCCTTTCAGAATGGCCTTTGGTATACGGGTCCTTTGCCTCCATTGCCAGCACAAGCGACCTGATGGTGTTAAAATAATTAACGTGCATATTATTATATAAATGGTAATTCTGAATAGCAAGGGCTATCTGGTAAGCCAGCGCGGATGATGTTTTTAAATGCATCTTTGTATAATTGGCCCTTTTGCCGGAATAAAGAATAAGCGCTGCCAGAAGCTTCCTGTTAAAAATAACAGGCACGCAAAACGATGAAAGGAATTCACCGTCGGCTAAAAACGCCGGATACCTGAACTTGGCCTTTTTGGTTATATCGTCTATTGCGAATATCTTTTTCGTATGGTTTAAATGGTGTATAACGCGCTTTTCAAACTCAAAAGGGCCTTTTAGCAATACATCCTTATTTATACCAAAGCCCGCAGGCGCGCAAACGCCTTTTGTGCCTACTGAAACTGTAATCACGCTTGCGGCAACGCTCTCGGTCGCGGCAGAGGCAATACTGGCAATCACAGAAAGTACCTCCTCAAGATTAAAATTAGAGGTTATTACCTTTCCGATTTTACAGGAAGCTGCCCAGCCGTGAATATGTTCTTTAAGCCTGTTTTTATTGTTCTTTTTTCTTGCCATAAGTGCTATTATTATACTCTATTTCTAATTAAACTTCAAACATATTTTACCGTTATTCAATTCCACTGTTATATTTCCGTCGCGCCCTGTTATATAAACTGCGCAATTTGACTCAACAAGCTGGTTGATAAGCTTTTCGGATACTTCGCCGGCAGGGGCGCTTACCAGGGCTATTTTAGAAGCTATATATTTTAAAAAAACCTCGCCTGTGCCAGACAGGCTTGACCCGTGATGCGCGACTTTAATTACATCTGACTTAAGCAGACCCGGATATGCCAACAACGAGGCCATGGCCTGATCCTGGATATCAGCGCAAAATATAAAAGACCGGCTGCCGGATACAACCTTAAGAACAAGTGAATTTTCATTTTCTTCGCTTCCAACCGCGCGAAAACGCTCATCCGGCGGGTTAAGCACCAGGATATCAGCGCCCTTAAAACCTGTTATCTTATCGCCGAATTTAAGATTATAAGAATCAAATTTGTTTTTTACATTAAAATTCTTAATAATATAATCCATGCCGCCGGCGTGATCATTGTCGTTATGCGTTGTAAAAACAGCGTCTATTCTTTTTATCCTGCGGCTTAACAGATAAGGCGCAATAACCCTTTCGCCCATATCCAAACCGCGTATTTTTTTACCTGCATCTATCAAAGCGCAGCTGCCATCGGCAAATTCCAGCATTATCGCATCGCCATGGGCGACGTCCAGAACCGTACATCGTACGTCGTATTTCGTACATCGTAAAACGCCGCCCCAAACCGATATATTTAAAAATACCAATAAGGCAATCGCGGCATGGTATTTTCGAATGTTCTTTTTATACAAAGTCAATCCCATCGCCGCAAGGGCGATATAAAAACTGATTATTTCAGCAGTATTCCACGGGTGCGTCCGGAAAAACGCAAACGGCATATTTGAAAACACAGTCACTGCCTTTATCAGCGCGGCTATAAAAAATTCAACCGCGCCGGCAAAAAAGTGAGCTAAAAAAGGCGCAGTAAGGCCGACGCTTAAAAATACCAAACCCGACGCTACTATCAGGGATAAAAGAAAAACAGCCGGTATATTCGCAAGTATGCATACGGGAGATATCATATTAAAATGATACGCTACAATGGGTATAATTCCAAACCACGCTGCCAGTGAAACCGCTATCGAGCGTTTCAAATAATCAATAACCCTGTTTTTTTCAAAATCGCAGCCTAATACCGTTTCTAATCCCGGCGCCAGCGCAATTATGGAAATAACAGTGGCAAAAGACAGCTGAAAACCCGCGTCAAACAGCATCTTTGGATTTATTAAAAGAAGAAAAATACCCGCTAAGCCAAGGCAGTTTAAAATATCAACTTTTCTGTTAAACGCCCTGCCTATTAATACACTGGACGCCATCAGCGTTGCCCTTGTAACAGGCGTGTTTGCGCCTGTCAACACAGCGTATGCTATCAGCAAAAAAGGCACTACTATATATGTCACGCGCACTGGAACATAAAAAAACCTTGACATCAAAATAAAGATCGCCGCTATAATACCAACGTGCAACCCGCTTATGGCAAGAATATGCACTGTGCCTGTCTGAACAAACCTCCCCTTTAAATCATTCTCTATTGCTGAACGCTCGCCTAACAAAACTCCGGTTAAAACATCGCCCTCTGCGCCGGGAAGATGTTCCCTGATTAATATCCTCAGCTTATTCTTAAATCTAAAAATATTCCTGGTAAAACAGCTGCCGCTGCCTTTTTTAATTACTGATATGAACCCGCTTTTATTAACCGTCACTGCCGAATATATGCCGCGGCGCGCCAGATATGGTGCTCTAAGACGGCTCGTGTTGCCCTTGATTAAAATATAATCGCCATATTCAAGCGCTGCATCTTTTTCATCGTAGCTTGTAACATTAACAAGCCCGCGCGCGCTTGACTGGGCCTTACCGATACTGACAGCCTCTGCTGTAAAAGTTACCGCTGCCCTGCCGTAGGCATCTGTTTTATGGACTGGGTCTGTTACTATATTTGCCGTAAGGTAGATTTCGCCTGTTGTTGTGAAATTTTTGATGTGATTAGGAAGGAGGGTTTCACATATCCATATCCCTGCGCATATCGCCAAAAAAGCAAAAAATAAAGGCCTTTTTCGCATTAATCAACCGTTAAACAATCTTTTATGGCTTCGTATTTCTTTTCACCTATACCGCTTACATTTTTTATATCCTGCTTTGCGGAAAAAGCCCCAAATTTAGCTCTGTAATCCACTATCCTCCCGGCAAGCGCCGGGCCTATGCCCGGCAGGCGCGCAAAATCGCCTGCTGTAGCAGTATTTATCCTGATTGACCTTGTTTCTTTTTCTATTTTATCTATATCTATCTTTTCAACTTTTAAAACTGGTACGCCGCTGTGCGCCTTGTAAAACTTGACAGCCAGCCCAAGAACCAAAAGCCCTATTAAAAATAATATTACAAGTTTTTCCTGCTTTGTCATAACAGTTACCAGTCGGTGGGGACACCTCTTTAAGAGGTGTCCCCATATAGTTACATAAACTGTTTAAAACTTACAATCTTTTTCGTATGTAATATATATTTCAGCATTGTCCTTAGAATACCCAGGCCGTACCTTGTGCCCTGCCAGAACCTGACAGTTGATGCCTCGGGAAAATAGCGCGTCCTTATCGGTATCTCATCTATCTTAAAGCCCTTTAACAATATCTGCACGATTATTTCTGTATCAAACACAAAATTATCCGAGTTATCCTCAAACTTTATTGCCTTAAGCAGTTTTGCGCTGTACGCCCTAAAACCGGAATGATATTCTGTCAGATATGTCCGTAAAATTACATTCTCAAGCGCTGTCAGGAGTATATTGGCGTTATGCTTCCACAGCGGCATGCCGCCTTCAAGCGCGCCGCCCTTCATCATCCTTGAACCAAACACCGCATCTGCCTCGCCCTTTTTTATCGGCTCAATAAGCTGCGGTATCATCTTGGGGTCATACTGGTAATCCGGATGCACCATTACCACAATATCAACGCCAAGTTTTAACGCCTCTTTGTAGCATGTCTTCTGATTACCGCCATAACCGGTGTTTTTCTCATGCACAAAAATATGCTTAATCCCAAGCTGTTTCGCCACATCGACGGTGTTATCCCGGCTTACATCATCCACCAGGATAATATCATCCACGCAATCGCGCGGGATATCATCCAATGTTATTTTTAACGTCTTTGCGGCGT
>PFHB01000025.1 GCA_002783585.1 Candidatus Omnitrophica bacterium CG_4_8_14_3_um_filter_43_15
TACTCAAGAAAAACTCTCTGAAACGGCAAATATTGACTACAAATACATGCAGAAGATTGAAGGAAAAAATCCACCTGCCCTAAAGATTGATACTATTGAAAAATTCGCCAAGGCATTAAAAGTTAATCCGGGCGAACTATTAAAGTTTTAGAATGAGATTCTGTAAGCGCCTTTAGACTAAAAAGCAACCCCAATATAAATTAGAGTTGCTTTTTAGTCTACTTGCTGGCCTATGATTAATACTTACACCAAATATTTATGCCGTCCACTTTGCAAAAATCGTGCCTGTCAAAACACCCTATATCTCGCTGTAAACCAAAAAGCATAGTAGCAATGTGTATGGAATCAGCTCTATCCAGCCTATATTTACATTGTAATTCCAGCGCCTTTGTAACAATACCGGCTTCATTTGGTATAATCAGACGCAACCTTGTTCCAAACTTACTAATAATATTATTCAAAGCCACCATGTTATTCTCTATATCTTTTATATGAGGCATGATAACTAAGTTATCCTTTCGTTCTAACGCCTTTTTAGCCTGGCTTTTAGTGCCCTGAGATTTTTTGAGTTCATTTATAGTAGATACATAAATAAATTCGTCTATCAATATAGAAGAAAACGCAACGTGCGTCCTCTCTTTTACAAGCCTATCTATAAAATCTATAGCTGCTTTCCTCATATCGCTTTGCTCATGATGAATAATAGCGGCTACTAACAATGAAGTATCCCAAAACAAAATATTATTTTCCGGTAGATTATCTTTTTTGAGGTTTTTAAGGAAAGTATTATTTCCGAGCTTCATTTATCAGCTCGTTTATACTAATACCTTTTGCTATGTGGGAGCCCGATGAACATATTTGGGCAATGGATTTGCTGGAAATTTTAGGCGTATGATATACAACAGCCGAACCATTGTATAGCTTGAATATGGACTCTATCTGCTTTTCTCGCCTTTTGCGTTTTTCTTCCATAGCTTAATTTTACTAAAAATTCGTAAATTAGTCAAGTTAAAAATCACTGCAACCACGAGGGTTGGCTGTGAGCAGGGCTTCGAGAATTTTTGCGGCTTGGTCTCCGCACGAAGTGCGGAGCGCAAAAATTCTCGTAGAGCGAGGCTGCCGCTGGAGCAGCCGAGCGTCCCTGCGAACAGACAGCCCGAGATGGTTGCTGAATATGCTACTTCTTTAGTATTTCCTTAAACCTCTTGGTCAGGAGGGGGACTATCTGGAATAAATCGCCCACTATGCCGTATGTGGCAAAATTGAATATAGGCGCATCCGGGTCTTTATTAATAGCTATTATAATGTCAGAGCTGGACATACCCGCTAAATGCTGTATCTGGCCTGATATGCCGCAAGCAATGTAGATTTTCGGGCATACGGTCTTTCCTGTCTGGCCTACCTGATGCGAATACGGTATCCAGTCAGCGTCAACGGCGGAACGCGATGCCCCGACCGCGCCTCCTAAAGCCTTTGCCAGGTCCCTTATCAGTGAAAAATTCTCAGGCGCGCCAAGCCCGCGGCCTCCTGAGACAATTATATCCGCCTCAGCAAGGTTTATTGTTTCCTCTATCTCATCAATAATATCAAGTATCCTGGTGCGGGATATCAATCTCTCATCAGCAAACGCTTCTTTTATGATCTCGCCTTTTCTTTTAGTATCAACCACTGCCTCTTTCATAACCTTATGACGCACGGTTGACATCTGAGGCCTGTAATCAGGGCATATAATCGTTGCCATGATATTACCGCCGAATGCAGGGCGCGTCTGAAGCAGGATCTTTTTTTCAGGGTCAATCTCAAGGCCTGTGCAGTCTGCGGTCAAACCTGCGTTTAAGTTTACAGCCACCCTTGGAATAAGGGAACGGCCTATAAACGTTGCCCCGCATAATAAAATCTCAGGTTTATATTTTTCAACCAGGTCTATGAGCACGTTTGAATAAGGCTCTGGCTGGTAATTTTCTAACTTCTTTGATTCGACCAGATAAACCTTGTCAGCGCCCCTGTGTATCAAATCATTCGCCTTACCTGCTATATTATCGCCCAGCAAAACACCGCCCAGGTATACGCCGAGTTTATCAGCCAACTCCCTGCCCTTACCTAACAGTTCGTAGGAAATATTCTGCACATGGCCTTTTTTCTGCTCGCAGAAAACCCACACGCCTTTATAATCCGCCAGGTTAACAGCTTGCGGCTGGTGAACCTGGGCCTTGGTTAATTCTATGGCGCCGAATTTACACTCAGTAACACATGCCCCGCACAAAGTGCACTTATCAAGGTCGATTTCAGCTTTGTGCTGCGGCATTGTTATGGCGCCAAACGGGCACACCTTAACGCATAATTTGCACCCGACACATAAATTTTTTATGACCCTGATATTCATTTAATCAATATCTCCCGTATTTTTTTATTACATCAAGGGCGAATTTATAATTTTCGAAATCTACTGTAGGCGGTACAGGTTTATCGCCGTGATATATAAAACCGCCGCCTTTTTTAGCTATCTCCAGGCGGCCGCTTAATACGCTTTCTATCTCTTCTTTTTGTTTTTCAAGAACATCCGTAGGCATGTTTCCGAACAATACAAGGTCCTTGCCGTATTCTTTTTTTAAAAAATTTATATCTTCAAAACCGCAATCTATCTCAAGCGGGTTTAATGCCCTTATGCCGGCCTTAAGAAGATACGGGATAAACTGCCTGCAATCACCGTCGCAGTGAAATATAATAGGCATCTCTTCTTTGTCAAAAAAAGCGCACAGCTGTTTATGGTATTTATGCAAGATGGCGTTGTATGTTTTTACAGAAAAATAACAGCCTTTTTTATACGCCAAATCAGACCACAGCCAGGCGCCGTCAAATATAAAGCCAAGATTTTTCAGCATATTATACATGCCTATGGACATTTCAGCGCTTGCTGAAAATATATCCTCAACCAGCTTCGGTTTTTCCGCGATTAAAACAAGCAGCCTTTCTAAGCCCAGCATAAGAGCGGCATGTTGAAAAGGCCCCAAAACTGCAAGAACAAGAAATAAATCCTTTGACAGGGCCTTTTCGTATTCAGCCTTAAAAGAACTACTGATCCTTGAGTCGCACGGCGCCAGAAGGGCTTTCAAGTTCTGCCAGTCTTTTATGATTTCATCCGGGCTTATTTTTTTATCAGCCAGAAGAAACGACTGGTCAAATTTAAAAAACTTAAGGTCATACCCGAAAACATCCTGATATTTTTGATCCCCCGGGATAAAGCCCTTTTTAACCCAGAGTTTTTCAGTGTCATCGCGCATGTAATCATACACGCCTATCCTGTCCGGAATCTTAAATTCAAGCGTGGTTTTTATGCGCTGGCGCGAGCTCATAGAATTTCGTCTTTAAGCAGCTGGATGAGTTTCTCTGTCAACTCGGCAGGCTCGCCTGTAAACTTTTGCCCGCCGCAGCGCGCAGGCGGTGTAAATATTTTTACAACCCTTGTAGGAGAACCGTTTAAACCAAGGCAATCCGGCTCAACATCCAGGTCTTTTGCGGACCATATTGTTATGTTGGCTGACCTGGCGCGCATCTTTCCTTTTAATGAAGGAAGCCGCGGCGTATTTATTTCTTTTACTACTGTAATCAAAACAGGTAAAGGCGTTTCTATAATTTCATATCCCTCTTCTGTCATACTCTCAACCCTTGCGCGCTTCTGGTCTATCTCTTCTATTTTTTTGACATAAGTAACCTGCGGTAAATCCAGATGCGCCGCAATGCCAGGCCCAACCTGCGCTGTATCGCCATCTGCTGCCTGTTTGCCGCAGATTATTAAACTATATTCACCTATCTTTTCTATAGCCTTTGAAAGCGTATAGCTCGTAGCCCATGTATCACTGCCTGCAAACGCGCGGTCACAGACTAAAATCGCCTCGTCGATGCCGAGTGAAAGCGCTTCACGCAGAGCCTCTTCTGCCTGCGGCGGCCCCATACATAAGACTATAGCCTTTGCGCCGAGTTTTTCTTTAAGCCGCACCGCTTCTTCAATGGCGTACATATCAAACGGATTAATAATGCTCGCCACTCCCTCGCGGATAAGCGTATTCGTTTCGGGATTAATGCGGACATTATTCGTATCAGGGACTTGTTTAATGCAGACTATGATTGTCATTTACTCAAACTCTCTTTTATCAGTTCCAGGGCTATGACATTGCGCTGGATCTGGTTGGTGCCTTCGTAAATCTGCGTAATCTTGGCGTCGCGCATATATTTTTCAACAGGGTAATCGCGCATATAGCCGTATCCGCCGAATATCTGAATCGCGTCTGTCGTAACCTTCATCGCGACATCTGACGCGAAAAGCTTTGACATTGCAGACGCCTTTGAAATCTTTGCGGCGCCCGAATCAACCAATCTTGCAGTCGCATAAACCAATGCGCGCGCTGCCTCTGTCTGTGTCGCCATATCTGCCAGCATGTGTTGTATCGCCTGAAAACTTGAAATAGGCTTGCCGAATTGCACTCTTTCCTTTGCGTATTTTACGGCATGATCAAGCGCGCCTTGAGCAATACCTACCGCCTGCGCGGCAACTCCCGGACGAGACTGGTCAAATGTCTTCATCGCAACAATAAACCCTGAGCCTTCGCGGCTGAGCAGATTATCTTTATGAACCTTGCAATCCGTAAAAATAAGCTCATTTGTTGTTGAAGCGCGTATGCCGAGTTTCTTTTCTTTTTTTCCGAATGTAAAACCGGGCGTTCCTTTTTCCACTATAAAGGCGCTGGCGCCCCTTGGGCCTTTTGATTTATCCGTTATCGCGACTACCGTATATATCTGGGCCTCGCCGCCGTTTGTAATCCACTGTTTGGTGCCATTTAAAATATAATAATCGCCGTCTTTTTTAGCTGTTGTTGCTATGGCGCCGGCATCGCTTCCCGCGCCTGCCTCTGTCAAACCAAATGCCGCAATCTTTTTCCCTGCTGCCAGGTCAGGAAGATATTTCTTTTTCTGTTCTTCATTTCCGTAAAGTATTATCGGATATGTGCCAAGCGCGCTTGCCGCATAACAGACCGCTATGCCGCCGCATGCCTTTGATAACTCCTCGGTTACTATGGCAAGGTCTACTGCGCCGCCGCCTGTGCCGCCATATTTCTCCTCAATGTATACGCCGAACAGGTCGCTTTCCGACAAAATCTTCATTATCGGCCACGGAAACTCCTCTGTCTCGTCATAATGCGCCGCAACCGGCGCTATTTTTTCTGTGGCTATCTGGCGCGCCAACTCCTGAATCATTTTTTGATTCTCAGTAAATAGGTAATCCATTATTTTTTCCTTTCATTGAATTTTCTTCAACGCAATAGTTGCATTGTGCCCGCCAAAACCCAGCGAATTTGAAAGCGCAACATTTACATCGGCTTTGCGCGCCTTATTTGGCACGTAATCCAGGTCGCATTCCGGATCCGGATTTTCATAATTTATTGTCGGCGGAATTATACCGTGCTTTATAGCCATAGCGCACGCCACTGCCTCAACTCCGCCTGCTGCGCCCAATAAATGGCCTGTCATTGATTTTGTGGAACTTACAGCAAGTTTGTATGCATGTTTTCCGAAAGTCTTTTTTATGGCCTTTGTCTCTATGGAATCATTATATTTAGTTGATGTGCCGTGCGCGTTTATATAATTAACATCTTCAGGTTTTATGCCGGCGTCCTTGACGCACAGCGCCATACATTCTGCAGCGCCCTCGCCCTCAGGATCCGGGGCTGTCATATGGTAGGCGTCGCCTGTCATGCTGTAACCTGTAAGTTCACAGTAAATTTTGGCGTTTCTTGCCTTGGCATGCTCTAATTCTTCTATCACCAGTATGCCTGCGCCTTCACCTATTATAAAACCGTCCCTGTCACGCTCAAATGGACGGCTTGCGTGCTGGGGATCATCATTGCGGGTTGAAAGCGCCTTAAGCGCGCAAAAACCACCGAAACCAACAGGCGTAATGCAACCCTCTGCGCCGCCTGTAACCATCACATCAACATCTCCGCGCTGTATAATCTTAAATGCATCGCCTATGGCATGTGTTCCGCTTGCGCATGCTGTGGCAACGCAACTATTAGGCCCTTTTAAACCAAGCATTATTGAAATCTGGCCTGAAGCCATATTAACTATAAGCATAGGAATAAGAAACGGGGATAAACGTGACGGGCCTTTTGTCAGATAAATCTCTACTTGTTTCTCTATAGTATGAAGGCCGCCTATTCCTGAACCAACTAAAACACCTATGCGCTTAGGATCTTCCTTTGTTATATCTATGGCGCTATCATCAAACGCCATCTTTGCCGCGTATACGCCAAACTGTACAAACCTGTCCATTCTTTTAATCTGCTTTGAGTTCAATATTGCGGCAGGATTAAAATCCTTAACCTCTGCGGAGAGATGGCTGGTAAATTTTGAGGAATCAAAAGCGGTCACCATACCAACCCCGTTTTTACCTTCCATAAGCGCGGACCAAAAATCATTAAGATTATTACCTACAGGCGACAATACTCCCATGCCTGTAATTACTACCCTTCTTTTTGTTATATTCATATAATAATATTACCTCATAATATAATAATATGGGGACAGGTTCCATAGGGGACCTGTCCCCAGTGTTTTACGGGGCCGAAAATTATCCCCAAATAATTTATATGCTTAGTTACTTCTTTGCTGATTTCTCATCGATATATTTTATGGCTTCACCGACTGTTGTCATCTTCTCGGCATCCTCATCAGGAATCTCAATTCCAAATTCCTCTTCAAGAGCCATCACAAGCTCTACTGTATCGAGAGAATCCGCTCCAAGATCATCTATGAATGATGCTGTAGGCGTGACCTCTTCGGCCTTTACTCCTAACTGCTCTGCTATTATTGCTTTCACCTTTTCTTCTGCTGCCATATTCCCCTCCAATTTTTCCAGATGAATATTTTTGCTTTCTTGTTACATCAACATGCCGCCGTCTACCTGAATAACCTGGCCGGTTATATAATCTGACAGGCTACCTGAGAGAAACAATGCCGCCTTGGCCACTTCCGCCGGTTGAGCAAGGCGCCCGGCAGGGATCAATTTCAAAAGCTGCTCTCTTACATCCTGAGGCAGCTTTGCTGTCATATCTGTTTCTATAAACCCTGGGGCTATGGCATTAACGTTTATATTGCGGCTGGCAAGCTCCTTTGCCAGCGATTTGGTCATACCTATCATGCCTGCCTTGCTTGCCGCGTAATTAACCTGGCCTGCGTTGCCCATAAGGCCGATTATGGAAGCTATATTGACTATCCTGCCGCTTCTCTGCTTCATCATAATCTTTGTAACGCTCTTGGAACAGTTAAACGCGCCTTTAAGGTTTATATTTATTACGGCGTCAAAATCAGCTTCTGACATCCTTATCAAAAGAGCATCGCGGGTAATACCCGCATTGTTGATTAGTATATCTATTTTTTTAAATTTGTCAAGAGTTTTGTTAATAGCAGCCTCAACCTGATCGGATTTGGCCACATCCACAACCAATCCCAGGCTTGTGCGGCCCAAGGCCTCTATATCCTTGACGCTTTTATCAAGCTGTTCCTGGTTAATATCAAACAATGCTACGTCAGCGCCTTCCTTGGCAAACAGAAGCGCAATCTCCCTGCCTATGCCCCTTGCGCCACCGGTAACTACAGCAAGCTTGTCTTTAAGCAACATTTGCAAACCCTCCGAATTTTCCAGCTATCACGCTTCGAAAATTCGTCCCGAGCGGCCGGCTATTGCAATGTAGCCGCGAGGGACGCCATTTCTTCAATCTCCTTAACCTTACCTATATTATATACCTTTATATTTGAATCTATGCGCCGTATAAGGCCCTTAAGGACTGAACCAGGGCCTATTTCCAAAAGCGTTGTTATGCCTTCGGCTGCCATAAGCCTGACAGAAGGCTCCCATAACACAGAACCGCTTACCTGGGCTATAAGGTTTTTCTTTATCTGTTCGGCATTATCCTGATAATCGGCTGTTACGTTTGCTATTATCCTGAACTTGGGATTAAAAAACATGGCTGTCTCAAGTTCTTTCTGAAGCCTTGCTCCGGCATTCAGCATATATTTTGAATGAAAAGGCCCGCTGACATCAAGTATAACAACCCTTGTCGCGCCTTCGGCCCTTGCCAGCTCAGCAGCTTTATTTATATTATCCGTCAACCCTGATATAACTATCTGTCCCGGCGAATTAAGATTGGCTATTGAGACGCCGGCCTTTTCTGAGACCTTCTCAACTGCCTCTTCTGACAGGCCAAGCACAGATGCCATGGCGCCCTTATTCTCATCAGCCGCCTCCTGCATAAACTCACCGCGCTTATAAACAAGTTTTACAGCGTCCTCAAAATTAATCACGCCTGCCGCTATTAAAGCGGAATATTCACCAAGGCTTAAACCTGCGGCAACAACAGGCTGAATATTAAAATTAACCTCTTCCTGCAGCGCCTTAAGCGCCGCTATGCTGGTTGTAACAATAGCAGGCTGGCTTATATCCGTACGCGTTAATTCTTCTTTCGGCCCCTGAAAACAGATTTTTTTTAAATCAAACCCAAGCGCATCATTGGCTGCGTCAAATATATCTCGGGCTGCCTGGTATTTTTCATACAGGTCATGGCCCATCCCTATATACTGCGACCCCTGGCCGGGGAATATAAAACCGATTTTTTCCATAGCTAATTTACCACTTAATAACGCATGCTGCCCAGGTTAATCCTGCGCCGAATGCAACAAGTACAATATTATCGCCTTTTTTAATACGGCCTTCTTTTACCGCCTCATCAAGCGCCACAGCGGTTGATGCGCTTGACATGTTGCCGTACCTGGTAACATTTAAAAATAATTTCTCTTCAGGGATCTTCAGCCTTTTTGCAACAGCCAGTAAAATCCTCATATTTGCCTGATGAGGAATAATAAGATCCAGCTGGTCTACGCTTGATATACCTGCTTTTTTAGCCGCGTTGTTAGCGGCATCAGTCATTGCCTTGACAGCAAGCTTAAACACCTCATTGCCGCTCATCTTCAAATAATGCATCCTGTTATTTACGGTGTCAATTGTGGCAGGCATGGCTGAACCGCCCGCAGGCAGGTATAATAATCCCGTCTGGTTGCCGTCAGAGCCAAGATACGTCGAGAGAATACCGCCTTCATTAACCAGCCCCAAAACTGCGGCGCCTGCCCCGTCGCCAAATAAAACGCACGTGTTCCTGTCCTGCCAATCGGTTATAGAAGAAAGTACCTCCGCGCCTATCACAAGCGCGTTTTTATACTGGCCTGATTTTATCATACTTTCAGCGATTGAAATGGCGTATATAAAACCGCTGCAGGCGGCGGATACGTCAAAACATGCCGCGTTTTTCGCGCCTATTTTCGCCTGGACAAAACATGCTGTCGAAGGAAACTGCATGTCAGGCGTTATGGTGCCTACTATTATAAGATCTATGTCTTCCGGATTTAATTTTGCGCCTTTTAGCGCATCCTGCGCGGCGAGAAACGCTATCTGGCTCGTCGGCGTGCCTTTTTCAACAAGATGGCGTTCCTTGATTCCTGTGCGGGTTATAATCCACTCGTCGGATGTATCAACCATGCGCTCAAGATCCTGATTGGTAAGGACCTTTGACGGAATGAAATGGCCTGTTCCTAATATACCTATCCTTTTATCCGGCATGTTCGCGTATCGCCTCGACTATGTGCTGGTTAACTTTATGCTTCGCAAATTCAGCTGCCACGCGTATGGCATTTTTTATCGCTTTTACATTTGAACGGCCATGGCCTATTATACATATACCGTCTACGCCTAACAGCGGCGCTCCGCCGTATTCAGAGTAATCCATATCCTTCTTTAATGCCTTAAAAACAGGCAGGCAGGCCAGGCCTGCTATTTGCCTTAAAATATTTTTATTTATCTCACGCTTGATAAGGGTTATCATTGTCTCTGCAATGCCCTCGGAAACCTTCAATACCGCGTTTCCGATAAACCCGTCGCATACTATAATATCAACCTTTGTATCAAAGATATGCCTGCCTTCTATGTTGCCCGCAAAATTAAGCTTACTGGAACTTAAAAGCTGGTGCGCCTCCTTGACAAAATCCGTGCCCTTGGTCTCTTCCTCGCCGACGTTTAAAAGCCCTATAGTCGGATTTTCTTTGTGAAGGATATACTTGGAATACGCGTCGCACATTATCGCATACTGAAGCAGATGATTCGGCTTGGAAACAATATTAGCGCCAACATCTATTATCATAGATGTGCCTTCAAGGCCCTTGAATATAATAGCAATGCCCGGCCGCTCAACCCCTTCCAGCAAGCGCAGGCTTAAGGTTGCCGCGCATACCACAGCGCCGGTATTACCTGCTGAAAACATGGCGTCAACCTTGCCTTCTTTGACAAGATTGGCAAGCGCAACAATGGAAGAATCCCTTTTTTTTCTGACGCTTACAGCAGCAGGTTCATCCATGTTTATAACTTCAGAGGCATGGACTATTTCAATGTTGGAAGGCACCTTCTTATGTTTTGAAAGCTCTTTTTCAAGGATGCCTTTCTGGCCAACCAGCACAACATCAATGCCGTATTCACGGCTGGCGTCTATAGCGCCGTTTACAACAACAGAGGGCGCATGGTCGCCGCCCATACCATCTACGCCTATGCGCATTATTTCTTTTCCTTTTTCTTTTGTTTTATAACAATAACCTGCTTGCCTTTATAGAATCCGCAATACGGGCATATCCTGTGCGGCTGTTTTTTTCTGCCGCAATTAGGACAGGTTGAAAGGCCCTTTGCTGTAAGCAGGCATTTTATCCTTCTTTTTGCCTGCCTTGATTTGGAACGCCTTCTTTTCGGGTTGGGCATTTTATTTCTCCTTATTTTAAATCCTTCACAATCTCAAACGTATCCACGGCTATCATAAGCTCTTCATTTGTCGGCACAACAAGAACCTTTGCGCTACAGCCTTTTATTAATGACGACATCTCTTTGCATATACGCTCTTTTATCCACGCATTATTCTCGCCTATACCGGCAGTAAGTATTATCGCGTCAACCCCGTTCATTGCCGCTATATAGGCGCCTATATATTTTTTGATGCGGTAGAAAAACACCTCGAAAGCAACCTTTGCCCTTTCGTTACCTGCTTCCATCTCGCGCAGTATATCCCTAACATCGTTGCTTACACCTGAAAGCCCGAGCAAACCGCTTTTTTTATTTAAGAGCTCGCTTATCTGGTCAACGTCCAAATTTTCCTTTTTCATAAGGTAAAATACTATTGCCGGATCCATATCGCCTGTGCGCGTACCCATAACAAGGCCTTCAAGAGGCGTAAAGCCCATTGACGTATCTACTGATTTTCCGTTTTCAACCGCTGTTATACTGCAGCCGTTGCCAAGGTGGCATGTAATAAGTTTTAATTTTTCAATCGGCTTATCAAGTATATTTGCGGCCTTGATAGCGACATATTTATGGCTTGTGCCGTGAAAACCGTAACGGCGTATTTTGTATGTCTTATACTGCTGATACGGCAGGCCGTAGAGATACGCGTGCGCAGGCATAGTCGCATGAAACGCCGTATCAAAAACAGCAACCTGCGGAGTTTCAGGCATAACAGCTTTACACGCTTTAATACCCAAAAGCGCCGGCGGGTTATGCAAGGGTGCCAATTCGCAGTATTTTTCTATATACTTTAAAACCTCTGCCGTTATCGGCGTGGAACTCTTAAATTCCTCGCCTCCGTGAACCACCCTGTGGCCTATGGCCGCTATCTCAGAGATGTTTTTTATAACCCCGTTATCAAGGCTTGCTATAACATCAAGTATTACCTTAATGCCTTCTTTATGATTCGCAACGCTGACGATTTTTTTTATCTTTTCAGCGCCTTCTTTCTGATGAGAAAGGCTTGATTTCTCGCTGCCTATCCTTTCCACCAGGCCTTTGCACAAAAGTTTTCTGTCTTCTTTTGAGGCCTTATTTTCGGATTTATCTTTTCCGTTTAGTATATCAAATAACTGGTATTTTATGGAAGAGCTTCCCGAATTTATAACAAGTATCAACATTATTTTTTACTCCCTGCCCGTACGCTGGTAATTGCGACTATATCTATAATTTCTTCTGTTGTGCAGCCTCTTGATAAATCGCTGCACGGTCTTTGCGCGCCTATTATCAACGGCCCAAGCGCCTTTGCCTTGCCGAATCTTTGCGCTAATTTATAACCGATATTTCCGGAATTTAAATCAGGAAACACCAGGACATTAGCCTTGCCAGCCACTTTGCTGTTTGGGCATTTTTTTGTTGCCACTGACTGCACTATCGCGCTGTCAGCCTGAAGCTCGCCGTCAATCAATAGATCAGGCGCGTCTATCTTTGCAAGTTTTGTAGCCTCAACAACCTTGTCAACCATCTCACCAGTTCCAGAACCTGTTGTCGAATAACTCAACATTGCGACTCTGGGGGTAAAATCAAACAAACTCTGCACAAGCCTTCCGCAGGCAACGGCTATTTTTGAAAGCTGTTTCGCGTTCGGATCAGGCACTATACCGCAGTCGGCAAAAATCAAAATGCCTTCTTCTCCAAAGGCAGCGTCAGGAAACAACATTATAAAAGCGCTTAACATAATACCAACTTCGCGGCTTATGCCTATACACTGTATAGCAGCCTTGGCAACGTCTTTCGTGGTAAATTTTGCGCCTGCCACAAAGCCACCCGCAAGGCCGTGTTTTATAAGCATGCCTGCAAAAAGCACGGGGTTTTCAATTATCGTTTTTCTTGCCTCATCAAGCGTCATACCTTTGGCCTGGCGCATCTTATAATACTCGTCTATATATGCCTCTGTATCTTTATATTTTTTCGGGTCTATAACCTGGGCCTTTGATAAATCAAGGCCTAATTTTTTTGAATCCAAAATAACTTGATCCTGATCGGCAATTATAATCAGTTTCGCATAACCTTTTTTAAGTATAACATCTGCGGCGCTTAACACGCGTTCATCGCTTCCCTCGGGAAGTATCACTGTCTGTGGCAATGCCTGCGCCCTCTGATAAATTACATCAAACTTACTCATTTCTTTAGTTTCCTCCTTACAGCCTTCTGCACAAATTCAGGGACAAAACTGCTTATGTCCGCCCCTAAAGACGCTGCTTCCTTGATAAGCTTCGACGAGACATAGGAATATTCTTCACTCGGCATCATAAATATTGTTTCTA
>PFHB01000044.1 GCA_002783585.1 Candidatus Omnitrophica bacterium CG_4_8_14_3_um_filter_43_15
TGTTCCGGTGTAAGTTTTAATCGTTCTTTCTTTGAGTTTGCGTTCATAATATTTTCCAATGGTGGCCTCCTTTGGGGGTACATTATACTCTTTTTTAGATACATTTACCTTAAAGTTAATTAAACCTTCTGTTTGAGGACACTATCGCTGAAAAAACGGGGAAAAGATGGCAAGAATTACGCAGCTTGACGGTTGACCTTTTGGCAAGTGCAATTCCCTCCACTTTTATTACTCCTTATCCTTTTTCAAAAGATCTAAAAGAAGAACTGTTAAAAAATAAAAATGGAATTAAAAAAATCAACAATGTTGTAGTTTTATTAGCTAAATACAGCAGCAAAAATAATGACGATATTTCATGGTATTGTTCAGTAGAAATAAGTTACTTATTAGCTGTATATAGTTCTCTTCTAGAAGAACATTATATTAAAAATAAATAGCATTTGAAAGAGGTTGTAGAAAAGACAGCTTACGTTTTCGCTCTGCAGCCCATTTTTCAAAAAGTTAGGGCATAGCTTATAAAAAAACATGTCTAAATTTGATATTATTGTGACCAATGGGATGGATTCATGGCGAATTCTTACCATTAAGCAAAGCAAAAGAGGAGATATATACGGGATTTGGTTTAAAACCGGTCAAGATATGCATTTTTCTAGGCATATTGATGGAAGAATGCACACAAAAATAAGCAAGACTTATTTCAATAGCGCACAATACAATCCTCCTAGGCAGACTTTTGGAGAAGGTTACAAAATGTATGAAAATCTAACAGGTTTTAATTTTTCTAAAGGACGTTTTAAAAAAGGAACTGGTGCGTATAAAAGAAAAAAAGGAACAGATGAAATTTTTATTATCGATTTACGAAAACTTGAAAATAATGATTTCAATGTAAATTTATGGCTAACTTCTCCAGAAAATCTTGATAAAATATTCGACCATTATCCACCTCAGAAAGAGTTACCATTTAAAAATATTCAGCACTTTGTTTTTAAAAAAATGAACCCTTGGTTATTTGGAGTAGCTTTTGAAGCCGATAATTTAATTACCAATGCGTCTGTTTCTAAAACTGGCGTATCAGAAATTTGAGTAGTAGCTACCGTTTAAATAGTAGCTACTCTGTTTGTAACTTATACCAAGGAGATTGCTTCGGCCCTTCGGGCCTCGCAATGACATGAACTTCGGCAGGTTAAAGTCATAATATTTCTTCCTTGACAAGGCTCCTTTTATAGTGTATACTTTTAGTTAAAGTAAGGAAGTAAGAGAATAAGGAAAAGGAGATATTGCCATGACTATATTAAAAACAGCAAAGATTACATCCAAGGGCCAGGTGACGATACCGAGCCGCGTCAGGAAACTTTTGCACCTGGAAGACGGTAGTTGTGTTGGCTTCGGCATAACGAAATCCGGCATACTTTTAGTGCCATGCAAATTAGCCGCCGTATCGCCTTACACGCCTGGGGAATGGGCGAAAATTGAAAACATAGCTTCGGCAAAAGGCAAAATCTACAAAACATCCAAAGAGGCAAAAAGACATATTGAGGCCTTATGAGGTTTGAATTTAAACCCTCCTTTGACAGATCTGTTAAAGCCCTTCACGGTGAAGAAAAAGAAGAGATTAAAAAAATTGCCATACAGGCGATAGATATATTATCGCAAGATAGATTAATGCATAAAGGCATAGGTTTAAAACGTCTGAAAGGCAGTTTTTGGGAGATAAGAAAGGGTTTAAAAGCAAGGGTTTTATTTAAATGGGAAGGCGATTTGATTGAGTTTATCCTTGCCGGCGACCATAATGATGTGAAACGGTATATAAAAGCTATTTGATGTATGGGATTGAAAACTATGCGTATTGCGTATTTTGATTGTTCTTCGGGCGTAAGCGGGGATATGATACTGGCGTCGTTATTGGACGCGGGCCTTGATTTTGAATACCTGAAAAAAGAACTCGGAAAGTTAAAGCTTGCCGGATATAAACTTTCAAAAAGAAAAATAACAAAGAGCGGCTTCGCAGCGTTGAAGTTTGATGTTATTTTTCCGAAAACGCGCTCGCGCCTTAAGGAAAGGCCTCTCGGGGAAATAAAAAATATAATAAATAAAAGCGGCCTCAGCTCGAAAGTAAAAACACTGGCGCTTAAGATTTTTGAAAATATAGCCGACGCGGAGTGCGCGGTTCATAATATTCCAAAAAACAGGATACATTTTCATGAAATAGGAAGCACGGATTCTCTTGTGGATATTGTCGGCTTCGCTATCGCGTTTGAGCATTTAAATATAGACAAGGTTTATGCTTCAAGCATAAACCTTGGTTCAGGCGTTGTAAAAACAGAGCATGGTTTGTTGCCTGTACCGGCTCCGGTAACATCCGTGTTGCTTAAAGGCGTGCCTATCTATTCGGGGGAAGACAGGTTTGAGCTTACGACCCCAACAGGAGCAGGCATCTTAAAGACTGTCGCGGATAGTTTTGGTTTTATGCCTCTTATGAGCGTAGAAACAATAGGCACAGCAGCCGGTACATTCGAAGCAATACAACAGCCGAATATATTAAGGGTATTTTTAGGCCAATCCGCCAAAGAGTTGGATTATGACACTGATTCTGTGATTGTGATCCAGACCAATATAGACGACATGAACATGGTGGGCACTGAACATATGATGGAGGAGATTTTTGCGGCAGGCGCCCTGGATGTTTATTTTGCGCCTGTTTACATGAAAAAAAGCCGCATGGGTATACTTTTATCTGCTATCACAAAAAAAGAGAATCTCAAAAAAGTTATAGACGCGGTTTTCCAGGAGACTACTACTCTGGGCGTGCGCGTTTTTGAAGCAGGCAGGTATAAACTTCCCAGGTTTTTTAAAAAAATAAACACAGAATACGGCTCTATGAATATAAAAATAGGAAAATCAGGCAATAAGATAATCACATCTTCGCCTGAATACAGAGATGCCAGGCTCCTTGCCAGGAAAAACAATGTAGCTTTGCGCCGGATATATGAGGTAGCGCGCCAGAAATAGCTAGATTTTCCTTGACAGCAATGTTTTTTATAGGCATAATAGTACTTAAATATATTATAATATTATTAATATAGCCAAAGAAACATTTTAAAATTACAGGAATTAATCAATATGTATAAAAACAATATTATCGGCAAAAGAAAGAAGGTCGACTGCGGGATAATTTTGTTTATTATTGTTGCAAGTTTCATTTCTGTTTTTTTCATGCCAGTCGTATCGTCAGGTTTTAATAATAACGACGCTGTTTTAGAGGCCGTACAATACAGGATTAAAGGATATACTTACCAGCGCCAGGGCAATATTCCAAAAGCATTATATAATTATAAAAAAGCCGTAGAATGTAACCCGTATTATGCCTGCGCTTACAATGACCTTGGCGTACTTTATGAACAAATGGGTCAGCTGAAAAAAGCCGAAGAAGTTTATATCAAGGCTATTACTGTTGATCCGGACTATGCCAGCGCCTATAACAATTTGGCGTTTTTGTATGAGAGAAAAGATATGCTGGAAGAGGCGATTTATTATCTGGATAGAAGGTCGCAGATGGGGTCGGAAAACGATCAGTGGAGGACCAACGCTTTAGCAAAACGCGATGAACTGGTAGCCGAATTTAACCGGCGTAAAACAGTTAAGGCGAAAAAACAGGGCCCCAGAAAACTTGGCTTATTCAAAAGCGCTCCAAGACAGCAGACGCCTGAACAAGTGGAGCAGGCAATGGCAGATGACCTGGCAAAGAGAATCGCCATGGAGAAATCTGCTGAAATGAAGAAGGATAAGAAATGCGCCGATTATTTAAAAAGAGCCGAGCAGTATCTTCAGTCCGGGAAATACGACGCGGCCATAAGCCAGTATAAAAAGATAAGGGCCACAGACCCGGATTATGCCGGTATTGATAATTTGATTGTTGATGCGCAGAACGCGAAACTTGAGCGCAGGCATTTTATTAATGTTCAGGCAGAACAAGAGCGTAAAGCAAAAGAAATGGCTCGTTTGGAGCGTCAGAAACCGCGACAAGCGCGCCTTGAAAAGGAAAAGCAGAGAGAAGAGCTGAAACTTAAAAAAGAGCAAGAGTACAAATTAAAGCATCAAGCGCAGGAACAGGTACGTCTTGAAAGAGAGAAACAAAAAGAGCAACTAAGATTAAAGAGAGAACAGGCAAAAGCTGAGAGGCAGAAACAGCTTGATGAGCTGAGAGAGCAAAGAGAGCTGGCCCGTATAGAAAGACAGAAACAAAAGGAAGAGGAAAAATTAAAGATAGAGGCCGAGCGAGCCAAAAAGAAACAAGCCGAGGATGAGGCAAGACTTGAGAAAAGAAGAAAGCGTGAAGAAGAGCGCCTAAGAAGGCAGCAAGAGCTTGAAGAAGAAAAAGAGCAGCGTGAACTTGCCCTTATGCAGGTGCATACGCAAAAGATTGAAGAGAAAAAAGCAGAGCCTGTAACTAAACCTATAGCAGTTGATTTAAAAACAGAAAGACAGGTAGAAAAAGAACATTTAATGATTCAGGTAAGACCTGAAGCAAAACCTGAAATGAAACCTGAGGTGAAGCTTTCAGAAGAGCGCTTAAGAAAGCAGCAGGAAAAAGAACAGCTAAAGCTAAAAAAAGAACAGCAACGCAGATTAAAGCAGCAAGCCAAAGAACAGGCGCGGCTTCAGAAAGAGCAAGAACGCAAGTTAAAAGAAGAAGCCAAAGAACAAGTGCGGCTTCAAAAAGATCAGGCTCGTCTTGAAAGAAAAAAGCAGGTAGAGCCTGTAACTAAAACTACAGCAATGGATTTAAAAGCCCAGAGAGAAAAGCAGCGCGAAGAGGAGCGTTTAAAAAAAGAACAAGAACAAAGATTAAAACAGCAAGCCAAAGAACAGGCGCGGCTTCAGAAAGAGCAGGAGCGTAATCGTCAGGATAAAGCAACATTAAAAGAAGTTGACAGGCATTTTAAAAGAGGGCAGAATTTTTATCTTGCTTCAAAATATGAAGAGGCTTGTAAAGAATTTGAGATGGCTTTGGCAATTGACCCGGAGCACGCCGAGTCAGCAAGGCTGCTAAGGTATTGCCAGCGCCGCACTCAGAGCGGTTATTACAGGCCTTTAACAGAGGCAGTTAGCGAAACAGCAGTGCCTGCACCAAAAAAAACCGTTACACCTGCGCCTGTTTCAATTGCGCAGCCTGTAGTAGCTGTACAAGAGCGGCCAAAGGAAAGCTCGCAGGATATTGAGGCCAGAATTTCTCGTGAATTACAAAAAGAAGTGTTTTCGTCGTCAGCTCCTGAAGCAGCAGACGTTAACATAGAAAAGAAATATAATATTATGGGAGTTGTAGCATACCGTTCGGAAAAAAATGATATAGGCGCGCTCAATGAAGAGCTTCTTAAAAAAGCCAAGGCAATGGGCGCTGAAGAAGTAGTCCAGGTGAGGTATTTCCAGCACAATAGTTTTATTTACGGTTACGGAACAGCGGTTAAAAAGAAAAAATAGCAGCTTTCCTTTTTGATAGCCACCTTTATTAAATCCCCTAATGAAAAAACTATTTTTAATTGATGGTAACTCGTTTTGCTACAGAGCGTTTTATGCTATAGCAAATCTTTCGGCATCAAACGGCCAACCAACAAATGCCGTATACGGTTTTGTAGTTATGCTTAATAAGATAATAAAGGATCAAAAGCCGGACTATATCGTGGCTTCGTTTGACAGAAAAGAGCCCACGTTCAGGCATAAGAAGTTTGACGGGTATAAAATTCACAGAAAACCTATGCCGGACGAGCTTGTCAGCCAGCTGCCGATAATAAAGAGCGTACTGGAGGCTTATCGAGTGCCTGTTTTTGAGCTTGCGGGATTTGAGGCGGATGATATACTGGCTACAATAGTAAAAAAATGCAGGCAAAGAGACGATTTAGAAATTTATATAGCCACAGGCGATAAGGACGCGCTTGCCCTGGTTGATTCAAGGACGTTTGTTTACAGCCCTAATAATTTTAACGGCGATTTTATATATGACCAGCAGGCTGTAAAAGAAAAGTTTGGCGTTTTACCCTGCCAGATGGTTGAACTGATGGCCTTAATGGGGGACGCGTCTGATAATATACCCGGCGTGCCGAGTATCGGCCCCAAGACAGCCTCGTCGCTGATAACCGAATTTTCCAGCGTTGAAAATTTGTTGAATAATATAGATATGGTAAAAAGAGAATCAACCAGGGAGCTCTTAAAAAAGAACACGGAATTATTAAATCTTTCGCGTGAATTAGCGCAGCTTGACGCAGATGTGCCTATAGATTTTGCAGTCGAGGATTTAAAAATAAAAAATCCTGACCAAAATAAGCTGTATTCGTTGTTTAAGGAACTGGAATTTAAAAAATTGCTTAAAGGCCTTGCGCCTGATACCGCTGTGCAGGAAGACGTTAATTATATCTTAGTAGACACTGATGAGAAATTTGACAAACTGTTAAAATCTATTGCAGGCCTAACTGAATTTGCCCTGGATTTTGAGACAACCGGGACAGACCCTATGCAAGCCGTGCCGGTGGGTGTGTCTTTCTGCTATAAGCCCAAAGAGGCGTATTATGTGCCGGTAAAAAAAATAGACGGTATTTTTAAGAAACTAAAACCCATACTGGAAAATGAAAAGATAGGTAAGGTAGGCCAAAACATAAAATATGAAATTCTTATACTGAAAAATCAGGGTATTGAATTAAAAGGCGTAATCTTTGATACGATGGTGGCGTCGTATCTTTTAAACCCGTCAAAGTCAAATCATAATCTTGAAGATATAGCTTTTGAATACCTTGATTACAGGATGAACCCGGTTATAGAAGATCTTTTAGGCAAGGGTAAATCCGCTATTACCATGGACCAGGTGGACGTGGATAAGGTATGCAGGTATTGCTGCCAGGACAGCGACATCACAATGCGCCTTAAGAATGTATTAAGCGTTCAGCTGCAGGAAAAAGGCCTTTACGAGTTATTTTTTAATATAGAGCTTCCGCTTGTATATGTTTTGGCGCAGATAGAATACGCCGGTGTCAGAATAGATACCGGGTATCTTGCCAAGATGTCTACGAGACTTAAAAAAGACCTGGATAATCTTACGGCCCGGATTTATGAAATAGCAGGCGGGGAATTCAATATAAATTCTCCAAAACAGCTTAGCGCCATATTGTTTGATAAATTGAAGCTTCGTGTTGTAAAAAAAACAAAAACAGGCGTGTCTACCGACGAGTCGGTTTTACAGGTTTTAGCGGCAGAGCACGCGCTTCCGGATGCAATACTGCAGTACAGGCAGCTTTTTAAATTAAAATCCACTTATGTAGACGCGCTGCCTGAGCTTGTAAACAAAAAGACAGACAGGCTGCATGCGTCTTTTAACCAGACAGTCACTGCAACAGGCCGTTTAAGTTCAAGCGAACCCAATCTGCAGAATATACCGGTTAAGACAGACATCGGCAGGCAGATAAGAGGCGCTTTTATATCCAAAGGAAAACAAAACAGGATTTTATCCGCGGATTATTCCCAGGTTGAGCTTCGCATACTGGCGCATATCTCAGGCGACAGCGATATGATTGAGGCGTTTAAGAGCAGGCGCGATATACATACGCACACAGCGTCTTTGATATATAATGTTAAAGAAGAAGATGTTGATTCAAAGATGCGTTCTTCTGCAAAGACAGTGAATTTCGGCATAATATACGGTATGAGCCCGTACGGCTTGTCAAAAGACCTTAGGATAAGCGTTGAAGAGGCCACTATATTTATAGACGCCTATTTTGCAAGGTACCCAAAGGTTAAGGCGTATATGCAGGATTCGATAGAGGCCGCGCGCAGCAAAGGTTTTGTCACAACCCTTATGGACAGGCGCAGGTGGATACCTGAGATAAACAGCCTCAATGTTAATATCCGCCAGTTTGCGGAGCGCACGGCGATAAATACGCCAATACAGGGCTCGGCTGCTGATTTGATAAAGATAGCCATGATAAATATAAACAGCCAGCTCAGGAAAAAGAACATGAAAACAAGCATGATCCTGCAGGTTCACGACGAGCTTGTTTTTGATGTGCCGGAGGAAGAGACAAAAGAAGCAACAGCGCTGATAAGGGATCTGATGGAGCATGCCATAGAATTAAAGGTGCCTGTTGAGGCATCTTTAAAAATAGGAGAGAATTGGTTGGATATGAGGGAGATAAAATGAAAGTACTTTTTTGTTCAAGCGAGGTTGTGCCGTACGCAAAGACAGGTGGTTTGGCTGATGTGGCAGGGTCATTGCCCGTTTATCTTAAAAAACTTAAAATAGATATAAGGGTATGCCTTCCTAAATACAGCTGTGTCAAGGAAAAGGGCCAAAAGGCGTTAATGGCCGGGGTTGTGCCTGTGCATTTTATAGAAAATGACGCGTATTTTAAAAGAGAGCAGCTTTACGGCACAAAGGCCGGCGATTTTCCGGATAACCTTGAAAGATTTTCATTTTTCTCAAAGGCCGTTTTAGAGCTGTTAAAAAAAGAAAATTTCAAACCGGATGTAATCCACTGCAATGACTGGCAAACGGCTTTGATACCGGTTTACCTTAAGGCCATTTATAAAGACGATCCGTTTTATAGCGGCATAAAGACGGTATTTACGATTCATAATATGGCCTACCAGGGCGTATTTGCAAAGGATGAATATCCGAAACTCGGGCTTGGCTGGGAATATTTCAATATAGAGGGTTTTGAGTTTTACGATAAAGTAAACTTTATGAAGGCAGGGCTTATATTCAGTGATTTTATCACAACAGTAAGCCCGACATATGCAAAAGAGATACAAACGCCGGAATTTGGCTGCAAGTTGGAAGGGGTTTTGTCAAAGAGAAAGGAAAATTTAGCCGGTATATTAAACGGTATTGATTATGACGAGTGGAACCCAAATTTTTCATCTCCGCAGGGCAAAGTTAAAAATAAATTAGCCCTGCAAAAAGAGCGCGGCCTGCCGCAAAAGGCAGATGTGCCTTTGTTGGGGGTTGTCGGCCGCCTTGCCCATCAGAAGGGTTTTGATTTGCTGGCTGAAAAGATAGACAAGATCTGCGCAATGGATGTGCAGTTTGTGCTTTTAGGCACAGGCGATCAAGCCATTGAAAATGTTTTACAGGGTATAGCCAAAAAGCATCCAAAGAATACGTCAATCAGTTTGAAGTTTGACGCCGTGCTTGCAAAAAAGATTTACGCCTCAAGCGATTTATTATTAATGCCGTCGAGATACGAGCCATGCGGCCTTGGGCAATTGATATCTTTGCGTTACGGCACGATACCTGTTGTCAGAAAAACAGGCGGCTTGGCGGATACCATAACAGATGAAAACGGTTTTGTTTTTGAAAATGCTGACAGCAATGAGTTGCTGGAAGCAATAAAGAAGGCATTAGCCGTTTATAAAAACAAAAAGGCATGGAGCGCTATGGTTAAAAAAGCAATGGAATACGATTTCTCCTGGGGTAATTCTGCCAAAGAATACGTAAAATTGTACAAAAGGGTTTAGCTGATATGTTAATCATAGGTATCACAGGTCAATTTTGTTCAGGCAAAAGCACAGCAGCAAAGATTTTGGCAAGGTTTCACCGCGCAACTGTTATTGATGCGGATAAAATCGGCCATACTGCGCTTTTGGATAATAAGGTAAAGAAGCGGCTGATCGGCTGCTTTGGCAAAGGCATAATTAAAAATGGCGCAATAAGCAGAAAATCGCTTGCTGAGTTGGCGTTTGCCAACAAAGAGAGCCATAAGGCGCTTTGCAGAATAACGCATCCTGTTCTCGTCGATAAAATATTAAAGAAAATCAGGCAAATTAAAGTAAAAAACCCAAAAGCGATTGTTATAATAGATGCCGCGGTTTTGTTGGAGATGGGGCTGTTGAAATATATCGATAAATTAATCGCGGTAAAATTAAATCGCAAACAGCAAATCAAACGCGCGCAAGATAAGTGGAAATTATCCAAAAACCAAATAAACAAACGTATGAAGTTACAAATTCCTGCCAGTCGCTTCTTCAAAAAAGCCGACTTTATAATAGATAACAGCGGTAGTTTTCAGGATTTAAAAAACAGAATAAAAGCATGGGAGATAATAAATGGAAAATGAAAAGATTGAAAAAATTGAAAAAACCGAGAAGATTGAGAAAATCGCAAAAAGCGAAAGGCTTGAAATAGCCAAGCTTAAAGAGATGAAAATCTCAGAGCTTAATAAGGTTGCCAAGAGTCTTAACCTAAACGGCACCAGCGGTATGAAAAAACATGACCTTATTTTCAAGATACTTCAGGCGCAGGCAGAAAAGGAAGGATATCTTTTCGGCGAAGGCGTGCTTGAGATACTGCAGGATGGTTTTGGGTTTTTGCGCTCGCCTAATTATAATTACCTGCCGTGCCCTGACGATATATACATATCCCCGAGCCAGATAAGAAAGTTTGACCTGCGCACAGGAGATACTGTAAGCGGCCAGATAAGGCCTCCAAAAGAAGGAGAGCGGTATTTTGCGCTTCTAAAGGTCGAGGCAGTGAATTTTGAAAATCCCGAGGAGGCAAAGGAGAAGATTTTATTTGATAATCTCACGCCGATATATCCTAACAAGCGCTATATGCTGGAAACAATTCCCAACGAGATTTCAGCCAGGGTAATGGATATACTTACTCCCGTAGGTAAGGGCCAGAGGGGCCTTATAGTTGCGCCCCCTTATAGCGGTAAAACAGTGCTTTTGCAGAAAATCGCAAATGCCATTATCGCTAATGACCCTAACGTGTATATGATTATACTGCTTATAGATGAAAGGCCGGAAGAGGTTACTGATATGCAGCGTTCAGTCAAGGCAGAGGTTATAAGTTCAACCTTTGACGAGCCGGCGGAGCGGCACATACAGGTTGCTGAAATCGTTCTTGAAAAGGCAAAGCGCCTGGTTGAGTATAAAAGAGATGTTGTGATACTTTTAGACAGTATCACGCGCCTTGCAAGGGCTTATAATGCCGTAGCGCCTCATTCAGGCAAAGTGCTTTCAGGCGGGCTTGATTCAAGCGCGCTTCATAAACCCAAGAGGTTTTTTGGAACGGCAAGGAATATAGAGGAAGGTGGAAGCCTTACCATTATTGCTACTGCCCTGGTTGATACAGGAAGCCGCATGGATGATGTTATTTTTGAGGAATTTAAAGGCACAGGCAACATGGAAATACAATTGGACAGAAACCTGTTTCAAAGGCGCATCTATCCTGCGATTGATGTTAAGCGTTCCAACACAAGAAAAGAAGAGCTCCTGCTTCATCCTGATGAGCTTCCGCGTATCTGGGTGCTGAGAAAGGTTTTAAACGAGCTTAACTCGGTTGAGGCAATGGAGTTATTGCGGGACAAGTTAAACAAGACCAAGACAAACGCGGAATTTTTAATGTCGATAAATAATAAATAAGGAGAAAAAAATGAAAGAGAAAATTCATCCAAGCTACAAAGAGACAACCATAAGCTGCGCGTGCGGCGAGGTAATACATACCCGCTCAACCAAGCAGAATATCAAGGTGGACATCTGTTCAAAATGCCACCCGTTTTTTACAGGCAAGCAGAAATTTGTTGATACTGCCGGCCGCGTGGAAAAATTCGAGAAAAAATACGGCAAGAGATGACTTGAAGTTTGCTCGCGGCGCTGAAATTTTTTGCCGTCGGCTTCAGTTTACGGCTCGTTGTTCGCGACCAGCAGAAGCGTCGCTCGCAACTTCGCCGTAATTCTTCGCCGACATTTGCCAAAAAATTTCTAATGCGCCGCTCACAAACTACCGCGTTATATAGGTAAAAACAATATGTTAGAAAAATTAGAATCAATAAAAAAACGATACGACGAGCTTCAGGCGCTGATGGCTGACAATGCTGTTATTTCCGACAGGATTAATTACCAGAAATACGCCAAGGAGCTTTCCGGCATCACTGATATTGTAAAAAAATACCAGGAGTATACAAAAATCTGCAAACATATCTCCGAGGTTGAGGCCATGTTGAATGAGCCCGGCCATGATAAGGATATGTTGTCTATGGCTAAAGAGGAGCTTTCCGGATTAAATCAGCAAAAGGCTTCTCTTGGCAGCCGGCTTGAGGATATGCTCCTTGAAGATGATCCTGACGCCAATAAAGATGTAATAATGGAGATACGCGCAGGCACAGGTGGTGTTGAGGCAAGCCTGTTTGCCTCAGAGCTTTACAGGGCGTATTCAAGGTACGCGGCTAATAACGGATGGGCAGTTGAGGTTATGAGCACTTCTGTAAACGAGGCAGGGGGTGTTAAGGAAATAGTTTTTTCCTTAGAAGGAAACGGCGTTTACAAACATCTTAAGTTTGAAAGCGGCGTGCATCGCGTTCAGCGTGTGCCCAAGACAGAGGCTTCCGGCCGGATACACACATCAGCTGTGTCGGTTGCAGTGTTGCCAGAAGTAGAAGATGTTGATTTGAGCATAGATATTAAGGATTTAAAAGTAGATGTTTACAGGTCAAGCGGCCCTGGCGGTCAAGGCGTTAATACCACTGATTCTGCTGTACGCATCACGCATATACCGACCGGCACAATAGTTACATGCCAGGATGGCCGTTCGCAGATTAAAAATAAAGCGCAGGCTATGAAGGTCTTGCGCGCAAGGATCGCGGATAATGTAAGAAATAAACAGGTAAGCGCCATGGC
>PFHB01000033.1 GCA_002783585.1 Candidatus Omnitrophica bacterium CG_4_8_14_3_um_filter_43_15
TTTTGCAATTGAGATTTTGGCTGCAGGCGATAAAGCCCTGGAGAAAAAACTGCAGGACTATAAAAAAGAATTAGCAGACAAGGTTAAATCAACCAAATTTTAATTTTTCATACAGGGGTCAGACCCCTACGTGAAAAATTATGGATAAAATAAGAAATGGCACGGCGATTACGAGTTTCGGGAGAAAATGTTATTTACCATGTTAGCTCAAAGTGCAATAACGATGAATTTTTGTTAGATACCTTTGAGAAATTTGAGAAATATTTAGAAATCATCGGCGATTGCAAGAAACGGTACGATTTTAAACTTTATCATTACGCTTTACTGAATAATCATATTCATTTACTGCTGCAAACCTGTGAAAAAGATTCAATATCAGAAATTCTAAAATTTGTAAGCGGTGTTTATGCAGGCTGGTATAATAGGATTAATAATAGGAAAGGGCACTTTTGGAAAGATAGGTTTGGGAGCAAGATAATAGATAAAGAAAATTATTTTCTCAGGTGCGCTATTTATATAGAATTAAATCCTGTCAGGGCGGGATTGGTAAAAAATCCTGCGGATTGGAGGTTTTCAAGCGCAGCCACATCTTTGCATGGAGTAAAAAATACTATTATTGATATGTCCGAGGTTTTATTGTCGCTCGGCAAAACTGAAGAAGAAAGACAGTCTGAATATAAGGCCTTGCTGGATTTTGAATTAGACAGAACCAATGCTTTAAATAAAGCTATAGCAGAAAAAGATAAGAAAACGGCAAGAAAGATTTTAAGGCAAGGGCAAATGTACTCTGATTTTATCCCATACAAGTTGGCGTTGACAAATCTTTTTGGATATAGTTTAACAAAAATTCATCTAGGGGTCTGACCCCTTTGGAAAAAATTATGCTTACAGAATTATTGCGGATTAGTCCAGTCAGGCCGGAGCAGGATAAAATAAAATATGCAGCCAGGGTTATAAAAGGCGGCAAGCTGGTGGTTTTTCCAACAGAAACCGTTTACGGCATAGCGGCGTACGCAAAAAATAACATGACGCTGGCGCGCTTGAGAAAACTTAAAAACAGGCCGAAAAACCCGTTTAGTTTTCATATAGCCTCAAAAAATGATTTAAAAAAACTAAATTGTATTGTTGATAAAAGCGCAAAGCGGCTTATAAATAAATTTTGGCCCGGGCCGTTAACGCTTATTTTAAAAACAAAATCCGGGAAAAATATCGGCGTGCGCATGCCGCGGCATCCCGTGGCAAGGGCGCTGCTTAAGATGACAGGGCCGCAGGTTGTGGCGCCCAGCGCTAATCTTAAGGATGAAGCGCCTTCTGTGACAGCCGATATGGCATTTGAAGAGTTAAACGGACTTGTTGATTTAATAATAGATTCCGGGCGCGCGAAGGTTGGCGTTTCCTCAACAGTATTGGATATGACGCGCACGCCTCCAAAGATTTTAAGGCAGGGAAGCATTAAAATATGAAGACAATCTTATTTGTATGTACCGGAAATTCATGCCGCAGCGTTATGGCCGCGGAATTATTCAAAAAGATACTTGGCGACAAACTGGCCAAAGTGCATGTTTTATCAGCCGGAGTCGGCACAATAGTTGGCATGCGGGCAAGCGAATACACACTTAAGGTACTGCAGAAAGATGGCATAGATGCGATAGACCACAGAAGCACGCCTGTTACAAAAAAATTGCTGGAAGAGTCTGATCTTGTAATAGTAATGGAGCGTTTTCATAAGCACAGGATTCTTGAGATAGCCCCCCATGTTAAAGACAAGGTTTATCTTTTGCGTGAATTCCAAAAAGCGCCTGATGAAATAATAGAGCCGGAGATTTTAGATCCTATAGGCAGGCCTCTTGAAGTTTATGAAAGGTCTGTGGATCTTATAAAAGAAGGCCTGAAAGATTTATTTAGCTGGATAAAAAAAGAGGGATGGATTTAGTATGAAAAAATTAAAAATTGCCATAGGAGCGGATCACGGCGGATTTTTATTAAAGCAAAAGCTGGTAAAATTTCTTGAATCAAAAAGCCATACTGTCGCGGACATGGGCACGCACACAGATGAATCGTGCGATTACCCTATATTCGCCGAGCGTGTCGCGCGGCCTGTTGCGGCTGCTGAGTTTGACAGCGGTATATTAATATGTAAAAGCGGCATAGGCATGTCTATGGCAGCGAATAAGATAAAAGGCATCCGCGCCGCGCTGTGCCGCGACACAAAAGACGCGAAGACATCGCGGCAGCACAACGACGCGAATGTATTATGTTTATCGGCTAACAGAATTTCTTTTTCTGCGGCGAAAAATATTTTAAACGTATGGCTTAATACGGAATTTGAGGCAGGCCGGCATAAAAGGCGCGCAGATCTTATGGAGAGGCTGTCATGAGTTATTTACGCGAGGTTGACCCTGAGGTATTCAGGGCGATAAAAGACGAGACGATACGCGAAGAAGAGACCATAGAGCTTATCGCGAGCGAGAACTTTGTAAGCGAAGCGGTTTTAGAAGCGCAGGGCTCGGTGCTAACCAACAAATACGCGGAGGGTTATCCGGGCAGGCGCTGGTATGGCGGGTGTAAATATGTTGATACCGTTGAGCAGCTGGCAGTTGAGCGCGCAAAAAAACTTTTTGGGGCAGAGCACGCGAATGTCCAGCCGCATTCAGGTTCTCAGGCAAATATGGCTGTATATTTCGCGATGCTTAAGCCGGGGGCCACGGTTTTATCAATGGACCTTGCATGCGGCGGCCACCTTACGCACGGCCACCCGCATAATTTTTCAGGCATGTTTTATAAAATAGCCCCTTACAGCGTAAGCCCCAGGACAGAACAGCTGGATTATGATGAGATTGCAGGCCTTGCAAAAACGTACAGGCCGCAGATGATATTAGCAGGCGCATCTGCATACCCCAGGGCGCTGGATTTTAAGAAATTCAGGGGTATTGCAGACAGTGTTGGGGCATATTTCTTTGTTGATATGGCGCACATAGCCGGGCTTGTCGCCGCCGGCCTGCACCCAAGCCCTGTGCCTTACGCGGAATTTGTTACAACGACAAATCATAAAACACTGCGCGGCCCTCGTGGAGGCATGGTGCTCTGCCGAGCGGAATTCGCGAAAAAGATAGACGCTATGATGTTTCCCGGCATACAAGGCGGGCCGTTGATGCATATTATCGCGGCAAAGGCGGTAGCGCTTAAAGAAGCCCTTAGGCCGGAATTTAAAAAATACCAGCAGCAGATTGTAAAAAACGCAAATGCGCTTGCAGAGGCTATGGCAAAGCGCGGGTACCGTCTGGTTGCAGGCGGGACAGATACGCACCTGATGCTTGTTGACTTAAGCAGTAAAGGCCTTACAGGTAAAGAGGCGGCAGATGCCCTAGACCAAGCAAGGGTTACGGTAAATAAAAACTTGATCCCGTTTGATAAACAGTCGCCTTTTGTGACAAGCGGTATACGGCTCGGTACACCATCCGTTACCACGCGCGGGATGAAAGAGCGCGAGATGGATGAGATAGCCGGGTTTATAGACGAGATTTTGAGCAATATAAAAAGCAAACAGAAAGTATCGCAGGTCAGAAGAAAGGTGTCAAAGTTTATCGCGAAATTTCCGCTGTATAAAAAAAGAATAAATGACATGAAACAATGAAAGTCAAAAGTAAAAAGTCAAAAGTAAAAAGTAGGCCGAGCTGGGATGAATATTTTATGGAGATGGCGCATCTTGTGGCAAAAAGGGCGACATGCCTTAGGCGTAGCGTAGGCGCCGTGCTTATAAAAGACAAGCATATTCTGGCTACAGGTTATAACGGCGCCCCAAGAGGCATAAAGCACTGTTTAGACATTGGTTATTGTATGAGAGAAAAATTAGGTATTCCGTCAGGCCAAAGGCATGAACTCTGCCGCGGTTTACATGCCGAACAAAATGTGATAATACAGGCGGCGCTGCACGGAGTAAGCACAAAAGACAGCATTATTTATCTGACCAATCAACCCTGTATTATATGCGCCAAGATGCTTATAAATGCCGGTATCAAAGAAATAGTAATCGGCGATGGGTATCCTGATAAGATGGCGAAGAATTTTTTAAAAGAGGCAGATATAAAAATGAGGCGGGTTAAATGAAATGCCCTTTCTGCGGTGATATAGAAGATAAAGTAATTGATTCAAGGCAAAGTCCTGAAGGCGACGCGATCCGGCGCAGGCGCGAGTGCCTGAAATGCCAGCGCCGTTTTACAACTTATGAGCATGTTGAAAAATCTTCAGCAATGATTTTAAAAAAAGACGGCAGGAGAGAGCCGTTTGATAAAAACAAGGTTTTATCAGGCATCGTAAAGGCTTGCGAGAAACGGCCTGTGTCAATGGAGAAGATGCAGCAGATGGTTGATGAGGTTGAGCGCTCACTTGAGAATAAATACGAAAAAGAAATTCCCTCCAAAGAGATAGGCGAGGTAATAATGAGGGAACTTCAGAAGATAGATGATGTTGCTTATGTCAGGTTCGCGTCGGTTTACCGCGAATTCAAGGATGTAAATCAGTTCATGTCAGAGTTATCCCACCTGCTTAAAAATAATCATAAATAATCGCTCGTAGCCTGTTCGCGGCGCTGAAATTTTTTGCCGTCCGCTACGGTTTACGGCTCGCTGTTCGCGACCAGCAGAAGCGTCGCTCATTGCTCGCCGTAATTCCTTGCGGACATTTGGCAAAAAATTTCTAATGCGCCGCTCACAGGCTACTTCGCTATTCACCCCATGCCTTCGCAGCGACCACTAGCATATTCACGTCATTGCGAGAGAACCCGTAGGCGACCGAAGCAATTTCCTATCATTTCACGCACTAAAACTCATAACAGTAATATTTACAATAACTTATACTATTATAAATACATTTAAAATTTATTAAAAAAGTTGGGAATATTTTTGGTTTTCAGTTGTTATGATAGTAAGATATGAGTAGTTATAATAGAATACATATATAGTAACTATATATATAATACAGGTGATATATATGAAGAACAAGTTCCCTAATACAATACGAATAATTTCTCTGGTAACCCTGGCAACCTTTGTGCTTATCCAGTCAGCGCCAGCCTATGCCTTGCGTCAGCCTGTCTCAGAAGGCAGTGCCCTTGGTGAAGTCACAGCCGCACTAACAGGCAATGTCAGTAGCAGCGGCAGGGCAACAGGTGTTATTACGCCCACCGGGCTTTTGTTGCGCGGCATTATGCACATCACAAAAAAGGATTATGAAAAAATAAGAGCTGAAGGATTTCTGCCGAAGAATCAAGGAGGTGTTAGTAAAGATACCACTAATAATTTTCCGGGAAAGGTTTCCTTTTCTTTGTGCTCTGACGAATTGTTTCATTCAGCCACACTTCTATTCTACGGACCATTAGTGGACAAGATGCATGTCGCATTTATAATAGGCCCGGAATACGTCAGGGCACATAAGGATAGATTTAGTTTGGTTGGAGAGTATTTTAACAAAACCAGCCACAGCCATGAAAGAAATATATATAAACGCGGGTTGGAATTATTAGGATTGTCTGATGTAAAACCTGAGCCATATGATAAGGCGTTTGATGATGAGATACAAGCGGATGGTGTTTCTGCTGAAGCAATAGCAGGAATTATAGCAGACCATTCAATGGTTGATAAATTAAGGCAGTGGGACGTAGAACTTGGTTTATCAGGCTTGCCGATATACGCATTTGATAAATTAAGCAGTGAGAAATCAGAGCTTAGAGAAGAATGGTTACCCGTGCCCGGCGCTGCCTCAGCCGGCGACGAGGCGAAAGCAAAGGTAGAGCTATTTACAGAGGTTGATAATCATGTGGAATTTTATCATTGGCTTGTGAAGAGTATAGAATCAGGCGCTCTTGAGAAGGGTTTGCCGCTATTTCTTTTTGATGCGCATGATGATACAAGATTCAGGCCTGATGATAGCATAGCTACACCGCGTGATTCCAACTGGCTGAGAATAGCCTGCAGAAATGGTTACCTGGGTGGCATATATTGGGTGGTGCCGCCATGGATTGATGAAAAAGGCATGGAGTATCTTGCCCAGCAAGTAGAAAGGCTTAAGGAAGGAGGAATCCAAATTAAAATTTTAAGATTAGAAGAAGTTGCAGCCGCATTGGCAAACATAGACAAGGAAGCGCTCGCAACCATTGATGCAGACTTTTTTGATAGTATTTACAGCGTTGGAACAGTTTATCCCGTTCATATCTCAGATGAAAAAGAAATTCAGGATGTCGCGCACAAAATCATAGAACCATTGTCAAAGCATAAAAACGGGATAACATCTATAAATGTTGTCCTTACAGGTTTTCCGTTTTTGCAGCCGACTAAGGCTAAATTGATTGCAGCAACAGTAAGAAAAGAATTTGACGATTTAATGACTTCAGAGGTGGTTTTGCCGGTTGAGCAAGGCGCAGCCATTGCCCCAGCCGGTGACGCAGACAACGCGACGGCGGAAGGTATACTTGTTATAACAGATAACATAGCTGCGGCTAAAGAGGAAATAGCTCAGGCAATGGGCATAGGGTTAGCCGGCGCTATAAATTATTATCTGGTACAGGAAAATTCGCTTAGTGAGATACGAAAGGCAAAGGCCGCAGCTTCAAGCGCAGGCATAGTATTGATGTTTATGACAAATTTTGATATCAAGTTAGCTGTGCTTGCAAATTTAAGCGGCATGAGTATAATAGATATTTCTGACAAGGCCCAGATGGAAGCGTTTGCAAAGGCATTGGGAGAGTCGTTGTAATGAGTACTTATAAGGCTAAAATAAGAATAATAGGTATTATTACCCTGCTGGCATTTGTGCTGACGCAGTGCCTGTTTATAACAGGGCAGGCGGGGCCAGAATCAATAAGCCTTTGCTCTGACTGCGACTTTGGTAACCAGGATATTGCCGTTTTTCCAGTCAAAGATGACGCGGTAATCTCCGGCCCGAAAGCGATAGACCTTGCTTCTCTCGCTTTCAATGGAGTCGGCATAATGAAGGGGGTTGCCGGTGGAGATATAATATTCTATCTTTTTAATGATAAATATTTGGGCGGGGATAGAGAATTTGCGCAGTTGCCGGTCAGCGTGTTTGGTGAAAGAATAAGAAATCATTTCATACCTAAACGCTGCTTGACTTCTTTAGAGGAGACGCGGCCTGATTTTCTGGATTGTTCAATCTCTTCCCAGAATTCAGGGCCTGAATATTCCATAGATTCCAACAAATCTATAAAAGCCTCTTTGTCCAGAAAGAACCCTTTTGTTTTAAGGCCGCCGTTGTCAGAAACCACGCGGATAAATCCTGTCAGCGTTTTATCTGGGTTGACGCGCAACTGCGATAATTTAACCACTCTTTCTTTTAATAATAGTGACGGAAGGACCATCTTTTTGCCTCCTGATAAAAACAAGTATAGCACATCAATTTTAGGCCTGTCAAGCCTATTCTCTGGCACTGGGGGCTGGGCTGTAAATGTAATGAGGCAGATATGGCTAATGTAAAACATTGCACAATGCGAATAACAAGCATCATCACCCTGCTGGCGTTTGTGCTTACGCAGTCAGCGCCAAGCTATGCTCTGAGGCAGCCTGTTTCAGAAGGTAGCGCTATAGGCGAGGTTACAGCGGCGCTGACGAATAGAGCCGACGCGAAAGGTATGGATGAAAGGTACCAGCTTGATAGGCGAAAATTTATAAAAGGGTTGATAGGTATTGCTGTTGTTGCTTCTGTCCCTAAGTGGGTTGGTGCAATGAATGAAGATTCAGCTGAAGCAAGTAAAACGCCTTTTGAAAAATTGAGGCAAAAATTTCCAAATATTTTCATAGATGGTTTGGAGCAGCTCGATCAAGCAGAACGTTACGCTAAAGAGTTATTTGAAGCGCTTAGCTTGGTTCAGAAAAATTATCCGCATCTTTTGAACAATGTTAAAAAGATTATTTTTAAGAAAGATGACCCAAAGCAACCCATGCGGGGAACAAGTAAAACTAACTTATTGAATGGCATTATTTATTTGGGGTCAAATCACTTTGATGGCACTTTAAAAAATACCTACGCTGGTTTAGACAGCCTTGAATTTGCGCCTCAACAGGCAAAAAGCCGCTTGGCCGCTATTTTATTTCATGAAGTTTCTCTTTTTGTCAGTTATGATATTGAGAAACATATGCCCAAGCTATACAATTATTACAAAGATTTATTATATCATCACTACTTTCCTCGTTTGTCCAAATCGTACAAAGATTTTTATAAGGTTTTACCGCAAGAATTTATAACTGAGGATATTTGTGCATTTTTATTTTGCGGAGAGCCTCTTAAACAATGGCAAGCGATCCCCGATGATATTATTCAGTCTGAAGGCCTACAAAATTCACAGGGGTATATTATAGATATTAGGGATACCATCAAGAAAAGAGCCAAGGCGCTTGATGGCATTAGAAAGAAAATGTCTTCAGGGGCGGTTTTGCCATCAGAGCCATCCGCGCCCGGCGCTGCCCCAGCCGGCGGAGCTGCGAATGTGGCGGCGGAAGAAGAAGGCCGATGCGTCACCGGGGATACGATGCTGCCGATTGTTTTAGAAGATAGAAGGCAGAGGATAGAGGTTAGACTAAAGCCCATTCTTGAGGTTAAGCCAGGCGACTATGTGCTGTCTCTGAACGAACAGACGCAACAGACAGAGCCGCATAGGATAAATGGATTGTTGGATATGGGGGTAAAGCCGGTGTATCGCCTGACAACAGTTTCAGGCAGGTCTATCAAGACAACAGCGAATCATCCGTACTTGAAGAAAACAGAGCACAAAGCACAGAGCACAGAAAATACACAATGGGTGAAGGTGAGCGGGTTAAAATCAGGGGATGAGATTGCCTGCCCCGCAGATGATTTTAGCGGTTACGGGGCGGTGGCGAGGGAGATTAATGGACGCGCTTTGCCTGTTTATGGCGGTCAACATACATCAAAATTAACACAACGGCAAGAAAAACAAACACTCCTGAAAGAACAAGCATTTTTACTTTTCTCCTTTTTCTCTGGGTTGAACAAAGACGCTTACAATCAGCATTATCGGCCAAGCTATAGAGAGGATAATTCTCAAAAACAATGGGAATTCTTTAAAGAAATAACTTGCCAACCCAATAGCAAATATGGTTTTCCCCAAGTCAGCTATTATTTTGGCAATAAATTCTCTTCGAACATTGTTTATTCTCTCCATCGCCTTGAATTATATTATATTATAAAAAGCCTGTCAAGCCTTTTATTTCTTCCCTCTGCCTTTGCCGAGCCAGTATTAGACAGCGGCATCCTCTGGGACAAAATCGCATCTATTGAACCGTTTGGCTATGAACACGTCTATGACATAGAAGTGGACGGCACGCATAATTTTATCGCAAACGGGATTTTTGCGCATAATACGTATCTTAAAGAAGGCAATGAGCCCGGCGCTGCCCCAGCCGGTGGAGTAACAAAAGCAAATGTGAACGTTGATAGGGAACCTGTTTATTTTCATGGAAGTAGTGCGACTATATTTGAATTTTTTGACAAAACTGGATTTAAGATTTTACCAATAGGTAAACTTTTTGAATTACAAATACCGCTTTTTTCTGGCGAGATGGGTAATGGCGCATCGGAAAGAGGTGTAAACCAGAGACGTGTTTCTACAAGCGCTTCTTATGAAAAAGCCATGCGGTCTTATGCAGATGTTAATTATATGGGCCACCTTATTAAAAATAGTCTGCAAGAGTACGAAACAGAATTGGCAAAATACGAGAAGGAATTAAGAATGAGAAAGCTAGGCGCAGGATCTACAATGTACAACCTTTATAAGGGCTTCATGGCAAATCTTGAAAATATAATTGCGTATCTAAAAGAAGAAGAAGCACAAGGCCATAGTAGTGCAGAAGCAATGAGTAGATTCAGAGCAAGATCCTTCCCGATAGTGTTTGGCATTAAAAAAAATGTTGCCTCGAGAGCAAAACCTGTGGCAAGCGTCAATATTTTTGGATGGCTGGAAGAATACGCAATTACCGGATATGTGGGGCTTTGGGAGGTTAGCCATATTTATACAGAGAAAGACAAAATAGATATAGTCAAAGAAGAATTAAATAAACTTGTAGAAAAAATGCGTACTAGCGGCATGTATAACGAAGCAGAAGAGGTTGAAAAGATAAAGGTTGTATCGTTTGAAGAAGGGTCCCGCGCTGCCCCAGCCGCCGGCGCGTCAGCGAACGCGGCGGCGGAAGGGTTGTGCGTGGCTGGAGATACGCTTTTGCCGATATTATCGGCAAAAGAAATCCTCCCGCATCAGCGGGATCCCGTTATCGGGACAAATCCCAATAACCAAAACATAGAGCTTAAACCTATAGTTGCAGTCAAGTCAGGTGATTATGTGCTGTCTCTAAACGAAGAGACGCAGCAGATTGAGCCGCATAGGATAAATGGATTGTTGGATATGGGGGTAAAGCCGGTGTATCGCCTGACAACAGTTTCAGGCAGGTCTATTAAGACAACAGCTAATCATCCGTATCTGGTGAAAACAGAACGAGTAGCGTATAGCGTAGAGCGTATAGCGGATATAAAAGACAAAAAGGCGTTTCTGCTTTTAGTAAACGCTAAACGCTATCCGCTATCCGCTAAAAATTGGGTGAAAATGAGCGAGCTTGCTGTGGGAGATGAGATTGCAGCATCGAGGCAAGATTTATCGTCTGCGATAGGCATCTTCGCGGGTATCAACGCCGTCAATAACTATGACAGAGCCTTGCAGGTAAAAGCAGATACGGTATTTTCCGACTCTGAACCTATGTGTAGCAGGCGGGAGGTTGACAAGAGGCTTGGCAAATGCCAGCGGTTCGCCGGAAGAAATCCACAATTCAGTCTTATCAACAATGCGTTTTTAAATTTGAAGAGGAAGTTTTTTGAATTCGCGTTCGCCGCCAGGGGTAAAATCAAATCCTTCAATCGTTATTTTAATCAAGCCAGCCCCAATTCATGCTTGATTTTTTCAAAAGGCACCAAGCCCAGTCTTTTTGCTTCTTCAATACCCTTTTTAAGCCGCGCCGCCAAAGCAGGATTTATAGGCAGGTGCGTTTCTATAGCGTCAATTAACCAGCCGACGGGGTTGTGGTATACATATTCTTTAGGAGGCGCAGTTTCTTCAAATTTGGCATCAAAGGTACAGAGTAGGTCCCACAACGAATATGTATCAAAAACGAAATATTTGGGAACGCCTTTTTTGTCTATTATTGCAGCAGCTTTAAAATCTTTTGCAGAGGCAAGGCCTATTGTTTTAATATTTAAAGAATTGCCTGCGAATTTTTCCAACGCTTGCATCCTGACAACTTCTTTTGCGCTCAATTTGACTAATGATTTGTTTTTCATAGTGCCATCTCCTTATGGACAATTTAAGTATAACACACTAATTTTACCCCTGTCAAGGTTATTCCCGATTGGCAGGGCAGAGGCGGCAGAAATTACCGATGTATTAAAAGTTTCAGACATCCTCTGGGATAAAATCGCCTCCATTGAGCCGCTTGGCGCCGAACATGTATATGATATTGAAGTAGATGGCACGCATAACTTCATCGCAAACGGCATCTTTGCGCATAATACGTATATACAAAAAGCCGCGCCCGGCGCTATCCTAGTTGACGAAACAGACGAGGCGCGCGAGGGCGGAATGTTGGGCAGCGGAGATGCCAAAGAAATTGCAGGGCTGTTCTTCGTTGTTACCAATAATCAACAGGCGACCTACAAAATAGTTAAGGCATTAAAAGCAGAAAATATCAGGGACAAACAGATAAAAGATATGACCGTCTCGCCAGAGACGCCTCTTAGCGAGATGATGGAACTGAAAGCAGCGGCTGAAGGAGATAATTACAAAGTTATAATTTATGTGGACGACACCGATGTTGACAACAATGCAAAAGATAATATAATAAGAAATCTTGGCGAGCCGGATCTGGATCTTACCGGAATAGATTTAAACGAATGGAAGGCAAAGATATCGTTATGGGTGGCGGCATAATATGAAAAACCATTATTCAAAAACAATGCGAATAACAAGCATTATAACCCTGTTGGCATTCGTGCTGACGCAGTGTGTGCCGGCGTACGCCCTGCGGCAGGTAAGCGAGGCAGAGGCAAAAGGCAAGGCACAAGGCCTGGCGTCTGAACTTAAACGCTCAGCAGGCAGCCAATCGACCATAGCTAATGCAGGCGGTTTAACGCTCGAGCAGAGAAATAAAGTTAAGGAAGAAATAAGAAAATACTGCGACATGTGGATAGATGAAGCCTTAGAATCTTTATACAAAATAGATACCCAGGAACTCATCAATAACCAAAATGGGCAACATCTATTTGAAATCCTCAAGGAAATCCCCCAGTACGCAGGAAACTATACCGACAGAGCCTACAACTCTCTCACAGCCTTACTTAAATCAGGCGCGATAACTTCGCAAAACCAGGAAAAGG
>PFHB01000086.1:0-7161 GCA_002783585.1 Candidatus Omnitrophica bacterium CG_4_8_14_3_um_filter_43_15
CATAATCACTTGGTCGGAGGTTCGATCCCTTCTGGGCCCACCAAATTTCGCCAGATATTTAGACAGTAGCGAAATTTGTCCCGAGTCCCTCGCCGCAAGCATTTTATATATTGGCGTCTCGGGACGAGGGGCAAAACATAGACATTGTGTCCCTCGTCACAAGTCGTGATAGCAGGTGACTCGGGATGAAATTTACAGAATGAGATAACAGGCAAATTTCAGAGGTCATAGGTTCTTTAAACGGGCAACTAGCTCAACCGGTTAGAGCGCTTCCTTCACATGGAAGAGGTTACGGGTTCGAGTCCTGTGTTGCCCACCATTCTGCTTCGCCCCTAGCTTGAAGAAATAGCGGTGGGGCTTCGCAGGAATTAGGCGAAGCAGAATGTTCCTACGAAGCCCATACCAGCAATAACGTTGAGTAGGGCGAAGTAGAACAAACAAAAGGAGATACAGTGCCACAACAAATAGACATTGCCGCGCAACTTGATGTTTTAATAAAACTCCAGGGCCTGGATACGCAGATATACGCCCTGAGGCGGGAAAAGGAAAAAAAGCCCCAGGAGTTAGCCGCGTTTGAGGCGGAGTTTAAAGAGAAGGACGCCGGGCTTAAAAAGGCAGAAGCGGATTTTACCGTGTTGCAATTAAAGAGAAAAGAAAAAGAAGGCGCATTATCCGGCAAAGAAGAACAAGTCAAAAAACTACAGTCGCAGCTTTCTCAGCTTAAGACAAATAAAGAATATTCTGCCATGCAGCATGAAATAAACGCTCATAAAGCGGATAAATCGCTTATTGAAGATGAGATATTGACGTTGATGGATGATATTGACAAGGCAAAGATTAAGATAGAGAAAGAAAAAGAACTCCTTTCCCAGGAAGAAGTAAAGTTAAATCAACAACAGAAGTTGGTTAAGGCCCAGCTGGAAGAAATTGAAAAAAAATTACAGCAGCTTGAGATAGGCAGGCAGGTAATTACTCCTCAGGTTGATCCCAGCACGTTGAAAAAATATGAAAAGATACTGCGTAGTAAAAACGGGCTTGCGATTGTGGGGATCGGTTCTAATGCGTGCCAGGGCTGCAATATGAACCTTCCGCCGCAGGTTATAAACCAGGTACACCTGAAAAAAGAATTTATTATATGCGAAAGCTGCACAAGGTTTTTATATACCAATGAACCAGCAGAATAAAATTATTTTTTTTATAGACGGTGCGTCTCAGGGCAATCCAGGCCCAAGCGGTATAGGCGTTGTAGTGTGCGATCAAAACGGGAATGTGCTGGATAACATAAGCGAATACATCGGAGAAAGTACGAACAATATAGCAGAATACAGCGCTTTGATAGTTGCTCTTGAGGAAGGGCTAATAAGAAAATCAGATTCTATAGCAATAAATACAGATAGCGAACTTTTGGTAAAACAGCTAAACGGCGATTACAAGGTAAAAAGCGAAGATTTAAAACCGCTATTTTACCGCGCGCAGCGCCTGTTGAAAGGTTTCAAGCACGTGCAGGTTAATCATATAGACAGATTAAAAAATAAAGGCGCGGATAAGTTGGCAACAAAAGCGGTTAACGCCAGCAAAAAATCAAAAGTGTCGTCAAGCAGCCAGGTGACGTTTACATTTGAAAACAAAAAATAGTGGTTCTGCTTCGCCGTGCTACTTTCGTGCACGGCTTCGCAGGAACCACTGCTACGAAGCTCATACCAGTTCTTTCTCAGTGAAAAGCGAAGTAGAGTGGGTTCAAGAGGCAGCCGCCCTCTCTGTCTAGTTTTTGAGAAGCAAGACAGAGAGGGAGGAAAGTCCGGACTCCTGGGCAAGCGTAACGGTTAACAACCGTCCGTCGTAAGGCGAGGATGCAGAGCCACAGAGACCACAACTCAACTCCGAAAGGAGATAGAGGGTGAAAAGAGGCAATCTCTACGCGGAGCAAGCTCAAATAGGTCCTGCAATAGACAGTCCATCTTAAACATGCAGGACGGGTAGAGCGCTGGATCCTGATAGCAATATCAGGGCAAGATAAATGGTTGCCTAATACAGAATCCGGCTTATCTTGAGCCTACTATATTATGGGGACAGGTTTAAAAACCTGTCCCCATTTTTTTCCCTTTAAAAAATACTTTGTATTTTTTGCTTGACAAAGTGGAGGAGTATGCTATACTTTAAAGCAGATGGTGGTTGGAAGTGGAGTAAAGTGGTTTGAAAACAGAATAAGCTAAAATAGAAAAAACATGGATGCGTCATGTGAAAATGCCTTTGTCGGGGGGGCTAAAAAATTTTTGGTCGAAAGACCTTAAACCTTGCAGGCGCATCCATCTTTTTCCTATAATTTAAATAAAGTTTTTAAAACAACAAAAAATATCCAAAGGTGGTGATGGCAGATGTTCTACGGTGAATACGAACATACAATAGACAGAAAAGGCCGTCTGATAATACCGTCCAAATTCCGCGAAGTGTTTAAAGAACACTTTATAGAAAAGTTTTATATTACGCGGGGCTTAGACGGTTGTTTATTTGTATTTACTGAGGATGAATGGAAAAATCAGGAAACCAAATTTAAGAATGTTTCTTTTACGAAAAAAGAATCAAGAAAATTCAACCGTCTTTATTTTTCAGGCGCGTGCGACTTGGCGTGCGACAGGCAGGGAAGGATACTTATACCGCAATACCTGAAGGACTATGCCGGAATAAAAAAAGATGTAATAATAGTAGGTATTTCCAACAGGATTGAAATCTGGTCAGAACAAAGGTGGAAGGATTTTTACGATAACACCAAAGACAGTTTTGAGGATATTGCCGAGAAACTGATAGATACCGAATAACTGGTAAAATTTTTTTTTGGGGGGGGTATGGACTACAGGTTATTTCTAAGCAGAGAAAAAGAAAAAACAGACAACAGTCTGCTTATCAAAGCTGTAGAGCGGAGCAAGTTGGTGGATTCCTCTGCGAAATCAATAAATACTAATCCTTATCTTTTGCGTTTTTTTAAGAAAAGATTTAATAGGCCCGGCCTTTGAAAACAGTGCATATAGCGGTAATGGCAGAGGAGGCCATAACTTTTTTGGCCCCTAAGCCGTCAGATATAATAGTTGATTGTACTATTGGCGCAGCGGGCCATAGTAGAGGAATAATCGAGAAGATACTGCCGGGCGGCAAATTAATAGGGATTGACCGGGATGTGAATATATTAAAGGCCGCGCAGGAAACGTTAAAGAGTTATAAAGAAAACGTTTTTTTGAAAAATGAAAATTTCAGAAATATAGATTCAGTGCTGGGGGGCCTGGATGTAACCAGGCTTGACGGCGCGCTCTTTGATCTGGGCGTTTCAAGCCTGCAGCTTGATGACGCAAGCAGGGGTTTTAGTTTCAGTGTTGACGGCCCGCTTGATATGAGGATGTCTTTGTCCGGCCCAAGCGCGGCAGATATCGTAAACACAGCAGGCAAGGATGAGCTTGCGGATATAATATTCAAATTCGGCGAAGAACGTTTCTCAAGACGCATAGCAGGCGCCATAGTAGCCGCAAGAAGGCGTTCTTTAATCAGGACAACATCTCAGTTGGCTGATATAGTCATGAAGGCGCTGCCGAAAACCAGGCCATGGCAGAAGATACATCCTGCGACCCGGACATTTCAGGCGTTAAGGATAGCGGTTAACGATGAATTAAACGCGCTGGAAGAAGCGCTCAGGAAGGCGTTGGATTTGCTTAGTCCGGGGGGAAGGATATGCGTTATCTCATTTCATTCCCTGGAAGACAGGATAGTGAAAAATATGTTTAAAGATTTTGCGCTTAATGCGGAGCTTGAAATTTTAACAAAAAAGCCGGTTACGCCAGGCAGGCATGAATTAGAGGTTAATCCGCGTTCAAGAAGCGCTAAGTTAAGGGCGGCAATAAAAATGGAGCATATATGAAAATATCCAAATTTTTTATAATATTGACAATATCTACACTGGCAGCGATAATGTATGTCAGCCAGCAGGTTGAGGCTACGAAGCTCGGCTATCAGATCAACCAGCAGCAGGCTGTTTTAGAAGACATGCTTGACCAGAGGCAGATGTTATTATATAATGTCTATAATCTTAAATCGCCCGAAAATTTACAGCAGTCTTTCGCTAAAAATTCCACTCCGGCCGACGAATTTAAGATAGCAAGCAGCAAGCAAATCGCGGTTTTGTCAAATTTAAAAGCAGGCTACATCAAAGAGCGGCCAAGAAATACGGCGTCAACGTTTTTCGGTGTTTTCGGCTTAACTTCCTTGGCGGAAGCAAAAACACAGGATTAGTTTTTTAAATGCCAAAAATAATATCCCGCTACACTCGCCTTCGCAGCATATACCTTTTCTATATTATCTTCTTTCTGTTTTTAATTATCCGCCTTACATATGTGCAGGTTTTTCAATATAACCGCCTTTCTGAAATAGCCAGCCGCCAGCATAATGTTGTCATAAAGATAGACCCTGTAAGGGGCGCTATATACGATGCGAATCTGAAACCATTTGCATTCAGTATAAACTTAGAATCCATATATGCCAATCCGCGCATGGTTAAGGATCCTGTAAGCGCAGCGTCAATGCTTTCAGATGTCCTGGGCATAGAGAAGCATGTATTGGTTGGGAAATTTACCCAGGATAAGGCCTTTGTGTGGCTTAAAAGAAAGGTTTCCTCAAAAGAAGCCGAAAAAGTAAGGGCCCTGGGTTTGCGTTTTATAGGTTTTATAAAAGAGCCTAAAAGATTTTATCCCAATGAAAGGATGGCATGCCATGTGGTTGGTTTTGCCGGCATCGATAATATAGGCTTAGAAGGCATCGAGATGACCCTTGACGGATATCTTTGCGGCAAGCCGGGATGGTATTATACCAAGCAGGACGCTAAGCAACGCAAGCTGCCTTCCTACAAAAATAAATATGTGCCGCCTGTTGACGGTTATGATGTTGTGCTGACGCTGGATATGGTGCTGCAGAGTTTTGCCGAGGCCCAGCTTGATATCATCATGAACAAGTTTCACTCTAAGGCCGCAACCATTATTATGATCGAACCTGCTACCGGCAGGATACTTGCCCTTGCAAACAGGCCTAATTTTGCGCCCAATGATTTTCAAAAAGCCGACGCCCTTTCAAGAAAAAACCGGGCTGTGACGGATATATTTGAACCGGGATCTGTTTTTAAGATAGTAACAGCCTCCGGCGCGCTCGAAGAGGAAAAGGTAAGCATGTCTGATGAGTTTTTCTGTGAAAACGGTGAATACCGGCCCATACCTTCATATACCCTGCATGATTACCATCCTTACGGTTGGCTTGTATTTCGCAAGGTAATAGAAAATTCAAGCAATATCGGCACAGGTAAGATTGCCCAGCGCCTGGGGCCTCAGAATCTTTATAAATATATAAAACTTTATGGTTTTGGGCAGAATACCGGCGTTGATTTACCCGGCGAGGTGCCTGGCATGATCAATCCGCCGTCAAAATGGAGTAAGACTTCGCCATGGAACATACCAATGGGCCAGGAGATTGCTGTAACATCTATTCAGACAGCAGCGGCCATGGCGGCAATAGCTAATAATGGTGTTTTAATGAAACCTTATGTTATAGACAGGATACAGGATAAAAAAGGCAATGTTATAAAATCGTTTTCGCCTGTTGAGGTAAGAAGGGTTTTGTCGGATAAGACAGCAAAACAGATACAGGAGATTTTAGCCGGAGTCGTTGAAAACGGCACAGGCAAATCAGCCAAGATTCAAGGCTACCGCGCCGCAGGCAAAACAGGCACAGCGCAGAAGGTTGAAGGCGGGCGGTATTCTCAGGATAAATACGTTGGTTCATTTGTCGGGTTTGCCCCGGCGCACGAAGCTATGGTTGCCTGCATGGTTAGCGTTGATGAACCGCACCCGGTACATTTCGGCGCAGTGGTTGCTGCTCCGGGGTTTTCCAAGGTTGTCAGCCAGGCAATAGAATACTTAAACGCCAGAAAGGTTTTTATGCCCAAGCAGCCGGCAGGGGATCAGTAATGGATGTTAAAAAGAAATTAAAAGATTTGTTGTCAGGGGTAGAAGTGGTTTCAACAGGCAATAATCTTGCCGTAGAAGTTTCCGGCATTGCCACTGATTCCAAATCAGTACGTGACGGATATCTTTTTGTGGCTATAAAAGGTTACAGTAGAGACGGGCATGATTTTATAAATGAGGCTGTTTTAAAAGGCGCCAAGGCTATAGTTGCTCAGGACGGTTGTTTACCCGCAGGCGATATCAGCGGCGCGCCGGTTATCCTGGTGAGCGATTCAAGAAAGGCGTCTGCTGATATAAGCAACAATTTTTACAACAGGCCTTCTGATAAGGCAAGGGTTATAGGAATAACAGGCACTAATGGTAAGACAACGGTTTCTTATTTATGCGAAAGTATTTTTAAAAAAGCGGGTTTTAAAACAGGCGTTGTAGGCACCATTAATTATAGATACGGCCAGCGTTTGATACCAGCGGTCAATACTACTCCTGGCGCGTTGGAGCTTGCGCAGATTATGGGTTACATGGTTGATAACGGCGCAAAATATATAGTTATGGAGGTTTCAAGCCATTCATTGAGCCAGGGCCGCGTTCGGGGCGTGGATTTTAAAACAGCTGTTTTTACGAATATCACGCCGGAGCACCTTGATTATCACAAGACTATGCAGGAATATAAAAACGCAAAGGCCATATTGTTTAAAAATTTGGCTGTTCATGCGAAAGCTGTTTTAAATATAGATGATGTATTCGGCAAGGAGCTGTCCGCTGAGCTATGTTGCAATAAATCCGCGTTGTTGACATATAGTCTTGGTAGCAACGCTGATATTTATCCTGAAAAATATTTTTTATCATCTTCAGGTGTAGAGGCTGTTATCGTAACGCCTGCAGGGAAGATAAATATAAACAGCAGGCTTGTAGGAAAATTTAATCTTTACAATATATTGGCAGCGGCCTCAGTCGGAATTGCCGAGAGTGTAGCTATTGATAAAATAGCGGCCGGAATAGATGATATTATGGTTGTGCCGGGAAGGTTGGAAAAAATTTCATGCGGCCAGAAGTTTGATGTTTATGTTGATTATGCGCATACCGATGATGCCCTTAAAAATGTTTTAGGCGCTTTAAGGGAATTATCCCCGGCTAAGATAATAACGCTTTTCGGTTGCGGCGGCAACAG
>PFHB01000086.1:7186-37558 GCA_002783585.1 Candidatus Omnitrophica bacterium CG_4_8_14_3_um_filter_43_15
ACAACCCCAGAAGCGAAGACCCGGAATCCATAGCAGGCCAGGTTTTAGAAGGTGTTTTAAAGAATGACAGAAATAAGGCCCTTGTGATTATTGACAGGCAAGAGGCGATTAAGAAGGCTATAAGCCTGGCGCGCTCAGGCGATGTGGTATTGCTTGCGGGCAAAGGGCATGAGACATACCAGGTTTTTAAGAATACTACGCAGCCTTTTGATGATAGCCAGATTGCAAAAAATATTTTAAACGCCGGATAAAAAAATGTTTACAGCGCAGGATATCTTAAACGCTACAGGCGGCAATCTTGCCGTGGGCTCTTTAGATTGCGTTGCGCGCGGAATATCAACCGACTCGCGCACGATTGAAAAAGGAGAATTGTTTATTGCGTTGGAAGGCGATAATTTCAATGGCCATGAATTTGTAACAGACTCCGTACAAAGGGGTGCGGTAGGCGTTGTTGTAAAAGCGGGAGTTTTTTCATATAAACCTGTTTTGTCTATGGGCTATCCCGTATTTTTGATAGAGGTGAATGACACGCTTAAGGCCCTTGGCGATATCGCGTATTTTTACAGGAAGCGTTTTAATATCCCTGTAGCAGGCGTTACGGGTTCAAACGGTAAGACAACCACCAAGGATATGATAGCCCATATATTGTCTTTAAGCTTGAGGGTTTTAAAAAATCAGGGCACATTGAATAATTTTATAGGCATGCCGCTTACTTTACTTAAACTTGCAGATCAGCATCAGGCATGCGTTTTGGAGATGGGCGCAAATCATTTAGGCGAAATAGCGCGGCTGAGCGAGATAGCAGTTCCTGATATAGGCGTAATTACTAATATAGGCCCGAGCCATCTTGAATTTTTAAAAGACTTAGAAACCGTATCGCAGGCAAAAACAGAATTGTTTCAGAATTTTAAACCTGATGATACGGCCATATGGAATGCCGATGATGCCATGCTCAGCGGTTTATATCAGACGCTTAAATGCAGAAAAAAGACATTCGGTTTCTCGGCCGGCTGCGATTATCAGGCAACCCATATAGAATACTTGAAGGCCGAAGGAGCCTGGCGCTTTGCTTTGAATTCAAACAAGCTTATCAAGATAAAACTTCTGGGCAGGCATAATATATATAACGCGCTCGCTGCCATAGCTGTCAGTGACACAATGGGCATAGATTATGAAAGTATATTTTCAGGGCTTTCGTCTTTTGGCAGCGTATCCATGAGAATGGAGATTTTAGAGGCCGCCGGCATAACGATAATAAATGACAGTTATAATTCCAATCCCAAATCCATGGAATCGGCCATAGCTGTTTTATCTGATTTTAACGCTTCCGGCAGAAAGATTTTAGTAAGCGGCGACATGCTGGAGCTTGGCGATATGTCGGATTATTACCATCACCAGCTCGGGTTAAGCGTGGGTAATTCCAATACAGATATTTTTATAGCAGTAGGCCCAAGGTCCAGAGAAGCCGCCGCTAGCGCAATATCCTCCGGGATGAATAAAAGCTGCGTATATTTGTGTGATAATTCAAAACAGGCAGGAGAGGCCCTTATTAAAATACTTCGCCAGTACGATGTTGTTCTGATTAAAGGTTCGCGCGCAATGAAAATGGAGAACATATGCTCTACAATTTACTCTACCCGTTAAGCAAGATATGGTTTGGCTTTAATATATTCAGGTATATTACATTCAGGGCCGTTATGGCGGCCTTGACAGCATTTTGTATAAGCATTATCGCAGGCCCGTGGGTTATAAAGAAACTCGCGTTTTTAAAAATAGGCGAAAACGTGCGCGATAAAAAAGAAGTAGGCGCGCTGTATGCGCTGCATGAAAAAAAGAAAGGCACGCCTACTATGGGTGGGGTGTTGATTGTCGGCTCAATATTGGTATCAACGGCCCTATGGTCTGATATGACAAATAAATTTACGTTGGTTGCCTTGTTTTCCACTGTTTGGCTGGGGGCCGTGGGTTTTATCGATGACTATATCAAGCTTGTAAAAAAAAGATCCAAGGGTATGGCTGTAACAGCCAAGTTGTTGGGCCAGATATCGCTGGGCTTGGCAGTGGGCGTTTATCTGTATTTTTCACGCGACGGGTTTGCCGTGCTTGAGATACCGTTTCTTAAAAAGATTGTATTAAATTTAAGCGTTTTTTACATATTTTTTGTTACCCTGGTTATAGTAGGCTCCTCAAACGCCGTTAATCTTACCGACGGCCTTGACGGCCTGGCGATAGGCTGCGTTTCTATGGCGGCTTTGGCTTACAGCATATTAAGCTATATAGCCGGAAATATAATTTTAAGCAAATATCTTTTGGTTTCATATGTTCCGGGAAGCGGCGAGCTGGCTGTTTTTTGCGCCAGTATAATCGGCGCCGGGCTTGGTTTTCTGTGGTATAACTGCCATCCAGCAGAGGTTTTTATGGGCGATACCGGTTCACTTGCGCTTGGCGGCGCCTTAGGCATCGTAGCTGTGATGATAAAGAAGGAATTGCTGCTTTTTATAGTCGGCGGTATATTTGTTTTTGAGGCGTTATCCGTTATAATACAGGTGATTTCATTTAAAACTACAGGCAGGCGCGTGTTTCTTATGTCGCCTCTGCATCATCATTTTCAGCTTAAAGGGTGGAGCGAGTCGAAGGTAATAGTGAGGTTCTGGATAGTCGCGATAATGCTGGCGTTGTTTACGTTAGCTACATTAAAGATAAGGTAGATATGGATCTGAAAAACAAAGAGGTTGTTGTTGTCGGCCTGGGCGCAAGCGGCGTAGCGGCCCTCAGGCTTTTAAAAAGGCAAGGCGCAAAGGCGAGGGCTACGGAGGTTTCCGCCAAGGACTCCGTGGCCTGCCTTGCCGAAGGATTAAGGCGCGAAGGTTTTTTTATTGAAACAGGCAGGCACACAGAGGCATTTTTAAAAGGCGCTTCATTAATAGTGACAAGTCCCGGCGTAGCTGATTCTTCGTTTGTTATCAGGTGGGCCGGAAAAAATAATGTAAAAGTTATAGATGAGATTGAGTTGGCGTATAATTTCTGCAAGCCCCCGATAGTGGCTATAACAGGCACAAACGGCAAGACAACAACAACATCGCTGATAGGCCATATACTTTTAAAAGGCGGGATAAATAATATAGTTTGCGGAAATATCGGGAAGGCGTTTTCAGGCGAGATATCAAAACTCAAAAAAAGTTCGGTATGCGTGCTGGAGGCCAGTTCTTTTCAGCTGTCGCGCATAGACAGGTTCAGGCCGAAGGTGGCAGTTTTTTTAAATGCGACACAGAATCATTTAGACAGGCACGCGGATTTTAAGGAATATTTTAACGCCAAGATGAGGATATTTCAAAATCAGACAAAGAGCGATTATGCAGTGCTTAATTCCGAGGATAAAAATATAGTAAAGGCAACAAAGAATATCAGGGCCAAAAAAATATTTTTCAGCCCGGATAATGAAAATGCGCTTTTTAATCCAGGCGATTTGCAGATAAAAGGAAGGCATAATGTTGAAAATGCGTTGGCAGCCGCCTGGGCGGCATATGCATTGGGAGTGAAGCCCCGGGCGATAGTGGATGCGGTTAAAACGTTTCGCGGGCTTGAACACAGGTGCGAATATGTCAGGAAAGTAGAAGGCGTTAATTTTATCAATGATTCCAAGTCAACAACTGTTGATTCTGCAATAAAGGCCCTGGCCTGCTGCAGCGGAGCCGTTATTCTTATTGCCGGCGGCAGGGATAAAAACAGTGATTTTTCTGTTTTGCGCAAGCATCTTAAGAATAAAGTCAAGGCCGTGGTGCTGATAGGCGAAGCCAGAGAAAAGATAAGGGGTTCTGTCGGAGATATAGTTAAGACAAAAAAAGCGGATTCCCTGGAAGAGGCCGTGATAAATGCCCGCAACATGGCAAAGTCCGGAGAAAGTGTTTTATTGTCTCCGATGTGCGCGAGTTTTGATATGTTTGATGACTATAAGCACAGGGGTAGGGTATTTAAGAAAATAGTAAAAGGGTTGTAAACCGTGCGTAAATCAAGAATAGTTATATTTATGATAACATGCATGCTGCTGGCCGTAGGCATTGTTATGATTTATTCAGCTAGCGCCATATTCGCCTATGAGAGGTATCATGACAGCTGCTATTTTTTAAAAAGGCACATGCTTTATCTTTTAATCGGTTTTTTAGGCGCTGTAGGCGTGATGTCGTTTGATTACAGGAAATTGAAGGTTCTGGCAAGGCCGTTGCTTTTGGCGACAATCCTTTTGCTTATATTGGTGCTGATGCCCGGTATAGGCAAAGAGGCGGGTGGGGCAAGGAGATGGTTTAAATTTTTTAACATGAGTTTTCAGCCGTCTGAGTTTGCGAAATTGGCGATTATTGTTTATCTGGCGGATTTTTTAAGCAGAAAACAGAATTGCATAAAAGATTTTTTTTACGGTTTTTTGCCGTCGGCTATTGCCCTTGGCGCAGTAAGCATATTTGTGCTGTTGCAGCCTGATTTGGGGACCGCCATATCGTTGGCTTCAATAGGCCTTACAATGTATTTTGCTTCCGGGATACGCATGATTTACATGCTGTGGGCGTTTCTGCTGAGCGTGCCGGCATTATATGCGATGATTTTTAATGTCGCTTACAGAAGGCGCAGGATACTGGCGTTTTTAAACCCATGGCTTGACCCAAGGGGTGTGGGTTTTCAGATAGTGCAGTCATTTATTGCCTTGGGTTCAGGCGGTCTTCTGGGCGTGGGCCTTGGCAAGTCGCAACAGAAATTGTTTTATCTTCCGGCATCGCACACTGATTTTATATTTTCCATAATAGGCGAGGAGCTTGGCTTAATCGGCGCTTTGGTTGTTATATTGCTTTTTGTGTTTTTTATACTAAATGGCGCCAGGATCGCATTTAAGGCGCAGGATTTATTCGGGCAGTTTATAGCGCTTGGGGTTATTGCCAAGATAAGTTTTGAGGCAGCGGTGAATATCGGCGTATCCATAGGCTGCCTGCCGACCAAAGGCTTGCCGCTTCCTTTTGTGAGTTATGGCGGATCAGCGCTTATTTTTAATATGATAGCAGTGGGGTTATTGCTAAACGTAGGAAAAGCCAGGCCAAATGAAAGAGTTTAAAATAGTTATCGCATGCGGCGGCACAGGCGGGCATATATTTCCCGCAGTGGCCCTGGCTGAGGATATCAAGAATTTATATCCCGGCGCAACCATATGTTTCGCAGGCGTTTTTAACGGCCGTATCGCGAATCACCTTCGGGATTCAGGTTTCAGGGTTTATCATATTAAAGGCCGCGGCATGCCGCACAAGCCGGGATTAGGGGTATTGTTTTTTGCCTATAGCGCCATAGCGTCTTTTATAAAAGCGCTTGCCGTATTAAGAAATACCGACGCTGGTATCGTTGTCAGTATGGGCAGTTTTTCCGGCGCGCCTTTTGTTTTTGCCGGAAAACTTCTGGGGATGCCGGTGTTGATACACGAGCAAAACGTAATGCCGGGCCGCGCCAACAGGCTGTGCAGTTATTTTGCCGACAAGATTGCGATAAGTTTTGAGGATACGGCGCAGTTTTTTTCAAAAAAAATAAAGCGCAGGATAACCGTGACAGGCAATCCCGTCAGGAGCAGTATTTTTACAGCGCGCAGGGCTGAGGCGCTTGAGTTTTTCGGGTTTAAAGCCGGCAAATTTACTATTATGCTTACCGGCGGCAGCCAGGGCGCGCATAATGTTAACGCGGTTTTTACGCAGGCCGCAAAACAGCTTGACCCGGAAAGGTTTCAGATTTTGCATCTGTGCGGTGAAAAGGATTACGATTTCGTAAGCGGCGAGTATAAAAATATTAATGCTGATGCGAAGGTTTTTGCCTTTTTGGAGGAAATGGATAAGGCTTATGCTATAAGCGATCTGGTAATATCGCGCGCCGGAGCCACAACAATAGCCGAGATTGCGGCTATGGGCCTTGCGTCGATTTTAATCCCGTATCCTTACGGCGACAGGCATCAAAGCAGGAACGCATATTTTCTTAGAGACAGAAAAGCCGCATTGGTGATAGAAGAAAATAATTTGACAAAAGATAGATTGGTTGCAACAATAAACGAAGTTTTTGCCGGTTGCGAAAATTTACAGCGCCTAAGGAAGAATTCAAGTAGTCAGGGCGCGCGCGGCGCAGCCGGTAAGCTGAGCAAAGAGGTCGTTAATTTTCTATTATGAAATATCTTAACGCAAAAAAACATATATTTTTTATAGCTATAGGCGGCATAGGTATGAGTGCCATAGCATTGGTGCTGCTTAAAAAGGGTTTTAAGATAAGCGGTTCTGATATAAAACCTAACAGCCTTACTGAGAAGCTGGCGGAATCAGGCGCTGGAATTTATTTTTCACATAAAGCCGGTAATTTAAAGCCGGATGTGGATCTTGTGATATATTCTTCGTGTATAAATAACGCCAATCCTGAAATGCTTGAGGCAAAATCCCGCGGTATTAAGACGGTTTCAAGGGGTACTATGCTGGCTGAGCTTGTAGCCGAGAAAAAAGGCATTGCTGTTTGCGGCTGCCACGGCAAGACAACAACTTCAGGCATGATAGCCACGCTTCTTAGAGAAGCAGGCCTTGACCCTACAGCTCTGATAGGAGGAGAGGTTAATTATTTTGGCTCAAATGCCTGTTTTGGCCGCGGCGATTATCTTGTTACAGAAGCCGATGAAAGCGACGGGTCTTTTTTAAAGTTAAAGCCTTTTTATTCCGTGCTGACGAATATAGACGAAGACCACATGGATTATTTCAAGGACAAGTCCACGCTAGTTCGGCGTTTTGCGCAGTATGTATCAAATATAAAAAAAGGCGGCTCGTTGATATATTCATGTGATGACCCAAGGCTTGTTTTGCTGAAAAAATATTCTTGCGCTGATAATATATCCTATGGATTTACGGGTTCCGCCTGTGTCAGGGCAAAAAATATAACAGCCAAAGGTTATGATTCAAGCTTTGATTGTTATTATAAGAAAGATTTTATGGGGCGTTTTAAAATACGTGTGCCGGGCGGGCATAATGTATCGAATGCCTTAGCAGCTGTTTGCGTAGGTGTCAAGCTGGGCCTTGGGGCAGCGGAGATTAAATCAGGGCTTTTATCTTTTACAGGCACAAAACGCAGGTTTCAGGTGCATGGTTGTTTTTCAGGCGTTACTGTTGTGGAAGATTATGCGCATCATCCTGCTGAGATAGCGGCGACTTTAAAAGCCGCCAGGCACTTTAAGCCAAAACGCGTTATAGGCGTTTTTCAGCCGCACAGGTTTACAAGGACTTTATACCTGGCTGACAGGTTTGCCGGCTGTTTTAATTTGAGCAATTATCTTATACTTACCGATATTTACAGCGCCAGCGAAAATGCGATAAAAGGCATAACAGGCAGGGTTTTATATGATAAAGTAAAAAAATTCGGCCATAAGCACGTAGTGTATATAGAAAAGAATAGGATAGCCGACCATATATGCCGGATAAAAAAACCCGGGGACATGGTTATCGTGCTGGGTGCCGGGGATATAAATGAAATTGCGCAAGAATTAGCAAGGAAGATAAGATGATACATAACGATAAAATTTTATCAATGATGAAATTCTGCGAGCCGATGCGTGAGCATACGACGTTTAAGATCGGCGGCCCGGCTGATATATGGGCGCAGCCAAAAGACCTTGAATCCCTCATGCAGATAATTGGTTTATGCCGTAGCGAGTCTATGCCTGTTGTGATAGCCGGAAACGGTTCAAATCTGCTCATAAAGGATAAAGGCATAAAAGCATGCGTAATCAATCTTAACACAGCTTATTTTAAATCCCTGAAGGTTGAGGCGGATTCGGTTACAGCCGGCGCAGGCTTGGGCCTTAGTCGGTTGATTAATGTATTTTGTAAAGAAGGCCTTTCAGGCCTTGAGTCTTTAGCCGGAATACCGGCTACAGTAGGCGGGGCCCTGGCGATGAATGCCGGAGGCAAAGCCTGGATAGGTGATTTTATAGAGGAAGTATCTGTAATGGACGGCGAGCTTAAGGTGCGTAATTTAGACAGAAAAGAACTGGTATTTCGTTACCGCGGGTCTAATCTGGGGAAATACATAGTTTTAAACGCCAGGTTTAAGTTCAGAAAGTCAAATCCGGAGACCGTAAAGAAACAGACAAAGCGTTTTTTAGACGAAAAGATAAAAAATCAGGACCTTGCCGCTAAAAGCGCCGGCTGCGTTTTTAAAAATCCAAATGGCGCCTCGGCAGGCAGGCTGATAGACCTTTCCGGATTCAAGGGCAAGAATGTGGGCGATGCCTTTGTTTCAGAAAAACATACGAATTTCATAATAAATGCTCAAAATGCAACCTGCAGCGATGTGTTAAAATTAATGGATAAAATAATTGTAAAGGTCAAAAAAGATCATGGCGTTCGCCTTGAACCTGAGATAAAGGTGTTGGGTTAAAGATATGGTTAAACCTGAATTAAAACCAAAGGTAGCGGTTTTGATGGGCGGCCCGTCAAGTGAAAGGGAAATTTCCCTAAGATCGGGCCGGGCCGTGTGCGACGCTCTTTTAGGCAGCAAGTACCAGCCGATTGAAATAGACGTTGTGGATGAATGGGAAGAGATACTTATAAAATCCAATGCATCTGTTGCCTTTATAGCCCTTCATGGTAAATTTGGCGAAGACGGCACTGTCCAGGCAATACTCGAGGATATCGGCATCCCCTACACGGGTTCAGGTGTTGTTGCCAGCAGAATAGCTATGGACAAGATCGTTTCATTAAAGGCGTTTAAGAAGACAGGTATACCTGTGCCGGAGTATATTGTTGCGAAAAAACCATCATATGAGGTGGATATGAGCCGTATCGGTTTTCCGGCAGTTGTAAAGCCGTCATCTCAGGGCTCAAGCATAGGGCTTACCATTGCAGATGATGTCTCGCGGCTTGTCAGGGCAATGGATATTGCTTATACCTTTGACGAATATATACTTATAGAGAGGTTCATAAAAGGCGACGAGTTGACAGTAGGCATACTTGATAATGAGCCGCTGCCGGTGATAAAGATAGTTCCGGATAGAAAATTTTATGATTACAAGGCAAAATATGTAAGTGGCCGTACGCAGTATTTGGTTCCTGCGCCGATAGGCCCAATTTATTATAAACAGGCCCAGGAGCTTGCGTTGGCTGCGCATAATGCCCTGGGCTTAAGTGATTTTTCAAGGGTTGATATGATATTATCAGAAAGCGGGCGCATCAGCGTCCTGGAGGTTAATTCTATACCAGGCCTTACTTCAACAAGCCTTCTTCCGAAATCAGCCGCGGTTGTGGGTTTAAATTTCAGGGATCTGTGCGTAAAGATTATAGAAATGGCGGTTAAAAATGGCGCGTCGAAAAAAATATAAGCCGAAACCAAAAAACTTCTTTCCGAAAGCCGTATGGCTGTTTGTTATAATTGTGGCAGTAACTTTTACGTACAGGCGGTTAAATAATTTTTTTATTGCCTCGCCGTTTTTCAATGTTTCAAAAATTGAGCTGGCGATGAATCCGATTTTAAAAGAGGCCCTTGATATAGATTTTTACAATATACCGCGCCACGTAAATATTTTTCAGCTTGACATAGACTCAACAGGCATGAATACGCAGAGGAAGCATCCTGAATTTGAATCTGTGATTGTTTCGCGCAGGCTGCCTGATGTCATAAGCGTAAGGATTAAATATAAAAAACCGGCGGCTTTTTTAAAAGACGGCCAGTATTTTATTCCGGTTTCAGGCGATGGCATAACGCTGCCTGCCGAGGTTGCTTCTGCCAAAAACTTGCCTATATTCACAGGTATAAAACTTTATTCGCGCGATGCTGTCCCGGGCAGTTTATTAACCGACAGAAAACTGCAATGGGGGCTTAAATTTATCAAGCTGGTTGAGTCGCTCTGGGATATAGAAAATTGCAGGATAGATGTTGTTGACCTGAATAATATAAAAGAGATATCTTTTTATCTTGCTGACGGCGTCTGCGTTAAAGTGGGCGATGCCAATAATATGAAAACAAAACTGGAGTTATTAAAAAAAGTTATAAACGAGCCTGGTTTTGATTTTGAGAAAATAGCGTATATTGATTTAAGGTTTTCGGACGTTGTGATAGGTCCGAAGTTGACTGCAAAATAAATTTTTAGTATAATGTTTTCAAAGAGGAAAGACATATGCCGAGATATGAAATAGTATCGGGCCTTGATATAGGCGCGACAAAGATTTCCCTTGCTGCCCTAAGGCGCGAGTTTGGCAAAGACACCCTTGATTTTTTAGGCTGCCATAGCGTTGATTGCGAATGCCTGTCGGCAACCGGCGCTGTGCTTGATTTATCAAGGGTTGCCGATGCGGTTTCAACCGTTCTTGAGAAGATGCAGGATGCGATAAAGCAGAATATAACCACAGTTTTTATAAGCGCAAAAGGCACCCATATAATTTCCGAGAATGTCCGTGGCAGGATCAATCTCTTAAGCAGGGAAAACGAGATTTGCGCAAAAGACATTGCTTCGGCATGCCAGAACGCGAAGGCGTCGGCCATTACTTTTGAGAGGGAGCCTTTATTGATTGCGCCTGAAAATTATATTGTTGACGGCCAGCCCGCCATAAAGAACCCTGTCGGGCTTTCCGCCTCAAGGCTTGAAGTGGATTATCTTTTTGTTACCGCGCTGGCTCCTATGATTAACAATCTTTCCAAAGCGGTAAATATGGGAGGGCTTGAGGTTGAGGATGTGGTATTGTCTAATATTGCCGGAAGTTTTTCGGTTTTAACTAGTTCGGAAAAAGATCTGGGTGTTACGTTGATTGATATAGGAAGTTTTGTCACTGAGATCAGTATATTTACAGGCGGCGTTATAAAATACGACAAGATGCTTGGATGCGGGTCATCGGATCTGGAGAAAGCGCTTTGTTCACAGTTGAAAATCAAGAGGGGTTCCGCGGCGAAGATTATAAAGAATTACTGGAAACTGTCGTCGTGCGATTATGTAAATCCGGAGGAAGATATTTTTATAACGGAAATGTCAAAGCCTGTGCCCATAAAACAACGCCAGCTGCAGGCGATAATAGAACCCGGGCTTGTAGAGTTATTTGGCAGAATAAAGGATGCATTGCAGGCTTCGGAATACGCGCCTATGGCTTCGTGCGGGATTGTTTTAACCGGCGGTATTTCTGCGGTTGACGGCCTTGCCGAATCAGCGGAATCGGTTTTTAATATGCCTGTAAAAGTCGGCACAATAAAGCCGAAATTTAATAACGCAGTTACAGCCCTTGATGGCTCATCCACAGTTGCGTTAGGCCTGGCTCTTTATGGGCACAACAAAAAATTATCAGGCGCCTTCAGGAGGCGATTCAGCGAGAATGTTTTAAAACGCACATTTCAGGCCGCGAAAGATTTTTTGTACGATTATTTTTAAAGAGGCATGACTGGATTGATATCCGACACTTTTTATAAATACATAAAAGGCCTGCTGTGTATATCTGCGGCAGGCATTTTGTTTTTTACAGGCCGGTGTTTTGCTATGGATGAATGGATTTATTCCGGCTATGGTATTAAGGAGGCATGCGCAAAGATTATTCTTGCCGGCGCGGCGGATAATAAAATGGTTTATGCGGCAACGGATTATTTTTTGTACGTATCAGATGACGCCGGCAGCAACTGGAGGCAGGCCTTTGCAGCCGGCGGTAGCGAAAACACGATAAATTTTATATGCCTTTTACGATCTAAAAAAACGCATATTTTTGTGGCGACACAGGACGGCCTTTACGTGTCGGGTGGCGCGCTTTCTGAATGGAACAAGGTTTTTGACAGGCAGGTGAATTGCGTTGTTGCAGATAGTGTTAATAAAAGAATATATATAGCCGCAGAAAACGGTATTTTTGTCTCAGGCGACCTTGGGATTACCTGGCGCCTTATTTACGCTAACGCCGCCTCAGAAAGTGTGCAGTATATCGCATTGTCGTTGTCAGGCGATATCATATACGCTAATTCATCCGGCCGCATACTGAGTTTTGAAGTCAATGGTTTAAACTGGAAGATTCTATATAGCAGTATCAGGGGGGATGTTTTGGATGATATTGAAGAGGATCCTCAGGAGCAGGAAAATTTTGCGGGTATTAGATCTTTATTTGTGGACATGGTTGATCCAAACCGTATATACGCAGCCACATCAAAGGGTGTCTTGTATTCAGAAGACGCAGGGCATAGCTGGTTTTATATAACAGGCGTAGGGTTTGCCGCCGGCGCAGCAGGCGTAAATCATGTTGTATTATTTGATAATTCTTTATACTGCGCTACGTCTGAGGGCGTGTTCATGTATAATTCGGATAAGGGCGCGTGGAAACAGCTTTGGCAGGGATCAGGATTCAAGGACGCATTATTTTTGAGTTTTAATCCTGATACCCGCATGTTGTGGGCTGCCACCTTAAACGGAATTTTTAAGATGCAGCTTGCGCAGAAAGCAACGCTTGGATTAGAAATGAAGTTGCCGCAGCATATTATCGAGAGGTTTAAATATGAGCCGTCAATAGCTCAGGTCCAGCGCGTTGCGGTAAGATATGCGGAGGTGCATCCTGATAAGATAAGCAAATGGAGGACGCAGGCAAGGATCAAGGCATTTGTGCCGGAATTTGATTTAGGTTATGACAAAAGTATTTCATTGTATACTAATAATAATTACACAGTAGGCCCGAATGATTGGAGCATTGATTTAAAATGGAACTTGGGCGATTTGATATTTAGCACCGACCAGACAAGTATAGATGTGCGCTCGCGCCTTACTGCGCAGTTGCGGGATGATATACTCGATGATGTAACACGTCTTTATTATGAAAGAAGGCGCCTCCAGGTTGAGCTTATAGTGTCCTTGCCTGATAATGAAAAAGAAAAATACGATAAATTGCTGCGTCTTGAAGAATTGACCGCAGACATAGACGGTTTGACCGGAGGCTGGTTTTCTGCTAATTTAGAGAAGGCTTGACCCGGCGTGGTTTTTATGTTAAATTATATGGTTAATGATAGAGGATAATTTAAGGCGCCTAAAGCAGCAGATTTCTGATATAGCGGCCGGATCCGGCAGAAGGCCTGAGGATGTTGTTCTTGTGTGCGTTACAAAAGAGGCTTCTTTGGGCCAGATTAAGCAGGTTATTGCCTTAGGTGTTTCTGATATCGGCGAAAATCGCGCGCAGGATGCAGCGGAAAAATATACTGCCTTAGGCCGGATAGCCAGATGGCATTTTATCGGCCATCTGCAGACAAATAAAGTTAAAAAGGTAATTGAGATATTTGACCTTATCCATTCGGTTGACAGTTTTCATCTTGCAGAAGCCATTTCAAAAGAGGCTGCCAGGATAAACAAAATTCAGGATATACTGATACAGATAAACGCTTCAGGTGAGCAAAGCAAATTCGGCGTAGACCCTCACGAAACAATAGCTTTATTGCGTAAAATAATATCTTTAAATAATATAAGAGTGTTAGGGTTTATGACTATTGCGCCCTTGACTGGCGATTCGGAAAGTATCCGTTATTGCTTTAGGAAGCTGAAGGAATTATCAGAGGAATTAAAAGTTTTTTTGCCAAGCGCTAAAGACGAAGGGCGAAAGATGATATTATCAATGGGTATGTCCAATGATTATCAAATCGCCATAGAAGAAGGCGCGACAATGGTCAGGATAGGGAGCGCGATATTCAAATGAAGATAGGTATAATCGGCGCCGGGAATATGGCAGAGGCCCTTATAAACGGGCTTAAGTCAAGCGGCGTAAAAGATGTATTTATAAGCGACATAAATAAAAGCCGGCTTTTATTGCTTAAGAAAAAATACAATGCCTTGTGTGTTTCTTCAAATATTGAGCTGGTTAAAAAAACCAATGTTATTATTTTGGCTGTAAAGCCGCATGATGTTGGAACAGTGTTGGGCCAGGTAAGAGATTTTTTGACAACCAGGCATTTGATTATATCCATAGCCGCAGGCATAAAGACAGGTTATATAGAAAAAATGATTTCAGGCAGGCCTGTTGTTATAAGGGTAATGCCTAATACCCCTGCTTTGATATCAAAAGGCATATCCGCTGTTTGCGCAGGAAGGTTTGCGCTTTCTCGGCATAAGAAAATAGCGATAGAGATTTTTTCCTGCGTTGGAAATGTAATTGAAGTTAAAGAGGCCATGATGGATCTGGTTACAGCGGTTTCAGGAAGCGGCCCGGCGTATTTTTTCTTTTTGACAGAAACGCTTATGAATGTTGCCGTAAAGGCAGGTTTAAATAAAGAATTGGCAAGGCAGCTGGCCGCGCAAACTGCTTTGGGCGCAGCCGCGCTTATGGTTTGCACAAAACAGCAGCCTTATTTATTGCGCCAAAAGGTTACGTCAAAAGCCGGCACAACCCAGGCTGCATTTGATGTTTTTGAAAAATACGGCTTGGAAAAAATACTTAAAAAAGGTATAAACGCAGCAATAAAACGTTCGAGGGGGCTCTCATGTTCTTACTAAGCAATTTTATAGCAGCCGTTGCCAATATACTTGATGTAGTATTGACTATTCTGTATTGGCTGATACTTATACGCGCTATTTTAAGCTGGGTAAACCCGGATCCATCTAATCCAATAGTGCGGTTTTTAAACAAGAGCACAGAGCCTATTCTGGAGCCTATAAGGCGCATTGTGCCTTTCTGGAAAATGGGCATTGATATTTCGCCGATCATAGCGTTTCTTGCCATATTGTTTTTAAGGGCGTTTGCTGTAAGGACATTACTTGATATCGCTGTAAAAATTCATTAATGTATCCCTCGTCACTAAGCGTGATAGCGGGTGACTCGGGATGAAATTTCAGCTAATAAAAAAGAGGGAAATTTCATGAGTAAAATAGGCATAATCGGCGGCAGCGGGCTTTATCAGATAGATGGCCTTAAAAATACAAAATGGGTCAATGTGAACACGCCTTTCGGTAAGGCGTCTGATGATTATCTCACAGGCGAACTTGACGGCCGCCAGATTGTGTTTTTACCGCGCCACGGAAGAGGCCACAGCATATTGCCCTCAGAGCTTAATTACAGGGCGAATATTTATGGCATGAAGAAACTCGGCGTTGACAGGATTATCTCGGTGTCTGCGGTGGGAAGCTTAAGAGAAACGCTTAAGCCGCTTGATGTTGTGATACCGGACCAGTTTGTTGACAGGACTAATATGGCAAGAAACTCCACATTTTTCGGAGACGGAATAGTGGCGCATATAAGTTTTGCCGACCCAGTATGTCCTGAATTGGCGAATCTTGTATGCGATCTTAGCCGGGATTTGGGTATTACCGTGCATTTCGGGGGAACTTATATAAATATGGAAGGCCCGGCATTCTCGACAAAGGCCGAATCAAACCTTTACAAACAATGGGGCATAGATATTATAGGCATGACAAATATGCCTGAGGCAAAACTTTCCAGAGAAGCGGAGATTTGCTATGTAACAATAGCGCTTGTAACGGATTATGACTGCTGGCGCCAGAGTGTTGTTGATATAAAAGAAGTCCTGTCAAACCTTACAAGTAATAACCATACAGCTAAAAAGATAATAAAAGCCGTGGTTTCCAAGATACCGTTAAAAAGGCGTTGCGTATGCGCCACGGCATTGAAGGATGCTATTGTTACCAACAAAAAGATCGCGCCGGAAGAAACAAAGAATAAACTTAAACCTATCATAGGGAAATATTTCAGGTAATGGATTACAAAAACACATTAAACCTTCCAAAGACCGATTTTGCGATGAAGGCCAATCTGCCTAAGCGCGAGCCTTCTATTTTAAATCAATGGCAGCAGTCAGAACTTTACAGTAAGATCCGTCAGGCAAGGAAGGGTTCTAAAAAATATATCCTGCATGACGGGCCGCCGTATGCCAACGGCGATATTCATATAGGCCACGCATTAAACAAAATTTTAAAAGACATAGTCATAAAATACAAGACAATGCGTGGTTTTGACGCGCCTTATGTACCGGGCTGGGATTGCCACGGCCTGCCTGTGGAACATCAGCTTTTTAAGGAGCTGGGCATTACAAAATACCAGATAGACCAGGTGAAGTTCAGAAAAAAGGCGCATGATTACGCGATGAAGTATGTGGATATACAGAAAGAGCAGTTTAAGCGCCTGGGTGTATTCGGCGACTGGGACAATCCGTATCTTACATTGTCAAAGGATTATGAGGCAGATATAGCCATTTCACTGGCAGCGCTTGTAAGGCGCGGCTATGTATATAAAGGGCTTAAACCGATTAACTGGTGCGTTAAATGCGAAACAGCCCTGGCAGAAGCAGAGGTGGAGTACGAGAATCATACATCGCCGTCGGTGTATGTGAAGTTTAAAGCGCAAAGCGAAAAGCTAAAAGTTCAAGGTGATGTTTATTTTGTTATCTGGACCACGACACCGTGGACACTTGTTGCAAATGTTGCTATTGCAGTGCATCCGGAGCTGGAATATGCGTTTGTTTTAGCAGCCGGTGAAACGTTTGTAATGGCTGTGAGCCTTGCGCCTGCAGTTTTGAATGCAGCCGGCATAAAAGATTATAAAATAACCAGGACTGTAAAAGGTAAGGAATTAGAGGGTATTGAGTGTCAGCATCCGTTTGTTGATAGAAAACCAATCGTTGTGCTGGCTGATTACGTTTCTGATGTTGACGGCACCGGCTGCGTGCATACGGCTCCCGGTCACGGACAGGATGATTACCAGACCGGTTTAAGATATAAGCTGCCTGTTGTGATGCCTGTTGACGCATCAGGAAAATTTGATAAAACATCCGGCATATTTTCCGGTATGCATGTTTTTAAGGCAAACGATAAAATTGTGCAGCATCTTAATGATATAGGCGCATTATTTGCTTCGGGCAATATAGAGCATTCATACCCGCACTGCTGGCGCTGCAAGGACCCTGTTATAGTAAGGGCAACTACGCAATGGTTTATAAATATTGACCATAATGGTTTAAGAAAAAATACGCTTGATGTTATAAAAAATATTAAATGGGTGCCGTCTTTCGGCGAAAACAGGATTTCGTCAATGGTGGAGAACAGGCCTGACTGGTGCCTTTCAAGGCAAAGGTATTGGGGCGTGCCTATACCGGCTTTTTATTGCAAGGATTGCAACGCGGAGCTTTTGGATGCCGATGTGATAGAGAGTATAAGTAATATCTTCAGGTCACAGGGTTGCGATGCGTGGTTTTCCATGCCTCTAGAGGCCTTGCTGCCTAAGGGTACCAAATGTAAAAAATGCGCCTCCACAAAGTTTGAGAAAGAATCGGATATTATAGACGTGTGGTTTGACTCAGGCGTAAGCCATCAGGCCGTATTAAAGGCAAGAAAAGACCTGGGTTATCCCGCTGATTTATATCTTGAGGGAAGCGACCAGCACAGGGGTTGGTTTCAGTCAGCGCTTCTGACTGCTATGTCAATGAATAAAACAGCGCCTTTTAAGCAAGTCCTTACCCATGGTTTCGTTGTGGACGGGGCAGGGAGAAAGATGTCAAAATCCCTGGGCAATGTTATATCTCCGCAGGATGTTATAAAAAAATCCGGGGCAGATGTCCTGCGTTTATGGGTGGCCTCGTGTAATTACGAGACAGATATCAGGACTTCAGATGAGATATTAGTCAGGGCCGAGGAGGCATACAGGAAACTGCGTAATACGTTTAAGTTTATGCTCGGCAACCTGTATGATTTTGTCCCGCAAAGCCATAGCGTAGAGTATAAAAAGCTTTCCCAGATAGATAAATGGGCATTGAGTGAGTTTGCCGGGCTTATACAGCAGGCAGCAACAGCCTATGATTCGTGTGAATTTCACAAGGTATACAGGGTTATTTATGATTTCTGTACTACAGAACTTTCATCTTTTTATTTTGACATTTTAAAGGATACGCTTTATACTTGCTGCGCCGATAGCATAAAGAGGCGCTCAAGTCAGACAGTGTTGTATATTATGTTAAACTCTCTTATAAGGATGTTGGCGCCTGTGCTTGCGTTTACCTGCGAAGAGGCATGGGGTTTTATGCCCAAGATGGATAATGACCCTAAAAGCGTGCATATTGCAGAGTGGCCGTTATCCAGAAAAGAATGGTTTGATGAGAAACTGAATAAAAACTGGCGCAGGATTATTGATGTCAGATCAATTGTTTTGAAGGCCATTGAAGAAAAAAGGGCCAGCGGTGATATCGGCAACGCATTGGAGGCCAGGGTTACCATATTAGTCAAAGATAACCAGCAGTACGAATTTTTAAATAGTTATCTCGGGCAACTTGCGTCTATATTTATAGTTTCGCAGGTTGAATTGAAAAAAGATACAGAATTAAAGTCCGGCATTGAATTTATAATTGAAAAGGCAAAAGGCGTAAAATGCGCCAGGTGCTGGAATTACAGCGAAACCGTCGGAAAAAACTCAGCGTATGCGGATATATGCAATAGGTGTATTGAAGCAGTAGTCTGACGCTAAAATTTGAGGGTAATATGAGCGCAAAAAAGAAAATTAAAAAATACAAAATGAAAAAATACAATAAAAAGGACCTTAAAATATTTAAAGGCCTTTTGCTTGAAATTAAGGAAAAGTTTTCAAGGCAGATTCTAAGCGTGGAGAAGGATAATTTAAGGACTTCGCAGAAGGATGCATCAGGTGATTTATCCAGCTACAGCATACATATGGCTGATATGGCTACAGACAGTTATGACAGGGAATTCTCGCTTAACATGGCCTCGGTTGAACAAAAGGTTATCTACGAGATAGACGAGGCATTAAAAAGAATAGAAGAGGGCGGGTATGGAAAATGCAATATTTGCGACGGCCTTATCGCAAAAAACCGCCTTAAGGCGGTCCCGTACGCCAAATGCTGCGTAGCCTGCCAAAATGACCAGGACCGTGAAAAAAAGAAAAACCGATGAAGCGCGGTTTTGCCTGCCCCATCCTTATAATATTATCCGACCAGTTTTTTAAATTTTTAATATTAAATAAATTCCAGCCAGGCCAATCAATTCCGGTAATAAAGCCGGTATTTTATCTGACCCTTGTGTTTAATAAAGGCGGGGCATTTGGTTTGCTGGCATGGGCAGGCTGGTTATTTATCCTTGTCTCAGCGGCGGCTATTATTTATATAGCCGGATTTTTATTAAAATCAAACGCGCGTTACAACATAAAAATTGCTTCAGCCTGCATAATGGCAGGTGCTGTCAGCAACCTGATAGACAGGTTGCGTTTTGGTTATGTTGTGGATTTTTTTGATTTCAGGGTATGGCCTGTATTTAATATAGCTGACAGCGCCATAACGATAGGAGTGTTGTATTTATGCATCCGATACTTTTTAAAATCGGGCCGCTGACCGTATATTCATACGGCGCTATGATTGCTGCGGCATTTTTTATTTGCACCTGGCTCGCCGGGCACGCCGCAAAAATCAAAGGCCTGGCAGCGGACTTTATAATTAATTCGTCGCTTTTAATATTATTTTCAGGTATTTTTGGAGCCCGGATTTTATATGTTTTTCTTAGCCCGGGTTATTATCTTAAAAATCCCATTGAGATAATAATGCTGCAGCATGGAGGGCTTGCTTTTTACGGTGGCGCGGCGGCTGCGGTTTTGGCCGAATGGCTTTATATCAAGAAAAAAAATATGCCTGTTTACAGGATAGGCGATTTATTAGCCCCTTATGTTGCTTTGGGCCAGGCCATAGGAAGGATAGGTTGTTTTTTAAACGGCTGCTGTTTTGGCAAGCCGACTGATAATTTTTTCGGGGTGGTTTTTCCGGGCGCATCTTGCGCGGTTCATCCCACGCAAATTTATTCCTCGCTGGCGCTTTTATTCCTGTATATTGCGTTGAGGTTTTTGCAGTCAAAAAATTTAAAAGAAGGCACGGTGTTAATTTCATATTTTATGTTTTACGCAGTTATACGTTTTATGCTGGAGTTTTTAAGAGGCGATAACATGATTAGTGTAATGGGCTTAACATTTTCGCAGTTTGTCGGAATTGTTGTATTTATAGCATGCATAATTTTGTTTATATTCAGGGCGCGCAAAACCAATGGAAAAAATCCACATTAAACCCGGCATAAAAGATGTTGGTTTAAGGCTTGATATGTTTTTAAACGCATATTTTAAGGGGTTGTATTCCCGCACCTATCTGCAAAAGATAATTTCTCTCGGAGGTGTTTTGGTAAATTCCGCAGCAGCTAAATCTAATTACAAGATACGCGAACATGATGAAATAGATGTTTTGCCTGTGCCTGCGCAAGAATGCGCGTCAAAACCGGAAAATATAAAACTCGACATATTATACGAAGACAAGGATTTGTTGGTGGTGAATAAGCCGGCAGGCATGGTGGTGCATCCCGGCGCAGGTGTCAAGTGCGGTACGCTGGTCAACGCGCTTCTTTATTACTGCAAGGGCCTTCTTTCGATTGCCGCAGGCGAATCAAGGCCCGGTATCGTCCACAGGCTTGACAAAGACACTTCCGGCATTATGCTTGTGGCAAAAAATAATTATACGCATCGCCGGCTTGCGAAACAATTTAAACAAAGAGAAGTCCAGCGCAGGTATGTTGCGCGAGTTACTGGTGTTGTGGAATTTGACGGCGATCAGATAAACCTGCCTTTGGGTAGGCATGTCAAAAACAGGGAAAAGATGATGGTCAGGTTTTCCGACGCAAAAGAAGCCATTACAAAATATAAAGTCCTTAAGCGTTTTTCGGATTCCACGCTTCTTGAGATATGGCCTGTGACCGGAAGGACCCATCAGATAAGGGTGCACATGAAGGCAATCGGCCATCCGATAATCGGAGATACCAAGTATGGCGACAGTAAAAGCCCTGCAGCAAGGCAGATGCTGCACGCGGATTGGATCAGATTTTTTCATCCGGGCTTAAAAAAATATGTGGAGTTTAGTTCGCCCGCGCCTTTTTGAAAAAAAGACTTGCATTTTAATGGTGCTTATGATAAGATTTTATAAATATAATACTATTTACTAATATAAGAAAAGGAGGATGAAGATGGCTTTTGAGCAAACCAGACCGGGAGAAGAATCAAATCCCAAAGCGGCAGAGAAACAGCCAAGGGAAACCGCTAAGGTCGGTGTGGGTGCCTCTAAGAAGAGCCCTACAGGTGACACTAAAAGTATAAGTCCGGCATTTTTAGCGGTTACCGCCCTCTTGGCTATCACAACATTGTTTTTATTCATCGCTAAGAATAATCTGGCCGCGAAGAATAAAGAACTTCAGGGCCAGCTGGATGCGGCAATTTCTTCAAAGGCTGTTGTTGAGCGTCAACTCAGCGAAACATCAGCTATTAAAGACCAGCTCCAGGTAACAGTTGACAGTATGAAAAAAGACGCTGAAGCCTTTGCTGCTATGATCGAACAGGAAAAGAGGCAGAAAGAAGAAGCCGTTGCGCAGCTTCAGCAGTATATGCAGAAATTGACCAGTACGAAAAAGGCGCTTGAGTCTGAACGTCAGCAGGCCATATCCATGAAGGATAAGTTTAAAAAGGACTTGGATGCTATTACGGTTCAGCTTCAGGAGGTTAAGACAGCGAAGGAATCTCTTGAAAACAAGCTGAAGCAGACATTGGCCAGCAAAGGTATCAAGCTTGAAAAAATAGTGGTAAGGCCTGAAACAGGCGAGATGGTTTCTGAAGGCCAGATACTTGTAGTAAACAGGGAATTTGATTTTGTTGTAATAAACCTCGGAGAAAACGACGGCCTTAAAGTAGGCAGCAGGCTTGAGGTTTATACAGGTGACGAAAAAATCGGTATTGTAGAGGTTGAGAAAATATACGGAAATATGTCAGCGGCTACAATTTTACCTGAAACCCAGAAGGATAAGGTTAAAGAAGGTTGCAGCGTAAGGCCGGTGTAAGATACACAGTTTAGGGTTTAGGAAAAAAGGGGGAGAGAAATTCTCCCCCTTTTGTTCCCACCAAGTCAAATGATTATTAAACCTATCAAAAGAATATCAGGCGCCATAACCGTTCCTGCGGATAAATCTATTTCACACAGGGCTGTTATGTTCGGGTCTATTGCTGATGGGACTACACGTGTAAATAATTTTCTCGCTGCCGATGACTGCAAAAGGACTATTGAGGCATTCCGCGAAATGGGCATAGATATAAAAGTCAAAAGTCAAAAGGCAAAAGGCAACAGTTTAGAAATACACGGAAAAGGATTACATGGGTTAAAAGAGCCGCAAGGGCCTATTGACTGCGGTAATTCAGGCACGACCATGAGGCTTTTAAGCGGCATACTGGCAGGCCAGAATTTTTACTCTATGCTCACAGGCGATGAGTCGCTTTCTGTCAGGCCTATGTCAAGGATAGCGCTTCCTCTGCGCTTAATGGGCGCTGATGTAAGAGGCGATTACCCGCCGCTTAAGATACGCGGTGGAAGGCTTAAGCCGGTAGATTACAAATCACCTGTTGCAAGCGCCCAGGTTAAATCGTGTGTTTTACTGGCAGGGCTTTTCGCCGACGGGATTACCTCGGTTACTGAGCCCCTGCCTTCGCGGGATCACACCGAGCGCATGCTGGAATTATTCGGAGTAAAATTAAAGCGCAGCGGGCTTAAGGTTTCAATAAAAGGCAGGCAGAAATTAAAGGCGCGCCTTTTAGATGTGCCTGCTGATATTTCAAGCGCGGCATTTTTTATGGTAGCCGCGTCTATCGTAAAGAATTCAAAACTTACGATAAAATCAGTTGGTATTAATCCTACCAGGTCCGGCATCCTTGATATTTTAAAAAAGATGAACGCGAGAATAAAGATAAAAAATAAAACATCAACCCCTGAGCCAATGGCCGATTTGATAGTAGAGACGGCAAATCTTAAATCAACAACAATAAAGGGTAGTTTTATTTCCAGGGCGATAGATGAGCTTCCTGTGATTATGGTTGCGGCGACGCAGGCAAAAGGTACCACCAAAATTATAGGCGCCGGAGAGCTTCGCGTTAAGGAGACCGACAGGATAAAATCAATGTCAGAAGGCTTAAACAAAATGGGCGCAAATATTAAGGTTGTAGGCGATAATATTTATATCAAAGGCCCGTCTAAATTAAACGGTGCTTGCTTAAACAGCCGGGGTGATCACAGGACAGCAATGAGTTTTGCGATTGCCGGGCTTGTTGCCAATGGCCAGGCCACAATAGAAAACACAGAATGTATCCTTACATCATTCCCGGATTTTAAAAAAACCTTATCTAAAATCTCAAAATTATGAAGACAGTGGCAATGTTAAGCCTGGGCTGCCCGAAAAATCTTGTGGATTCTGAAGGTATTCTGGCTGATTTTGTTAAAAAGGGCTACAAGGTAATTGATGAGGCCGTAAAGGCAGACGTGGCCATTGTCAATACCTGCGCGTTTATTGAGGACGCCAAAAGAGAGTCAATAAACACGATACTTGATTTGATAGAGCTTAAAAAACAGGGCCGCATAAAAAAGATTATAGTAGCCGGCTGCCTGCCGGAGCGTTATAAAAAGGTTTTGCGTAAAGAGATGGCAGAGATAGATATCTTTAGCGGCGTGAGAAAATTCAGCAAATCAGACCCTGATGACAGGCTGCTGATTACGCCAAGTCATTACGCCTATATAAAGATTTCAGAGGGCTGCGATAACAGATGCAGTTATTGTGTCATATCAAAAATACGCGGGCCGTACAAAAGCCGCGGCATGCAGGCGATATTAAAAGAAATCAATGATATCCGCGAGCGTTCAAACGGAAAATTGAAAGAAATAAATCTGATAAGCCAGGACCTTACTTATTACGGCATGGATTTGTACGGCAAACTTTCTTTAGCCTCGCTTCTGCGCAGGATCAATAAAGATATAAAATGGGTGCGGCTTCTATATGCGCACCCGGCGCATTTTAACGACGAGCTTATAGATATTATAAAAAACAGTGCGCATATTTGTAAATATGTTGACCTGCCTGTCCAGCATATAAGCGATAAATTATTGAAATCAATGGGCCGTAAGATTACAAAGAAACAGATCCTTGATTTAATTACAAAACTTCGCAAAAACATTCCTGATATCGCGATAAGAAGCTCATTGATAGTGGGCCTACCCGGTGAAACCGAAAAAGAATTTAAAGAATTGCTGGGATTCATTAAAGATATAAAATTTGAGAGATTGGGCATATTTACATATTCAAGAGAAGAGGATACTCCGGCATATAGTTTTAAAGGCCAGGTAAGCGATAAAGAAAAAAGGCTGCGGCTTGACGAGGCGATGAAGCTGCAGCAGGATGTTGCCAGGAACGTTAACGCGAGATTTTTTGGCAAGACCCTTGAAGTTTTGATTGAAGAGAAACAGGAGGATGGCGTTTATCTTGGCCGGACCTACGCCGACGCGCCTGAGGTCGACGGCCAGGTATATGTCAAAACCACAAAAACCATTAAACCGGGTAATTTTGTTGACGTCATGATAACTGATACGTTAGAATATGATTTAGTGGGAGAGATTGCTTAATATGAATTTACCTAACAAACTTACCATTTCACGTATGGTACTTACATTTATATTTATGTTTTTTCTTTTTTCCAGCGGGTTGGCGGCGAAGTCTGTGGCGTTGGCCGTGTTTATATTAGCGTCGCTAACCGATTATTATGACGGCGCCATTGCCAGGAAAACAGGCCAGATTACAAATCTCGGCAAGATTTTGGATCCTATAGCTGACAAGGTGCTGACATTGGCAGCGTTTCTGGCGTTTGTGCAGATGGGGCTTGTTGAGGCGTGGATGGTGGTTGTGATAATTATGCGCGAGCTTTTTATAACAGGCGTGCGCCTGGTGGCAGTGGGCCGCGGCATAGTGTTATCAGCAGAAAAAGGCGGAAAACACAAGACGGTTTCACAGGTGGTGGCAATTTTTATAATACTTGCATTTTTAATCCTAAGGGCAGCGGCTGTTAATATATGGAGCCCGGGGTTTGAGTTATGGTTTGAGCGCGCTATTTTTTGTATAATGCTGGTTGTAGTTGCGTTAACTTTAATATCAGGGATATCTTTTCTTAGAAGAAATGAAAAATTATTTAGTTAAACTTATATCAACATTCTTCGGCATAGGGTTTTCACCGTTGGCCCCTGGCACGTTTGGCTCGGTTGCCGGGGTAGTGATTTATTATTTTCTGTATAGGCAGGAATACGTATTTTATGCTGCTTTATTTTTGTTGATTATGGCGGGTTTTGCTGTATCAGCAAGGGCAGAAACGGTATTTGGTAAAAAAGACCCCGGGTGCGTTGTTATAGACGAGGTAGTTGGGATGATGATTGCTTTAATACTTGTCCCGTTTACATGGATTAATATTGTAATTGTATTTGTCTTGTTCAGGTTTATGGATGCGGTAAAGCCGTATCCTATAAAAAAACTTGAGAATATGCCCGGCGGTTTTGGAATAATGCTTGATGATATCGCGGCGGGATTGTATGCCAATCTTTTATTTCAGGTAGGCTTAAGCATTGCCTTGTACAGATTTTCTTAATAAATCCAATGCAGCCTGTGAGGTCCTGTATTTAACAGATGTGCGGGCGCCGGCGAAGTGATATTTTTTGCAGATTGTCTGTTTTGGCGTTGAGAGCGCTATAAAGACTAAACCAACCGGCTTAGTCTTTGTTTTTCCGGCAGGTCCTGCGATGCCTGTAGTTGAAAGGCCTATGTCTGAATTGGCCAGTTTGCGTATGCCTTGCGCCATTTTTATGGCAACCTGACGCGAGACAGCGCCGTATTTTTGTAGGGGCGAACATTGTTCGCCCCCTACGTCTAACAAAAATTTCGTCTTTATGCCATTATCGTATGCGACTATGCCCATCTTGAAATATCTTGAACTACCCGGCACATCTGTTATGCGGTTTGCTATAAGCCCGCCTGTGCAGGATTCGGCAACAGCAAGTGTTTTTTTATGCCTTGCCAATAATTCGCCTACCGCGCCTTCAAGTGTTTGATCATCTATACCAAAGATATAATCGCCGAGGCGTTTTTTTATATCTTTTTCAACCGGCGCTATAAGTTTTAAGGCGTTTTTTTCAGAAGCTGCCTTGGCTGTGATTTTTAATTTAACCTCGCCTAATTTTACGTATATCCCGACAGTAACAGGCGGTTTTAATTTTAATATAGATTTCACCTTTTTATTGACTTTTGGTTCTGATAAACCGGTTATTTTTATAACGCGGGATTTAATTATAGATTTAGCGCCCGAGACTTTTTTAAGCAGTGGTATCGCGTATTTTTCAAACATTGGTTTAAGTTCTCTTGGCGGCCCGGGCAAGGCAATAAGAAACTTTTTATCAGGTAGTTTTGTAAAAAGGCCCGGAGCAGTGCCGACGTTATTTTTTAATATCAAGGTGTTTTTTTTGGTGTAGGGCTGTAATGTTTGGGCCGTGATGTCGTCTACAGTGGGCCCAAGGCCGCCGGTTGTTATGACAAGATCAGATCTTGATAAAGCAGTTTTTACAGAAGAGGCAAGGCGCGTTGGATTATCGCCTACTGTTGAGTGATAATAAACATCAATTCCAAGCCCGGCCAGCTTTTGTGAAAGATAAGCCGCGTTGGAATTTACCACGTCACCCAGCAAAAGCTCAGTCCCTATGCCTATAATTTCAGCTTTCATGGATTTAATTATATAGCCAGTTTTGTCAGATGTCAACACAGAAACATTCTCTGTGTTGTTAGTACTTTTTAAAGCTGTTAATAAAAAGAAGAAGTTGGTTTAAGAAGTCATTTTTTATGGAATATTTGGCTATTTCAGTTGTTATATGAATAGAGGATGTATTTTTTTTGATTACATATTGTAGAGTTTTATAATAGTATAAATAGCTCAAAAGAGTAAATATATGTCAAAAACCACTCAATTACAAAACGAATACTCAGCGTAATAATCCTAGCAGCGTTTGTTGCTACGCAGTGTGGTTTGGGCTATGCCATATCTGCTGAGTCAAAGCTGTGCCAGACCAGCGCAGCGCAGGCCAACGGCGTGGACGAAGAGATAGCGAATGCGATGGGCAAAGTAGGCGCCGCCGGCGCTGCAAGGGCGGATGGGCAGACCGAAGACCAAAAGCTGCTGACAGAGGTTATGCAAAAGATTGGCGTTTATGCCATTGCCGCAGTGGTTATAGATGCAAATAAAATAAAGAGACGTTATGATGAAAGAAATAGAAAGCAACTGGCAATTTGATGAAATTTTAGGCGTTGCAACCCGCGAAGAAGCTGAGATAGCAATGGCGAGTTACTTGGCTTTAGTTCAAACATAGATGGCGCTCCGATAAATATAAGCGGCTCGCTTACGGACATCAGCGAGATTAATGTTAAAATTAGGGAATATTTGAATAGCATATAATTCTTAAACTTGATGGGGACAGGTTCTATCGGAAAACAATTGCCGGGATGAACCTGTCCCCAACTTTTTTCAGCAAAAATCCCTTTACAAAGTATATATTATTGATATAATATACATACTATACTCGCCAATAATAACAATTACATTAAATGTAATCCCTCGCCACTAAAGGGAATAGTGGGTGGCTCGGGATGAATTTTTCAAATTGAAAGAAAGGGGTAAATTTCAATGGTACAGGATAAGAAAAAAGAAGCAAAGCATGATGAGAAGGTTGCCTTGCAGGCAGAGCGCGACAAGGCCCTTGACCTGGCTTTAAGCCAGATCGAGAAGCAATTTGGCAAAGGTTCTATTATGAAGCTTGGTTCTGACGTAAAGGTTGATGTACCGGCCATACCTACAGGTGCCTTGAGTTTGGATATAGCCCTTGGAATAGGCGGTATGCCAAGAGGTAGAGTAATTGAGGTATTTGGGCCTGAATCAAGCGGCAAGACGACTCTTAGCTTATCGGTTATAAAAGAGGCGCAGAAGCGCGGCGGCGTAGCCGCGTTTATTGACGCAGAGCATGCCTTTGATTCGACTTATGCCAAGAAACTCGGGGTAAACCTTAATGACCTTTTGATATCACAACCAGATACAGGCGAACAGGCGCTTGAAATCGCAGAGACACTTGTGCGCTCAAACGCGGTTGATATTATCGTTATTGATTCAGTTGCAGCGCTTGTACCGCGCGCTGAAATTGAAGGCGATATGGGTGATTCGCATATGGGCCTGCAGGCAAGATTAATGAGCCAGGCATTGCGTAAGTTGACCGCATGCATCAGTAAATCAAAGACATGCATTATTTTTATTAACCAGCTCCGGGAAAAGATAGGCGTTATGTTTGGAAATCCGGAAACAACGCCGGGCGGCCGCGCGCTTAAATTTTATTCTTCAGTGCGGCTTGATATAAGGCGCAAGGAGATAATAAAAGAGGGCGATAAGATTGTTGGTAATCATGTGCTCGTCAAGGTTGTAAAAAATAAGGTTGCGCCCCCCTTCAAGCAGGCGGAATTTGATATTATGTATGACGAAGGTATTTCTGCCACAGGCGCTCTTTTAGACGCTGCTACTGAGGCAGGCGTGCTTCAGCGTTCAGGGTCATGGGTTACTTACGGAGATGAAAAGATAGGCCAGGGCAGGACAGCAGCCAAGAATTATTTGAAAGAAAACCCTACTTTTTCAAACAAGATAGAAAAAGAGACAAGGCAGAAGGTATCTATTTGATATTATGCCTATTGATGATAAGCAGCTTAAAAAAGCCACAGGATACGCCTTCCTTTTATTGAAATACAGGCCGCGTTCCATAGCTGAATTCACAGAAAAATTAACAAAGCGCGGTTTCAGCCAAGATATAATTGATGAGCTGTTGAATGATTTTAAAAAGCGCGGTTTTCTGGATGATTTAAAATTCGCGAAATTACTGATCCAGGATAGGATCAAGCTTAAGCCTATGGGCAGGTTTAAGCTTAAACAGGAACTTAACGCAAAAGGCATAAGCGAATTTGACTCAGATGACGCGCTTGAAGCTATGTCCGGTGAAATGGACGAATATGAGGCAGCTAGTAAGCTGGCGCAGTCTAAGTTAAAACAATTCAAAGGCGTTGATAAAGTTATTGCCAAAAGACGCTTAGTATCTTTTTTAGGGCGCCGCGGTTTTTCATACGACGCGGTTTTTAAGGCAGTAAAGGAAGCCATAGCAAAATGAAGGCAGATGTAATCCGGGATAAATTCCTGAGATTTTTTCAATCAAAGCAGCACAAGATAATACCAAGCGCCTCGCTTGTGCCTGATGATGACCCTACGCTTTTATTCACAGGCGCAGGCATGAACCAGTTTAAGGAATATTTTCTGGGCATAAAAAAAGATTTTAAGCGCGCAACAACATCGCAGAAATGTTTAAGGACTGGCGATATAGAAAACGTGGGAAAGACGCCGGCCCATCATACGTTCTTTGAAATGCTGGGTAATTTTTCTTTCGGCGATTATTTTAAAAAAGATGCCATTGCGTGGGCGTGGGAGTTTATGGCTGAAGAGCTTAAAATACCGCAGAAAAAGATGTGGGTGTCTGTTTATAAAGACGATGACGAGGCGTATGACATATGGCGTAATGTTGTCAAGATACCGGCAGATAAAATTAAGAAGCTGGGCGACAAAGATAATTTCTGGCCTTCAGAGGCCAAGCAGAAAGGCCCTAACGGCCCATGCGGCCCGTGTTCAGAGATATATGTCGGCGATGTTGAGGTTTGGAATCTGGTGTTTACGCAGTTTAACAGATGCGAAGGCGGCAAGCTTGAGGCCCTGCCTATAAAAAATATAGATACAGGCATGGGCTTAGAAAGAATCGCCGCAGTGATGCAGGGCGTTAAATCAAATTTTGAAACAGATTTGTTTGTTCCGATAATCGAGGTTATTAAGAATGAGGCGGCACGAGCAGCCCACCCGGAGATGGCTGCCACTATAGCTGATCATGTGCGCGCAGCAATATTTTTGTGCGCAGACGGCGTGCTGCCGTCAAACGAGGGCCGTGGCTATGTGCAGAGGATGTTGATACGAAGGGCTGTAAGGTTTGGCAAAAAGCTCGGAATAAAAGGCGAGTTTCTGTATAAATTAGTGCCTGTAGTAGCGCGTGTTATGAAAAAGCAGTATCCGCAACTTGAGGCCAGGCGGGAAAATATCTCAATGATTTTACTTAAAGAAGAGGAAAGGTTCAGCAAGACGCTGCATGACGGTGAACAGATCCTGCAGGAGATAATGAAAAACTCATTTTCAAAACAGATTAAAGGCGAAGAGGCGTTTAAGCTCTATGATACATACGGTTTTCCGTATGACCTTACCGAGGAGATTGCCAAAGAAAAAGGGTTTTATGTGGACAAAGACGGTTTTAATAAGGCAATGGAGGCGCAGAGAGTAACATCTCGGAGTTCAATAGCTCTTAGTACAGAAATTTTTGCTGTTACATTGGCGCAAAAAATAAAAAAATTGGTAAAGCATACGCAGTTTACAGGATATGACGGTT